>JBCCRH010000001.1:0-54361 GCA_039208045.1 Bacteroidota bacterium
CTACTAGCTTGTACCAATGCTACTCCTACTACTGAAACTTCAGCCCCTGAAACACCTGCATCTTCCCAACTTAATGTATCTGAAGCTAGCGCTCCAGCACCAATAGCACCAACTGATTCGGCGAAAGAAATGGTGGTAAACGAGGCCCCAAAAACTACTAAAAAGCGGGTACTAGAAGATACCGTGCTGCCCAAAAAGGCAAAGGCTACTGCCAAGAAAGCAGAGCCTGTTCAAAAGAAGAACCTAACGAAAAAAGAGGTCAAAGTAACTGAAGTGCCCACAGAAGACGTAGAAGAAGCTCCTACCCTACCAGCTCCACCTCAGCACACTATATGGGATGGTTTGCTGAAAAAATACGTTACTGCTAAAGGAAAGGTAAATTACAAAGGATTTAAGTCTTCTATTGCCCAGTTGGAGGAGTACTTGGCACTATTGGCCGATAACCCGATCCAATCATCTTGGTCAAGAAAAGAAAAGATGGCCTATTGGATTAATGCGTACAATGCCTTTACTGTTAAGCTGATCCTAGACAACTACCCTACTTCTAGCATCACCAACCTTCACGGTGGGAAGCCTTGGGATGTCAAATGGATCAAATTAGGCGATAAAACCTACTCGCTGAATAATATCGAAAATGATATTCTTCGCCCTCAGTATAAGGATGCTCGTATTCACTTTGCAGTAAACTGCGCTGCCAAGTCGTGCCCTCCCCTGCTCAACCAAGCTTGGACGGCCGCTAATCTCAACCGTAATTTTGAAAAGCAAGCAAAGCTATTCATCAATAATTCCAGTTTTAATACGATCGCTGCTGACCAAGTTCAGATTAGTAAAATCTTTGAATGGTATGCGGGTGACTTTGGGAATATTATTGACTACCTGAATAAGTATTCAAGTGTGAAGATTAATGCTGATGCAAAAGTGGCTTATGGAGAATATAATTGGGCCTTGAATAATTAAGCTCGCCAGCCCTTGAAATTGTTAAATAGCTGCAAGCAGCAAAATTTTATCCACGGATGACCCAATTACCCATTGCTTTTTTGCCGCAAATGCAAGCTCAATTACAAGAAGAATGGCCCCAATTTGAAGCAGCACTGACGCAGCAGGCACCAACAAGTATACGCTGGAATCGTCGGAAAATTGGGCTACAGCCTAACATCGAGGAGCCCATTCCATGGAATGAGCAGGGTAGTTATTTGTCCCAGCGCCCTGTCTTCACCCTCGATCCGTTACTTCATGCGGGGGCTTACTATGTGCAGGAAGCCTCATCTATGCTACTCGGTGTAGCGGTTCAGCAACTTATTGGCCCCAGTCGCCCTATCAGAGCACTTGATCTTTGTGCAGCTCCCGGAGGTAAAACTTCACTTTTGGCCGATCAGCTTTCTGCTGAAAGCCTCATTTTGGCCAATGAAGTCATCAAGAGTCGGTATCACGTTTTGCAGGAGAACCTCACGAAGTGGGGTGCCCCCAATGTCTATTTTAGCAATCATGATAGTGCGCAGCTAGCGAAGCTAGCTGGTTTCTTTGACCTAGTCGTTGTAGATGCGCCATGCTCTGGCGAGGGGCTATTCCGAAAAAGCCCGGATGCTATCCAGGAATGGTCTACTGATGCAGTATCCCTATGTGCTGCTCGGCAAAAGCGCATTTTAGCGGAAGCGGTACAAACGCTGGCACCAGAAGGCATCCTTATCTATTGCACTTGCACCTATAACGATATAGAAAATGAAGCAAACGCACATTGGCTGGCAAAAGAATTCGAGCTCACCCCTATGCCCTTAGCATTACCAGAAGCATGGGGAGTACGCACTAAGGCTATCGGCTATCAGTGCTATCCACATCTAGTGAAAGGAGAGGGCTTCTACATTAGTTGTTTCCAGAAGAAAACAGGTAAAAGGTTGGAGCTTTCACCAAAAGTCAAATTTGAGCATTGGCAAGCACTACCCAAAAAGCATCATGCGATCTTACAGAAGTGGGTAGAATCGCCGTCAGCCTACCACTTTTTTATAGATGCCTCCCACCAAATTTATGCGATCTTGAAAGAACACACGGAAGCCATCCAAAATATAGATCAGCATTTAAAACGGCGGATGTTGGGGAAGCATATTGGTACCATTAAGGGGAAGGATTTCATTCCAAGTGCTACGCTGGCATTGAGCTTACTCCGCTCTACTTCCTATCCATCGGTAGAATTGAATAAAGAGCAGGCCCTACGTTTCCTAAAGCGAGAGACCATCGAACTTGCCGATCCTCCTCAAGGCTGGCAGCTCGTGACTTTCCAGACACAAGCGCTTGGCTGGATCAAAGGCATAAAACGCCGAATAAATAATTATTATCCCAAAGAATGGCGCATCCGAATGAATATTAAATAAAATAATATGCGTTAGTTGCCGAATTGGTGCAACCCCAGGTGCTCTCAGAGGCTATGTTTGTAGCATAATTATTAAACACAAAATAGCTGCCTCATGAAAGTAATCAAGTATTTTTTTATCGCCAGTCTTTTAATCCTCCATTTTACTAGCTCTGCACAAGATATGATCCACCTAGTTGATCAGACAATGATGGAGACAAAAGTTATCGAAATCAGCGATCAACAAGTTAAGTACAAAGCTTACGATGGCCAGAACGGCCCTACTTTTGTTGTGCCTGCACACCGAATTGAAAAAGTGGTGTTGCAAGATGGAACAGAACATACCTTTGAGTCACCAGAAGAGAGTGCATTTGACTTTGCACAACTTCCCAAAAGAGCTCTAAAGTTCAGTTTCCTATCTCCTGTAGTCAATGGCTTTACCAGTGTCACCTACGAACAGATGCTTTCTGCCAAAACCAGTTTTGAAGCTAGAATAGCATTCATTGGCCTTGGCCGTAGCATGAATGGTCCAGAGGCTGCTGGTATTGGAACTACCGTGGGTTATAAGTTTTATCTAGGAAGCCGAACAACTAGCAATGATGCCTATTTGAGATCCCTATTTCACGGAAGTTATCTTCGATTTGATGCGACGCTAGGCACCTACAAGTATAGAGAAACAGAACGCTTCCGTACCGATGAGCAAGTTGTATTTGGTGGCCTAACTGCTTCACTTGGCAAGCAATGGGTCTTTGGAGAGCGAGTATTACTGGATTTGTATGGAGGAGTAGGATATGGATCTTCTAACGATGATAGAGGAACAAACTTCATACTGCACACCACTCCAGCTGGATTGGCGTTCAGCGGTGGCCTTAAGATTGGATTTTTATTTTAGGTGTTTTTATAGATTAAAGGGTTTTGGAAAAGGGCTATCCGCCTAAGGCGGATAGCCTACCTTGTATCATAGAGAGCACACTAAAAGGAATATAATCCTAAGCCAACTTGGCCATATCTCTAACCAGAATCTTACCTCTATTGAAATAGATCAGGTCTGATTTTTTTAGTTCATTTAACACTAAAGTTACGGTTTGGCGTGAAGTACAGGTGATATTGGCAATATCCTGATGCGTTAGGGAGTGTTTGAGCAACATCTCATAGCCTACTCTACGGCCGCGCTTATTCACAGAGTCTTTAATAAACTCAATAATTCGAGTGCGAGCATCCTTGAAAATCAGCGACTCTAGCTTTTGCTCTGCTTTTATTAATCGGTTGCCAAATAGCATCATGATTTTACTACACAGCTCGAAATTGTTGCGCATGAGTTTTCTAAAATCTTGCACTTGTACGACGTACATGTGCACATCTTCTTTTAGTGCCTGCGCAAAGTCTTGCCGATTCGTTTCACCGATTAGGCCTAACTCGCCAAACATAGCTAAAGGGTGGATCAGTGATTTGATTACCTCTTTACCATCCACTGAGTGTGTCCCAATCTTTATCGTTCCTTTTGCCAGAAAGAACATCGCTTCAGAAGGCTCATCAGGCAGGTAAATAAAGCTGTACTTGGGCTTTACCCGATATTCCATCATCTCGCTAAGCTGAACTTTTTCCTCTTCGCTTAATAGTGAAAATAAGGGAAAAGCTTCAATGAACATGTTTTTATTATCTGTCTTCATAGCCGTAGAAAATTAATGTGATCTTAAATTAAAGGTTATCATGTAAGCACGAACCAGTATTTGTTTGGCACTTGTACTTATATAGACACCAATAATTTCCTACCCCCCTATGTAGGTCAACATTTTTTTACGATTAATCCGATTTTTTTGAAAAAAATGAGAAGTTAGAAACCTTACTGTAGTATCAGAACAGAATCTACCGCTTGGTTGTAGCCTGCAAAAATACCTTTACCGTTCTCGATATTGTTGAAGACAATAACAGGCTCAGAAAAAGGATCGTTAGAATTGAGCTGCTGACGGCTCAAGGAATTGTGAAACAGATAATACTCTTCCGAAGTAGATCGGAGCTCGGCAAACATTTGCCCAAGCAGCTCAGTATCGCGGTTGATGCTAGTCTGTAGGCGAAAGCCGTAAGAAATAAGGCTGCCATTAAAATTGGCATCGTCAAATAATACTCCACCATCGAAGTAGGCAATGAAATTATTATTATTGCTATTGGCGCTAAAGTTTATTTGACGTAAGTCTTTACCCACAATAGTGGTATCGCCTTCAATACTCACATAGGGAAAAACCTCCTGAAAGAAGTTGAGCTGATAGTAGTTAGCTTGTGCGCCTGGGTCTTCGAATATAAGGTTAACATTGTAAGAAAAAACCAGTTCATCCTCATTACTACCAGGCGTAATAACTAAGTCCGAAACCTCCAAATTGAGAATATCAATCCGGTCAGGAATACTGCTTTGCGCCATTACAGGCTCAAAACCAGGGGCATCCACCCTAATCATATATTCAATACCAGGCTTTGGAGTAGTAGTCAATGTAGTGTAGAATGGTGGAATACGTCCGGTTCCCATTACCAAGCTGAGCTCTTCCAACAAATTATTACCTTGAAACAGCTCCACAGTGGCATCTGTGACGTAAGTAACATCATTTGAATCTAGGATCGATTGGGTCTCCGATACCTGCACTAGCAAGTTCTCTGCACTAGTGAAATTACTTACTACGACTAATTTAGGATTGAGAACAGGAATTTCTAGGTCGACCGGACGCTCGCAGGTTGCAGCGATAAAGATTAAAAAAGCAACGAAACAGAATACTACCAGCCGAATCATATTATCAAATATACGATTAAAATTTCACAGTGTAACTAACGGAGGGTAAAATCGGTAGCAAGGGAACTTCCACAAATCGCTTAACAGCGTCCAACGAATTGTTCCGATTTACAATTTCTGTACGAAGATTATAGTACAATGGATTTCGACGATTGTATACATTATAGATACCTAGGTGTAATTGTTGTACTATTTTTTCCCCTTTAAAGCGCATATGTGCGCCTACGTCCAAGCGATGATAGGTTGGCATTCGATACTTATTAATAGCATCAAAATCTTCGATTACCACGGGGTCTTGTGGTGAGCCGGGTTCTTGGAAAATATATCGCTCAAAAGGCAGGCTAAAGGCAAATCCACTGGACAACACCCAATTAGCCGATAAGTGGCACCAATCGTTTAGGCGATGGTTGACGACCAGCTTTAGATCATGCCGTCGATCAAATTTGAAGGGAAACGGACGCCCTTTATTGATCAGTTCAAATTGACGATCCACTTTAGCTAGACCATAGGAAATCCACCCGCTTGTTTTTCCAACTGATTTGCGTAGCAACAACTCGATACCATAAGCATTACCTTGACCAGTGGTGATATTATCTTCCCAATTATTCAGCACATTTGCACCCTCTGTGTAAGCAATCAAATTATCCATACGCTTATAGTAAGCTTCGACATTAAGCTCTAGTCCTTTACCCAGCATAAAATTAGCTCCGCCATCAACTTGCCAGGAGCGCTGAGGAGACACTTGTGCAGTGGCAGATACCCAGAGGTCAGTAGGCAAAGCAATACCTGATTGCGATAAAAGATGTAAAAACTGCGCCATAGAGCTATAGGAAGCCTTCGCCGACATCCAATCATTTACTTTATAACTCGTGAATAGCCGAGGTTGTAAGACCGTATAATTTCGTTGCTGCACCGCCAGATTCTCATAGCGCACCCCAGCATTGACGAGCCACCGCTCGCCAAACGTCACTTCATCTTCCAAATAGAAATAGTTTTCAGTAGACTGGATAGGGTCATTGGCCAAGCTCCCCTCAAAATCTATATCTTCATTTACCCCCGTAAAAGAAAGAGCCCCAGGCTCAAAGGTGCGCAAGATTGTACCGGCACCAAATCGAATATAGTGACTAGCATTGGGTACATAATCAAAATCAATTTTAGCTCCATAATCATAGATTCCTGAGCTGTATCGACCAACATTCAACAGATCAAATAATTCAATAGTAGGATCCAAGCGCAATAGGCGATCTACTTCCCGATAATCAATATCCACATTAAGCTGACTGAATGTAAAAGTAGCATTAGCAAAGAGCTTATTGCCAAAGACGTGATTCCAGCGCAGTGCTCCTACTGTATTTCCCCAGGTAATAGATTCTGAGTATTCCTGCTCGGATTGAAAAGATATAACTTCGTTTCTCGCTATATCTAGTATCGACAAAGTACTTTCAAAAAGACCACTATTGCTGTAGCCATCGCTGCCATTATACAGGCTCAAATACACTCTATCTTGATCAGAAATGGTAAAATTGACTTTGGCATTAATATCGTAATATTCATAACCCGTTGAACCGCGCTCTCCTTGTTCTAGCTTCCACCGCTCAGAGATGGGCCTAAAGTACCAATTGAGATAAGAAAATCGGCCAGAAACAAAAATGGAACTCTTATCTTTTACAATCGGCCCCTCGGTAGAAAACCGACCCGTGAGCATCCCTACTTCTGCTTCTGCCGCCCATTCGCGGGCGTTCCCATCTTTGGTACGTACGTCCATCACAGATGAAAGTCGACCGCCATAGCGAGCAGGGAAGCCTCCCTTTAGTAATTTTGCAGAACGTACTGCCTGAGAATTGAATACTGATAATAGACCTGCGGCATGGTAGATATTATAGACTGGTACATCATCGATGAGCACCAAATTTTGTCCAGCTCCTCCTCCTCGCACGAACATCCCACCTACACCATCTGTGCCTGTCTGCACACCAGGCAGCAAGTACGCCGCGCGTAGGATATCGGTTTCTCCACCTAAGCCCGGTAGTTCTTCAACCATCTTTGGGTTTAAGTAATCCGTACTCATCTCTCTTGGGCGCTGCTGCTCCCAACCAGATCGGCCGACTACTTCTACGGTTTGCAACGTCAGATTGGACTGTAAAGATTGGTTAATAACAGCGCTAGAATCTAATCGGAACCGTAGCACCTGAGACGTATACCCTAGAAATGAAAACAGCACTTCAACCTCCCCTTCTGGCAAAGAGAGGCTATAAAACCCATACTCATTGGTGATCGTTCCTTGCTTAGTTTTTTGATCAAAAATGCTAGCACCAATCAGGGTCTCCTGCGTTGCCTCATCTTTTAAGAAGCCACTTATCGTAAATTGCCGTTTGGGCCTTGTCGTATACTTTCGCTTAAATATTAGTATCTGTTGCCCCTCCAATAGAAAGCTCAGGTTCGTTCCTTGGAATAGCTGGCGAAGGACTTTTCGTAATGGCTGTGCCTGAACATTTATAGTGACTGAAGTATTCGGAAGGATATTATTGCTAAAGGAGAGTGGAACATCGGACTCGTCAATAAGCTGATAAAGTGCCGTCTCTAAACTTACATTTTTCGCACTTAAGCTCACAGGCTGATCCAGCAACTGTTGAGCGAACGCCAAGTTGAATGAAAAGCAAACGATAAGCATTGAAACAACACGCACCATACAAAAGGTCAACTAAGTAAATCGGTCTGGGGCTTGTCCAAAGATAAACTGAATCTGCAATTCATACACAGTAGCAGAAATTAATGGACAGTTAAAATGACTGATATATGGCTGGAAGTGGTTGGGGACGACTCTTATTTTAACACCCTCCGCCCGTAAGTTGGTACGTATCGGGGTCAGTAGTATTGGTTTTAACCTCAAAGATCACCTCAAAAGTTTTCAATACTTCTTCAATCGTCGCTTCTTTAAAATTGGTATTAAGGCTACAATCACCAAGATTCGCCCTATCATAATTAATAGTTACGCCATAGTGCCGCTCCACCACATTTATCACTTCGCTCAATTGTTCTTTTCTGAACTTTAGGCGACCTGTTTTCCAGGAGTTGGCATTCGTCGTATTGAGTTGCTTGCGCACTAAGCCCTCTCCGTGCATCAGGGTTGCTCGTTCATTGGCAACAAGCTTTTTCATTTGTTTATCGAGCTGAGTAGCCATCAAATTTACAATGCCTTCTTCTACTTCCACTTCCGTAAATACTTCATTGGGATATGCCCTTAAGTTGAAGGCCGTACCCATTACCTCTACTCTAGCCTCTGGGGTATGAATATGAAAGGGATGCTGAGGATCAGCGACTACTTGGAAATATCCTTCTCCGCTAAGTGTCACTTCACGTAAGTCATTCTTTTCAAAATCAGGGAGATAGGTCAATTGAGAATTTCCATTTAGAGTTACCAGTGTTCCATCAGGTAGTTGGAATACTTTGGGTTCATCAGCTGTATTTTCTAAAACTACAGGCTGGGGCGGGGCGGTTGGAAGAAAAGATTTATAAACAACTGCTATACCAAGGGCTAGTACTAGTGCTGCTGCAATACTCCAAGATCGACTTAGCAAGCGTCGTTGCTTTGCAACGGGTTGGTGTACAACTTTTTCTTTTTGAATGGCGGCTTTGAATCGTTGCAAGCCAGCTTCCACATCTGGCTCGTAGGATGCTTGGTAGCGCCCTCCTGCTCTCCAGATAGCATCCGCCTCATCTATCGATTGCTGGTGCTCTTCCCTCTCCAACCAACTTTCTAATGCAGTTTGTTCAGACTTAGAGAGTTCCTCATTCTTTCCTCGTAGGTACAGTAGTATGTGCTTAAGTTGATCCATTTAACCTATAAAATCAGAAGATTAGAGCTATACAAAATGTGTTATAGTGTATTAGACACCGATTTCAACTACCTCCCCTATGTCATCCACCACAAAAAAAGAAACATTAACGTTTTCCCGAGGTAGGGGCCTAATGCGGCCCGCAGTAGCTGTAGTGCCTTACTAATTTGGTTTTCTACCGTTTTCACGGAAATGCCTAATTGCTCTGCAATTTCTTTGTATGTCATTTGCTCAAAGCGACTCAACACAAATACCAATCTACAACGCTCTGGCAGCTGATCTATACTTTGATCGATTAGCTGTTGCAGCTCATGGGTTTCTAAGTTCTCTTGGGCTTTGGGCCCTTGTGCTTGTAGTTGCAATGCCACTTCTGTGGCAGCAATTACTATTTTATTATCTCTAATATAGTTGAGCGAACGATTAACTGCTGCTCGACGTAGATATGCTTTTAGCGAAGTAGCGATCTGGAATCGGTCGCGTTTACGCCAAATTTCCATGAACACTTCTTGAGCAATATCTTCAGCAGTTCTGGTATCGGGTATGATTTTAAAAACAGCTTTACAGACATAAGCATAGTAGCTCTTAAAAAGCTGATCCATCGCTTTTTCACTATCTGTGCTTAACAAATGTAGCCAATCCTTTTCGGGAATAGAGCGTTCCAATATGCTTATCTAGTAGTTTAGTCAGTGGCTGACAAAATAAGAAAAAAGGGCGTATAAAATAAAAGTCCATTCTTTTGAATAAATAAAAGAAATCAAATACCTTCAGTCCCCATATTTACATGAATTTACAAAGACTTATGAAACGAGCATGATTTTGTTTAATCACAATATCACCCAAGGATATGATTAAAGAAAATACATGCGAGTTCCTGAATGTATTTCAATTTTTTGCAGCTTGACTGCAAGCAAAAAATTTCAAACAGATGAAAAAACTTCTTCTTTTGGCACTGAGTTTGCTCGGTGTTCCTGTACTGATGTTTGCCCAAGATGAAGGGGGCATTGACCAAGCGATCAACGCTGTTTTTGAACCACTCACGGCTGCCATTGAAGCCGTTGTATTCTTCACGGTTCCAATAGGCTCTCTAGAAGTTCCATTTGTATTAATCTGGCTAATTGCCGGTGCAATGTTCTTCACCGTCTATATGCGATTCGTCAATTTCACAGCCTTCAAACACGCCATTGATGTGGTACGTGGTAAGTATGACAATCCAGATGACCACGGCGAAGTTTCGCATTTTCAGGCCCTAACGGCAGCCCTTTCGGGTACTGTAGGGGTTGGAAATATTGCGGGGGTAGCTATCGCGGTTTCATTGGGTGGCCCTGGTGCTACCTTCTGGATGATTGTTGCGGGGATATTTGGTATGGCTTCCAAATTTGTAGAATGTTCCCTTGGGGTAATGTATCGAAATATCAATGCCGATGGCTCGGTATCAGGTGGGCCGATGTACTACCTCGAAAAAGGATTTGCAGAAAAGGGAGGCGTCTGGACTGGTGTTGGCAAGGTACTCGCCGTACTTTTTGCCATTGCTTGTATAGGTGGTTCTTTCGGTGGTGGTAATATGGTACAAATTAACCAAGCTACCCAGCAATTTATCGATGTAACAGGAGGTGCCGAAACGGGAATCATGGCGGGTAGAGGCTGGATGTTTGGCGTGGCGATGGCCGCTGTAGTAGCAGTGATCATTATTGGTGGAATCAAGTCTATCGCAAAAGTAACGGATAAGGTCGTGCCCTTTATGGTTGGTATCTATATCTTAGGAGCCTTGATGGTACTAGGTTATCATGTGGCTGATATTCCTGCTGCTTTTGGCCAAATCTTTTCGGGTGCCTTTTCAGCAGATGCCATGTATGGTGGTTTCATTGGCGTATTAATTCTGGGTTTTAGAAGAGCTGCTTTTTCTAACGAAGCAGGAATTGGTTCGGCTTCGATTGCACACTCTGCTGTAAAAACAGATGAGCCTATCTCTGAAGGGGTCGTTGCGCTCTTGGAGCCATTTATTGATACCGTGGTGATTTGTACGATGACTGCTTTGGTCATTGTCATTACCAATTATGGAGGATATGGCGCTGAGTATGCCTTAAATAATGGGGAAGAAATGGGTGGTATTTCACTAACTTCTTCTGCTTTCGAATCGGTATTGAGCTGGTTCCCTACCGTTCTTTCTATTGCAGTAATCTTATTCGCTCTATCTACGATGGTTTCTTGGTCGTACTACGGCCTTAAGGCATGGACGTACCTATTTGGCGAAAGCAAAACCATGGAGATTGTCTACAAAATCATTTTCTGCCTTTTTGTCATCGTTGGTGCTTCCATGAGTTTAGGTGCTGTATTTGGCTTTGGCGATGCGATGATCTTTGCGATGTGTTTCCCGAATATCTTCGGTCTGTATTTCTTGATTCCAAACGTACGCCGAGCGTACGATGATTATATGAGAAGAGTGAAGAATGGGGAGATTGCTCGGACAGGCTAATTCTTAGTTCTATTGATTGATTACCCATCTTTCCTTTGCTCACTTCGACTACGCTCTGTGAGCAAAGGAATTTTTTTTCTAAAAAGCTGCAACAAATTTCCATCGATCCAGCGATGAGGGGTAGGTGGGTATTTTTGTACAATAGCATACCAGAGAATCCCCAGCAGGATACCAAGGAGTGCTCCTGCAAGAATGTCTTCTAAGAAATGCTGTACTAAATAGACTCTGGATATACCCACTATAATAGCGATAACAGCAAACAACGGGCCAGTGAAACGCTTCCAGGGCGAGCAGAGGGCGGCGTAGGTCAAAAGTGTAAAACCAGACATGGTGTGGCCAGAGGGAAAACTGGTGGGGCCTGCATTAAGCACGATGCCTTCTACTACTTGAATTTGATCCATCAGATCGAGATCGGAGAAGTAGGCGAATGGGCGCGGAGCAGCGAATATTTTTTTCAAAGAAAAGCTCACGATAGATACAGAAAGTCCAATAAGCGGCAGGACTAGTGCATATCGGTACCGATAGCATAGAAAAATACCAAGAATAGCGAAGTAGCCCTTCTCTTCGCCTAGCTGCGTACCATAGGTAAAGAATATATCCCCAAAGTAGCTACGATGATCGCTAAAAAAATAGATACCCTCCCCTTTATCGAGGACGATAATCAAACCCGCTACGATCAGCAGGTAGAGCAAACACAATAAGAAAAACCACTGATTTTCACGGTATAGGCGGAGCAGAAACGGCTGTTGCTTCATTGATCTTATTCGTACTACCCTTGCGCAGGGACTACTTTTGTTTTTTGTTTCTTCTTAAACAGCTTAGAAAAGAAGGCCGTGATACGGTCTACATTCACCAATTTCGAATCGTTCATCGCCTTGACTGTCAAGAACAACCCGATTGGAAATAAGACGGCACATGGAATCCAAGCAGCTACTGCTGCGGGCAGCACAAAGCTTTCGGCAATTTTACGGCAGAAAATCGTCAACACGATAAACAGCATAAAAAAGATGATCGAAATCAAAATAGGATACCCAAAGCCTCCCTTACGGATAATAGCCCCCATGGGGGCTCCAATAAATAAAAAGATAAAGCATACCAATGCCATACTGTACTTAGTGTGTAGCTGATAGATATGCTTAACTTTCGACTCCGCCATCCGATCAAGTGTACGCGTGGCCGATTCTGATTGGTTGTGTAGGCTTCGCGCAAATGTTTTCGCTTTTCCGAGGATACGAGCATGATCCAAGGTAGGGAACGTTTGCAAAAAACTCTGAATAGTATCGAGCTGATCCGTATTGAGTTGTGCAATAGGCTTTGGCCCAGCACTTTTCCGCCTTGCATCAGCTATTTTCTTATTGATACGCTTATTTTGATCGAGTTTTTGTTCTTTTTCTAAGTCACTTAATATGGAATCAACTTCAGATGGATTATCATATCTGGCACGCACTTTCTCGATCATCGTCCCTTTCTTTCGATTGGGCTTAGGCTTGTTCTCTTTATAGGTTGCTTTGGCCACTTGAGCAGTACTATCTAGCTGACTAGAGTCTTGCCGCATAAAATAAAAATAGGAAGCCATTCCAGCGTGCATGGATGCTTTTCGATCTTCAATCTTTGCGCTAATGGAATCTACTGCTACGCGCAGCTGCCCGGTGGAGAGCATCGAACGGTTTTGTTTGAACAGGTCTTCATTGGTTCGGTTCAGCTCAAATTCCCCCAAGTCAAACACTTTTTGCCACGATTTGAAATTGGTGCGAATAAAAGGATAATTCGCATCCTTACCATAGCCACTGGGCTTCGTTTCTATGTATTGGTGGCCATCTCGCAGATTCATAATAAAATACTTCCCCTCGCCTGCTAAAAACATCTCCCCATCCTGAGCCATAATCTGGCTTAGACGCCCCTGTGTTGCATCAGCATGATCGTAAATGAGAATATCACCAATAGAACGGTTATCCGTTTCTTTTTGCCCAATATGAATCGCATAGCCATCAAAGTCGTCATTAAAAACCCCAGGATCAAGGCGCAAAGCGGGCTTTTGCCGCTGGATATCATACATGCGAGAACCAAACTTCAAATTGGCAATCGGCTCCAAACTATTCGAAGAATAATAAGAAAACAAGCTCGCCCCTCCCGCAAAGAACATCATCGGGAGCATAATCCGCCACAGCGGTACCCCAGCAGACTTAAAGCTAGCTAGCTCATAGCGCTCCGCCAGATTCCCCAGCACCATAACTGACGAGATCAAAATCGCCAACGGCAAGGCCATAGGGATCAAGGTAACACTCTTGTAGGCCATCAATTCTACCAACAAAAATAACCCCAGTCCTTTACCCGCAATGTCATCAATATACAACCACAATATCTGCATCAGTAGCACAAACATCGCGATCATAAAGGTGACGATAAACGGGGGTACAAAACTTTGAATAAGTAATTTATCTATTTGCTTCATATCTACTTCCGATACACTACGATAGCGAATATAGTTGCGAAAGTACTACGATTCTGGCAAAGGCAAAACTGAAGGAGCGTTAATCGAAGGTTAATAGACCATTTCATACTGTTGAGCCGTTCTCTAGATCACGGATGACGGAGCGAACCATATTGAGCTTGGATAAGGAACCCAGAGAAGTAATACGTATAAACCAGTCTTCCTTCAGTTGAAGGGTCTTAAAGATTTGCTGGGCGTTTTGCCCTTTTCGGTATTCGATAGCTACTTTTCCAAAAAAATCTTCGAGGAACTGTAGTTTTTGTTGCAGCTTTTTCTTTCCGTCTTGCAGCTTAGGGTTATGGCTACAAAGAAGCGCCCCAAAATCGAGTTGTAGTACATTTCTGATAGAAATGATTCCGGTAGCCATACTTTCATAGTCGATAAAGTAGCTGATGTAAGAATTGAGGAAGAGATCAGCCGAAAAAAGCCAGCCGCGAGTGGGTTCGTGTAAGGCCAGCATATCCGGGGCGTGCCCGGGTATGGGGATCAGGTCAAAGTGAAAATTGGGCGTTTTTAAAGTGGACTCAATGGGCGTGATGCCATCAAATGGAGGTCGGTCGCCCCAAACGAGGTGCTGCGCAGGGCTGATCGCTGGTGGCTTACGCATAATTTCTTGGCAGAGCGCAGAGCCATAGACTGGACAGTCGAAATGTTCTTTTAGAAGCGCCACATTCCCAGTGTGATCCTCATGGTAGTGGGTAATAAAGATTTGCTCCACTTTCAACTCTTGAAGCTGCGCTAAAACCTCCTTTTGCATCTTCCGCTGTCCTGTGTCAATCAGTAAGCCATCTACAAAAAATACACCTGCGAATAGCGTGGGCCGTTTGAAGGAGTGTACCCCAAATTGATACAGCTCAATTTCTTCGAAAGTGAAAGCTTTAACCGTTCTCAATACATGCAGTATTTTAATAGATGCACCGCTCAGGAGCATCCTTCACATAATAGTCCTTGTAGTTTTTTGCCTTTTTATCCATACAGCCACATAAATCGAGTAATTCAATCGATTTGAACTCCGTCAAGTGCGACTCTGCCTGAATGGCAATATAGCCTTCTGTCATGGGCGTTCCAGCAATGATCTGAGTGGTATCTAGCCCTTTTAGCTCTCCTCCAATTACTGGCTTAATATACGAAAGCACGGTATCCCCCTCAACAATATGGTGAATCACCGAGTCTCCCAAGACCAACGCTTCTACTTCCACCCACTGATCCCCATGAAAGGTAGGCCCCTTATAAAAATCCGTACAATGGGTGGTGTACAAGGTATCGCCGACTACCACATGGCACCCAGGCGTACACAAATTACCAGTGGGCCGCTCTCCGCTCCCCTTTCCTCCAAGCAATTGAAACTCAATAGACACCGGAAATTCCTGCTCTAAGCCCATCGACTCTACCGACTGGCAGTGCAGCATCAACCCATTATTGGCGAAAGCCCAGTCCGCTCCCCCTGGCGTACCCTCCAAGCCCATACGATAGATTGCACGAAGGCGATAGTGAGAGTAGGGCGTCTTGTAGAACAAATGCCCAAATTCATTGCGGAAAGTATCATATTCAGAATAAGATACTTGCAATAGACTATCGCTTACGCGAAAAGTGCTGCGGTAATTTTCTCCTTTGGGAAAGCCCGTAAATTTGGGCGTCCAATCGGCTAGATCATTACCATTAAACAATGGAATCCACTCTTCTTGCTTGGTAGAGTCAGAGGAGGTTCTGGTAGTCACATAAATGGTAATTCCAGCTAAAACCAAGGTAAAAATCAATAAACGCATAGCGTAAGGTTTGTGTCTCCTTAAAGCACTAAGTTAAGAGATCAAATTCAAGTTTTGCTACTTCTACTCCATTTAAAATGATGGCTAGCGCGTGCGGGCCAGGGTAGTACTTGCGTGTAGAAATAGGTTTGAAATGCTGCTGGCGCTCGATATGCTCTGTCGTATCAGCCTTCATCTCTCGCTCTGCTATTTTGAATACTTTTCGGTTGTGTTGCCCATTGGCCTTTAGATAATATACACCACATTCAAGGCGAATCAGAGCAGGTTTATTCGCCTTATTTTGCAGTATAAATTCATAGGGTAAGTACTCCCCTACTTGCACCACTTTCGTGGAAAGCGCAAACGCAGATACTTCCAGTTCATCCAGCGCGCTATATCCAAACAAGGCCAAAGCTTCCGGATGCCCCTGCTTGAGCAAAGTGCGGCTCCCGTGCTTGATAATGCGATCAGTCAATGCAGATTGATGGTTCCATGCGCTAAAGGTTTGCAGCACCACATCAGGATGATCTTTGGCAATATCATTAAAATTATTAGCCACACTCCGCCGCACGTATTCGGAAGCGTCTTCCTTTAGTTTTGTCAAAATTGGTAGCAACGGCCTAGGGTCTTTTTTCAGCGGCGGCAGGGCCATCGCCCAAGGCAAGCGCGGGCGCGACCCCTCGCTGGCCAAACGCCGCACATGCTCGCTTTCATGCTGCGTCCATTCCAACATTTGCGCCAGCATCCCCTCTTGATCTTGCAGGATGAAAGGCCTTACGGCAAATTCACAGCTGGTGTAAGAAGTGATTTGCTCAAAGAGTTGTGCGGCCAGCTTGGGGTATGCCAAGCCATGCTTCTCAATGTAATCTGGCAAGTACATCCCCTCTAGTGACGCTTGCGCTAATGGCCCTTTTCGCAATGCTTCCGTCAGGGCCAGCAGTTGGGGGGCTGCTTTCGCAAAATCAGCATCCAAATACTGCGCCAGTATAGATCGGATATGGTACATCCGTTCTTTGAGTTCGAGTGTATCCCACTCTGGCGTAAATACAGCTTTCAGAAAGGTGGCAGACTCCACCTTCGGCACCACCTTTTGCAGCGCTGCTGCAAGCGTTTGAAGGTAGTCTTCCGAATACAAGTACTTTAAAGGCTTTGGCATTTATGTTCTACTTTTAAACAAGTTTAGAAAATTACTGGAACTTTTTTACCCCAAACGCTTTTTTAGCATTCAGAAAGGTGTATATTTGCATCCGCAATCGACACTAGATGTCTTGCAAATGGCTCCGTAGCTTAATTGGATAGAGTACTTGACTACGGATCAAGAGGTTCCAGGTTCGAGTCCTGGCGGAGTCACTACTTATTCCTCACAAGCGACGTAGACAGGACGAGAAGTTTGGCCCGATCACCATCGGGCAGTCCTGGCGGAGTCACCACTTCTTCCTTACGAGCGACGCAGACAGGACGAGAAGTTTAGCCCGATCACCATCGGGCAGTCCTGGCGGATTCACAAAATTCTTTTTGACGCAGACAGGACGAGAAGTTTAGCCCGATCAATTATCGGGCAGTCCTGACGGAGTCACCACTTTTCCATCACTAGCGACATAGGCAGGATAAAACCTAGCTCCATCCACTATTCTCATAGCCTATATACACAAATTCCTGCACTATTGTCCTGTAGGGACAAACAGTCTATAACACAACTTAGCACCCACCAGAAGCGCCCGACGCAGTTGGGCAGCCTGCCGATCTCAGATAGTATTGTGAATTCCTTACCACCATATCAACTTGCAATATATTTTCAACTATAAAAGTGTATCTTGTTAGTAGTTCATTTGCTAGTCTAGGCAAATGCAATTGACATATGAAAAACATATAAAAAGCTACCGATCAGTGAGTTGACTGACATGAGAAAAATTGAAAGAACAATACTTTCAGATAGAATAAATTTTTTGTAATAAAAACAAGTTTTAGGGCAACGCGGATTACAAATCCACTTAGCACGGGCCTAGCTTCACGAAAAAAGCTTAGCCATTGCAAGTCAAATCAGATAACAGATGAGTAATATAATTCCTATAATTTTATTAGTTCTTCCTGTAAATCTTCTTTGTCAAGATTCATTCGAGAATGGGATTCTTGACAGATTATGTGGATTAAAAGCTGGAGAGAAAGCACATTACAATTTGGGGGAATATGCAATTTTCACAGATCAAGTAAGGTGGGAATTCACCTCAAAAAACATAAAGAAATTAAAGAAAAAGTATAAAGTCAAAAGAATAAAAGAAGTTGCAACGAATAGTCTCACCCAAAAGAATAAAGTCATAACGAAAAAATCTCCATTAAAAGGTGGAAATATGGAGATCACAACCTTATATTTTGTTGAAAGCGAAGCAACTGACATAGCCATTATTGGATTTTATAGCGTCAATTTTAGAGATTCAATCGAAGAACAAAACTTTGTCAAACTTCACCTCGAAAGTAAAATACCCGAATCCATTTTCATGCAATATCCCGTTGCCAAAGTGGATTTTGCGGGTAGAGATTTGGAATTAAACAACTCCTGCAACTGGATGGATGTGAATAATATCCAATGCCCTCATTTTGGACAGATGAATTGGTCTCTGCACAAAAGTTTAGAACATGCAAAAGAGCAAACAAAAATTCAATATGAAATAACGAAAGGTAAAAGGATGGCAAAGTTGATTTCGGAAGAAGAAGTACCCATAATTTTTGAAGGGAAAGAGACCATTGCTAAACGAACAAATTACAAAGCAAAGATTCCAAAATTTCTTATGCGAGGAAGTAATGAATTGATAATTTATTATGTTTCAGAAGAAATTCGAGGAAGATATATCAGCTGTGTGTTAAGCCATTATAAGAATGATAAAATTACTGAAAATGGAGTCCCAGCATTATTGGAAAAAGTAATGAAATTGAAAAAATAAAAATAAGGCAGGCAAGAACAAAGGCTAATATGAAGCTTGTGCTCTTACCAATTCTAACACCCACCACACCACCTCAAAATTCAAAAAATTGACCCAAGAAATTATAAAACACATTGCCAAGCTGGAAGAAGAACGAGCAATAAAAATTCTTTTGGCCATCGAAAGTGGCAGTCGAGCATGGGGATTCCCTTCTCCCGACAGTGACTTTGATGTACGAATAATTTATATCCACCAACCAGAATGATATTTGACGATCAACGATAGAAAGGATACCATCAATTACTTTCATGGAGAACTGTTAGATATCAGTGGGTGGGAAATTCGGAAAGCACTAAGGCTATTGAGTAAATCAAATGCTACTCCAGCAGAATGGGCGCAATCCCCTATTGTCTATCAAGAAACCCAAGGATTTAAAGAAGCTTTCTTTAGTCTGGCAAAGACATTTTTCCAACCTCTTCATACCCTGAATCATTACAAAGGATTGGCAAAGAACAGTTTTGCTGCTATCTCCCAGCACGGGTCTGGCAAGTTGAAAAAGCTATTTTATGTGCTTAGGCCCATTTTAGCGGCTAAATGGATTATCGAGAAGCATACTGTCCCGCCAATGGATATATTTTCATTGATGGAGAATGTTCAGGATCAGGCAATTGTCACTGAAATTAAAGAACTAATAAAGATGAAGTCCAATCTGGATGAAAGCCATTTACATCAACCTAGTACTACAATAATTGACTTTATTGAGCAGCAATTCCAACTCATTGAGCATGCCAACTTGGAGAAAACTAAACCATATTCTATTGATCCATTAAATACCTTTTTTAGAACGTTGCTAAATGACTGTTGGCAATGACTATTGATGAGCTAAGAAATAGAGGACTTATCATCTACGAGTGCATCTCGGGAAGTAAGGCATATGGATTGGATGTACCGGAATCAGATACAGACATCAAAGGTGTTTTTATCATTCCACAAGACGACCTTTATGGTTCAAAATATATTCAGCAAGTTGCAAACGAGTCCAATGATATTGTTTTCTATGAGTTAGGACGATTTATTGATTTACTGAAAAAGAACAATCCCAACGCCTTAGAAATGCTTGCTACGCCACAGGATAAAATAATTTATAAGCATCCATTTTTAGCAGCATTAAGCCCTTCCATTTTTCTATCGAAAAAATGTAAAGACACCTTTGGGGGATTCGCATTTACTCAAATAAAAAAGGCAAGAGGCCTAAATAAAAAAATTGTCAATCCAGTCTCAAAAAAGAGAAAATCGATTCTTGAATTTTGCTATGTTTTGCACAATCCAGGCTCTCTTCCTTTAAGCAAATGGCTGGAAATGAATAATTTAAACCAAGAACAATGCGGACTCGTCAATATTCCCCACTTCCAGAACACCTATGGAATGTATATCGACCTCAATGATTCACTAGGCTACAAAGGCATTCTTAAAAAGGAAAATGCTACAGATGTTTTGCTGAGTAGTATTCCTAAGGGAGAAGCGCCAAAGGGCTATTTACATTTCAATAGGAATGGTTATATGAAATACTGCAAAGATTATAGAGAATATTGGGATTGGGTCGATAAAAGAAATGAAGCTAGGTATCAAAATAATCTGGAACACGGTAAGAACTATGATTCCAAAAATATGATGCATACGTTCCGATTATTGGATATGGGCATTGAAATCTTGCGAGATGGGATTATTAATGTAAAAAGAGCCAATCGAACAGAATTACTAGATATTCGAAAAGGAAAATGGCAGTATGATGATCTCATTCAGCAAGCCAATCAAAAGATGATAGCTCTAGAGAAGGCATATGAAAAAAGCAGTTTGCCGGATTCCATAAATGAAGAAGCAATCGAAACTATTCTGGTTGATCTTCGAAAACGGTTTTATGAAAATAAAATCGGCTGTGATTGACAAGGCTAAAGCGCACGTGCTAGGCTTTTTTCTTTAAAGCTTGGCCCGCGCTCAGTGGATTTGTAATCCGCGTGGCCCTAAAACTTATTTTTGTTACATAACTTTGAGTATCTTCTAGCCTTAAAATAAACATCATGCGAAACATAATTTTTACCCTCACTATGTCTGTTCTACTGACTTCGAGCCTGAATGCTCAAATCATAGCTGATTTTGAAAACGCAAGCCCTGACGCCACCACATTTATGACAGGAGCGGTCGAATGGCAAATTACAGGAGATTTTTTGATTAGTGAATTTGAAGACTTCAGCTGTACAGGGCTGTTAGGAACCAACCGATATATTGACTCCGGATACTTAAACGGAGGTTCGGAAGGGATCGTTGGAAGTATTGCTCCAACAGATGCTGCCGTTTCTTTTCAAATGGCTACTTCTACTAGCCAATGTGTATGGTTGGGAAGTGCAGATGGCCAGTTTATTTCAACAGGAACGATCAAATTTACGGGGCAGAAGACGGATGATACTACGGTTGAGGAGTCTTTTGAGCTTACTACCACCAGTTATAACGACCTAGTTGCTGTCGATTTTTCTGCATCCATTTGGAGTGCGGTTGACTTATCTAGCTTACAGGTAGAAATTACCGGCACGCAAGACTCTACTAACTATGTAGCTATTGATAACTTGACTTTTGATGCCATTACTGTGCCCACCTCTATCCAAGAAGTAGATGCCCTAGCCATTAAACTATTCCCAAATCCGACAAGCGGCCGGATTACTATGCAACATATAGATGCGAGTCAAATAGAGGTGTATGACCGGCTTGGTCAATTAGTTTTGCATACGTTCGATGCAAAAAATAGTATCAATCTCGAAAGCTTACCAGCTGGCGTGTATATTGTAAAAATACGAGAGGCAGAACAGCTATTTGTAGAAAAAGTCGTGAAGCGTTGAATACCAGTATAGAGGTTTAAAGGGGAAATAGATGCTAAGGTTTTTCAGAAAAATTCGCCAAAAACTGCTCTCAGAAAATCGTGTCTCCCAATATTTGGTATACGCAATCGGCGAAATATTGCTAGTGGTCATCGGCATATTAATTGCGCTTCAGATCAACAACTGGAGCGAGGCTGATAAAGATGCTATCAAAGAGATCCACTATCTAAAATCGCTTAGAGTAGACCTTGAGGCTAATCAAAAAGAGCTGGAAAGGGTTATCGCTATTTCTAATAGTACGATTTCAGCAGCAGATTCACTCTTGAATATTGCAGTGGGAGGTATTAGCGATGTCAACACTATGCAGACAGCAAGTCTGGTTTTCCGTACCATTGACGCTTCTACTTTTATCAACAAAAATGCCACTATAAAAGAACTCTTAGCTACTGGCGATTTAAAAACGATAGCGCATGATTACTTGAGGTCAAGCATAGCTAATTGGGACGCAGAGATCAATGGAATTCTGTCCTATGAGACTCCCAATACGGATAATGCCTTAGAGCATGCCAAGATCGTCTTAAAATATATTGATGTTTACCGAGGGTATTTAAACCAACCTCAAGTAACCGACGCTATGCTCCTCAATTTATTCAATGACCGAGACTATCTGAACAGCCTTTCGGGAAGAATTTTCATGCCGAATAATTTAATGGAGCGCTACCAAGCCCAAAAAGTAAAAACGGATACGCTCTTACAACTTATCGAAGAGGAGCTAGCAAAAAAAGATAGGGGGTGATCGTGATTCATTAACGTACTTGAAAGGCCTCCCGAGATTCCTTATCTTTAAGCAATGATTTGGAATGATTCAGATACTTCAACTTCTTTGACCAAAAAATTCCGGTTTACCACAAAGGATTATTACAAACTAGGGGAAATCGGCATTTTTGATGGTAAGCCACGGGTGGAATTGCTCGATGGCATTATCTATTATAAACATATTGGAGAACCCTTTCGCTTCAGCTCAGCTGACTACTATCGAATGGGTGACGCAGGGATATTTTCAGGAAAACAGCGGGTGGAATTGATTAATGGAGAAATTATAATTATGAGTCCTGTCAACAGCCCCCATGCATCTACCGTAAAGACAATAAGTAGATTGCTGCACAAATTATTAGGTGAGAACTTTTTGATCGGCGTTCAAGATCCTGTCGATTTATTTAAGGATTCTGATCCTGAGCCAGATTTGTCTATTCTAAAAAGCAGAGCTGATAATTATTATACAGCTCACCCTACACCAGATGATATTGTGCTCCTAATTGAGGTGGCTGATTCTACTTTACAATCTGACCGAAAGACTAAACTCCCCCTCTATGCCGAAGCGGGCATTGAAGTCGTATGGATTGTCAATCTACAAGATCAGCAAGTAGAAGTTTATCAAACGCCTGTTGCTCAGCGCTATAAGACGATTAATATCTACACCAAGGAAGATGAAATCCCAACAAACTTGGGCATTACCCTGGCGGCAGCCTCGATTTTAATCGCTCCTGCTTCCTAATTTTCCAAAACAAAGCTTGCAAACTCGGTTCCTACCCTATATCTTTGCAGCCCGAATGAAATAAAGCAAGAGGATCATGTCTAAAGTTTGTCAACTTACTGGGAAGCGCCCAATTACTGGAAATCACGTTTCTCACTCAAATCGTAAAGTAAAGCGTCGTTTCTTACCTAATTTGCAGAAGAAGCGCTTCTACATTCCTGAAACGCAGCAATGGGTTACCTTAAAAGTATCTTCGCATGCGTTGCGTACGATCAATAAGTTAGGTATTTACGACTACCTGAAGAGCTTAGAAGCGAAGGGTGTAGATACTGGCGTAAAATTAGGAGAACCAAAATAATTGAGTAGCAATGGCTAAGAAAAGTAAAGGAAATAGACTACAAGTCATCTTGGAATGCACCGAGCACAAAGCTTCAGGGCAGCCAGGAACATCTCGCTATATCACACAGAAGAATCGCAAAAATACCCCTTCCCGCTTGGAGTTGAAAAAATACAACCCCATCTTAAAGAAGGTAACTTTGCACCGCGAGATTAAGTAAGAATCAATCTGAAATTGAGCGTACCGTAATGTTCAATATTAAGTTTTGATTATATTTGCTTGACAACATTATTTAAGAGAGCATAAGGCTCTTTCAGAGAATAAAAATATTAACCAATGGCTAAGGTTTCTAAAAACGCACGGGTGGCTCAACGTGCCGCCAACGCAGGTTCTGGTCGCGAACATGTAAAAGTGGTAAAGTCAATTAAAGACCCAAAGACTGGTAAATACAGTTACAAAGAAATGATTATTCATAAAGATAAAGTGAAGGAGTTCTTCGCTAAGAAGTAAACTTTTTCTCACTTAGTTATCTTTATTTTGAATATGCCTTTGTGAAGAGGCTTTTCTCATACGTAGAAAAGCCTCTTTCTATTAGTACACATTATCTGCCCAATTTTTTGCTTATGAGCTTTTTTGACAAGTTTTTCAATAGAAACCGAAAAGACGACCTCAATAAAGGTCTCGAAAAAACCAAGTCTACTTTCTTTGGAAAATTATCCAAAGCCATCGCTGGTAAATCAACAGTGGATGAAGAAGTACTCGATGAACTAGAACAGATATTGATTTCCTCTGATGTAGGGCTGGATACAACGGTTAAAATCATTGAGCGCATCGAAGAGCGGGTAGCCAAAGACAAATACTTGGGCACTGGCGAGCTTAATGAAATTCTGCGCGGTGAGATTGTACAGCTTCTTTCTGATAATAATACAGTTGATATTGAGGACTATGATCTTCCATCAGCGGAGATGCCCTGCATCATCCTAGTAGTTGGTGTGAATGGAGTGGGTAAAACGACAACGATTGGTAAATTGGCTCACCAATACAAGAAGAAAGGCAAGAAAGTGGTACTGGGAGCAGGTGACACCTTCCGTGCAGCAGCTGTCGATCAGCTAAAAATTTGGGCAGAGCGCGTAGGCTGCGACTTCTATGCCAAAGGTATGAATACTGATCCGGCAGCAGTAGCCTATGAAACGGTAAACTATGCGATAGCTAACAAGTGCGATGTAGCTATTATTGATACCGCCGGGCGCCTGCATACCAAGATCAATCTGATGCGAGAGCTCACGAAGATAAAGCGCTCTGTCAGCAAAAAAATGGAGACTGCTCCACACGAAGTATTACTCGTGCTAGATGCCACGACGGGCCAAAATGCCATTGAGCAAGCCAAGCATTTCACCCAAGCAACAGATGTTACGGCGCTAGCACTGACCAAACTCGATGGTACTGCTAAGGGTGGTGTCGCTATTGGTATTTCCGATGTCTTCAAGGTTCCGATCAAATATATCGGCGTAGGAGAAGGCATAGAGCAGCTTCAAGTCTTTAATAAAAGAGCTTTTGTAGACTCACTTTTTGAGTAACATCATTCAACCTGCACGACCGGAAAAGTGTTTTCTTTTTAAATTGTTTTATTGACAATTGTTAATTCGGCTGTCATGAGAAAAAAGAACACTACATTGACTTTAGGAGGCAACTCAGTAATGAACTTCAAGGGTAACTTCCTAAATTTTCTACTAGACCAACTAGCAGATATTGACCAGCTATCGTTTAAGAAAATGCTGGGCGGCATCGGGTTTTACCGCGATGGCCTTTTGTTTGGCGTCATTAGTGGCGGCAAGCTCCGCCTAAGACTGGTAGGTAAAAAAGAACAGTGTGAGCACACGACCAATGGTGAGATTGAAATAAGCACGCATGGAAGTGATGATACGCCCTACTGTGCCGTTCCTGAGGATGTGCTCCACGATAAGTCTACCTTGCTAGAATGGGCACAGATTGCCTACTCTGATGCGAAGGAAAAGCAGCAAGCCTAACCTCTTACAAACCCACTGAGCACGTGCTAGGCTTTTTTCCTTAAAGCTTGGCCCGCGCTAAGTGGATTTGTAATCCGCGTGGGCCTAAAACTTACTTTCGTTATACTGTACTCCGTAGCTGGCGAAACAAGTCTCGTCTTTTATTCCTCCTCCAATTGCTCATTTTTTCTTTATTTTGAAATAAAAACATGCGTCCTTGGAAACGGAGGCTGCTTAACATCCTACAATCCATACGAGTCACCTTGTCGCAGGTCGCACTACTGCTAGGATGGCGCCGTAGAAAAGGTAAACGACGCCCCTTAAAAATAGTCCCCTACCGAGGCTATGGCACAGCCGATTCCATTCACCTACAAGGCCGAATCCTGCACGACCGCTTCATTATTTCTACAGCAACCGATTCGCTCTGGAAAAATCTTAGAAATAACCTAAAGCGCTTTCTGAGTAAAGAAATTGTAGGTGCTCAGCTCAGTGCTACTATTGGCAAAAATCGGTTTGAGCTTGTCACCGACCGGGAGGGTTATTTCCAACTCCAATCTCCACTACCCTACCCTATTGTACCCAAAAAGGGAAAGCCTTGGCAGGACGTCCAGCTCCACCTTACGCAGACCCCCTACCAGGAAATAGATATTAAGGCAACCACAGAAATTCTGCTTCCTAAAAAAGCAGCGTTTGGGATTATCAGCGATATCGATGATACCATTCTAGAGACAAAAGTCACTTCCATGCTCAAACTGCGCATGCTTTACCTGACCTTCATGAAAAACGCCTTTCATCGCAACGCTTTTCAAGCGGTCGGAGCGTTTTATACGGCACTCCAAAAAGGGCCAAAGCAGCAATCGCACAACCCTGTTTTTTATGTCTCTAACAGCCCTTGGAATTTATACGACCCATTGAAGCAGTTTCTACAACTCAACTATTTGCCGAAAGGCCCCATCCTACTGCGCGATTTTGGTATACCTGCCCACAAAGTACCTGCCCACTATCAGGGGCACAAAAAGGAGAGCATTATCAATATCTTGAATACTTATCCGAAATTGCCCTTTGTACTCATTGGCGACAGTGGAGAGAGGGATGCAGATGTGTATCTATCCTTAGCGGAAGACTTCCCTGGGCGCATTCGAGCTATTTATATTTATGATGTGAAAAGTGAACGACGCGCACGGCGCATTAAGAAAAAAATCAAAAAGCGCGCAAAGATAAAAGTACACCTCATCAAAAATTATACGGAAGCAGCAGCACATGCTGCTAAGATAGGGCTACTGGCGCCGGAAGCCTTCCAAGCGCTTCAAGAACAAAGCGACTAGACCAGAGAGTAATCCACTTCCTCACACTGTGCCAGCAGGTGTTTATAGAGCGGCGCAGTTTCCAATAAACCTTTATTACCAACCAAAATAACTTGCTCACGGGCGCGCGTAAGTGCTACATTAAGCTTGCGATCCACGCCTTCTTCCGATAGCGAGATGAGCGAAGCCATCTGGTGAAAGGCATTGATACACCAAGAAATAATAACCACATCGCGTGTTCCACCCTGGTAGCGCTCCACAGTATCTACAGAGATTTGATCCATAGGAAGCCCTTTCTCTTCTAACAACTGCTTAATCAGGGCAATCTGCGCTCGATAAGGCGTGATAATCCCGATGCTATTCGATTGGAGCTGCTCATCGCTCCATTGCATACGCTTAAGTATACGCTGTACCAGTTCTACCACTAAGGCTGCTTCGTGTTGATTAGTCTTGTGTAGTGCTCCTTTTATATCCACAGGAGTGGGGAAGAAGAGTAGCCGTTTGCGATACAGCGCTAAATTAGTCGGATCGGTAGCCATCAGCTCTTCGTACCGGAAGGGCGCTTGCTGTACTCCTTTACCGATTGCTGGTGGGAGTAAGCGAAGGGTTTCGCCATAAAAATACGTATTGGGAAATACCATCAACTCTTCGTGCATGCGCCCCTGGTGGCTCAGCTGCGCATAGGCCCAATGCCAATCTTCTTGCTGTGCTTGCTTAAACAGGCGCTCAAACAACGAATGCCGCATATTTTTGAGCCCGATTTGATATAGCGCTTCTTCTTTTATGGCCGATGCTTCAGGCGCTTGCATCACTACGGCAGGAAGTTGCTTATGATCCCCAATGAGGATGAAGCGACTAAACCTGGGGAGTAGCCCGACCAAGAGCGGTTCTAATATTTGTGAGGCCTCATCAATAATGACTCGATCAAACTGTTTGAGTTCGAACAGGGCCTTTCGGCTACTCATAGAAGCCACCGTAGCCACAACAATCCGTCGACCTTCGATAAGGTCAGTCAGTGCTTTTCGAGTGAGTAGCTTGCTGGAAAGCACTCGAAGGAGTTGCCCCTGGTATTTTTGGGCAGTGGAATAGCGCGAACCGATCCGTAAGTACTGCTCTTTGATATATTCGCCTATAGATTCTATGGCTTCACACATCTCATCCACTGCTCGATTGGTATAGGCCAGCAGCAAAATATTTTCCTCTGTTTCTTCTAATAGATATTGCACGAGGTAGCGCAGCATGCGGCTCGTTTTGCCGGTACCTGGCGGGCCCCAGAGTAAAAAGTACTCTTCGGCAGAGATAGCTTGGGTAAGAATAGTTTGCTGCTCCTGCGTGAGTTGCTTGGGCCAAGTATGGGCTTTAGCAGGGCATTGTTTGGGTGGGGTTTGCCCCAAAAGAAGCATCCGTTTGCGGATAGAAGCACTGCTGAATTCAAAAAGGCCTCGATACATCCCAGAGAAAGAGCTATCTAGCAGGTCATGCTCCAAATTCCAAAATTCAATACTCTTGAATAGCCGATCATTAAACTGAGGCGAGCGCAGGCGTACTACCACTTCTAGTTTAGTGATTTCGATGATAGTACACTTAAAAATTTGGTTGCTCAATACGGCTTTGCCTTTAGCCTGCCAAGGGTAGAGCACTGCAATATCACCTTTACGGAAATTAGCTAAGCTACTGGTGCGCTCCGTTTTACCAAATACGATAAGAGGTTCTTCTGCTTGTGATTGGTTAGACCGCACCACGAGGTGATTCAAGATTTGAAAGCGTTCGAGTTTTTCCTCAAAGGTATCCAGCCACAAAGAGGCTAATCCATTCACCTTATCGGCGCCTTGTTCCCCTGTTTTGGCCAGCCGATGCTCTCGCGCGATAAAGCCAGAGAATGCTATAAAATATTGCTGCTCCAAATCAGTTAGGCTGGAAAACTGCTGTTGAAAAAGCTGAATATCTCGAATAAAAAAGCCCTTTGCATTGGGCCAGCGATCCACATGCAGTTGCCCAAACAAGCGGCGCCCCTGCTCCAAAAGGGTCGTCTTCTCCCCTACTCCCAAATCAGCAATCTGATGCTCTATTGCTAAAATTTGATTCCGAAGCTGAAGGGCTTCAAACTGCTGCGACCGATACGTCGGTGCAAAGCGGAGCTGTCGATCCTGCACCCCAGAATACAAGATATAGTTAGCCACATTTAGGCTTTTGCCAAAAACAGACTGCACCATCAGAGCGTACAGTAGGGTCTGCACATAGTGATTTTGGCTTAAGCCATACTTATTGGGTCGGTACGGCTTGCCGCTTTTTAGCTCTACAATAGCCGATTGGGGGCCATTTTGACAAAAAACATCCAGACGCCCCTGTATGCCAAAACGCTCGGAATAAAAGGAAGGCTCTAAAAAACAGTGATCTAAAGCAATCTTACTTTTTTCTAGGTCTTGGTGTACGATTCGCTTTAGGTTGACAAAGTGTAACTGCGAACGCTGCATAATCTCGCGTACTTCGCGATTATCAAACAGACAAAAAGCTAGTGGATTTAGTGCAAACACTTTTGGAAAAGTGGATTTGAAGGTAGCATCAGGCTGCGTCATTAGCGCATCCAGAAAGTAGTTGGCAATATTTCCCAGCATCAGAGGTAGCGAAGTAGTGAAGGGAAGGTATTTTTTCAATAAATAAAAGAGCGGCTCAGTGCCCGACTGCTTAAAACATTCCGCAATAGCGGTAACATCCACCAAATAATCAGGCTCAATAACAAAAGCAGCAGGCCGATAGTGGCCCCGATCGTCGATCTCAACATCAATAAGGTTGAGCATCACCGGAAACTTAAACACTGGCCCCAATAGCTGCATGGAAGCATTGAACTGATCATTCCGCTCAGCAATATTGTAGAGCACTTTAACGGTTGCAGAGGGCCGTTCTTCATCTTCAGCAATCAAACTATTGGACTCCTGATCGCGAGCTAGTACTAATACTTTGGCGTGTGCCTTGTAGGAAGTTACCTTTGGCAATGCATACTCTACTGGCCAGTCTACTGGAAAAAGTTGGCTTAGGTGGGCTGGAATGGCGAAGTCGAAAAAAGCTTGAACGGTCTCTGCAAGCACTTTGATCGAAAATTGCTCCAAGCTTTCGGTAGCGCTCTTAGCCGCAATCACCCCTTGCGCCAATTTCCGAAACTTGTGCATATAAAATTGCAAGCGCCGATTGATACCATACTGATGGCAAGCAAAAGACATGCGCGCAAAAAGCGTTGTAAATTGTACCCGCTCGGCTTTAGTAAGCTCTAAATAGATCCGACTGAAGAGCTGAAATAAGGCCTCTACGCGCTGATGCGCACTCAACTCTTTGGTCTGTGCAATCTTTTCTATTTCTCGATAGAAATAGGTGGCTATAGCTTCATTCCTCATATCTTGGGTAAAGGTAAAAAAAGGAATCCTCAAGAAAAAAGTATGCATCTACGGAAAATGATGCATTTTTGTAGAGCACGGCACGCGCTTAGTGGACCCGCCTGCATCGGACAGGTTTCTAATCCACTATTGGGTGTGTTTTAATTTTTTCATCCTATAAATTGATCTATTATGAAATCTTGGAAATTACTACTGCAACTAGCCAGTGCCGTTATGCTCACGATCGGCTTTGTTGCTTGTGGAGATGATGATGACGGCGACTGTATATCCTGTACGCTAAGCTATGCTGGACAAACCTACACGGAACAAATCTGTGAAGCTGATTTTGATACGGTCGAAGAGTTTAATCAATACATTGCTGCTCTTGAGCTGTTAGGTGGCAACTGTAACTAATTCCATCAGAATTACGGAAGAGAAATAAGGGTGGGCAACACTGCTTACCCTTTTTCTTAACTTACGCAATTGTACGCTTGATATGAATGATCAGGAACGAATGATGTACTATTTGTTGGGGCGCCTCCACAAAATAGTCAGCAAGATTGGGCAGAAAGTTGTCAATGTTGCCCGCTCTATCTACTACCAGCAATACCTACTGAAATTTGGTGAACGCGATGATGATATCTACATCGCTACCTATCCCAAATCGGGTACCACCCGTATGCAAATGTTGGTCTATCAACTACTGACGGATGGGAGTATGGACTTTGAACATATCTACGATGTTTCGCCCTGGATACGCAATGAAGCTTTGCTCAAAAAAGAACCCCGCGAACTCCCCTCTCCAAGAATTATCAAATCGCACGAGCGCTATGCGCAGTTCAGCAAAAGCATGAAAGGGCGCATCATTTTTGTGATGCGTGATGGAAAAGATGTGGCCGCTTCTATGTTTCACCAACAGCGCAACTACAATAAACCCAATCTGGAGTTTGCGACCTTTTTTAAGCACAATTATGTCAAGCCTGACAAGATGAACTACTTTACCTTCATGAAGGCTTGGCTGCGCAATAGCAAAAAGCTGCCCATCCTCTATATTCGCTTTGAGGATATGATAGCAGATTTTGATGCCGTGGTGTATAAAGTAGCAGCCTTTTTACAAGTGGAGGTACCGCCAGACGCGCTGCCTCGCATTCGCGAGCGCTGTAGCTTTGACTTTATGAAAGCACATGAAGCAAAATTTGGCGAACAGCCCCCCAAAAAGAAGGAGCGCATTTATAACCAATTTATCCGCAAGGGCAAAGCTGGTGAAGGCCAAGCACTGTTTACACCATCACAGCACCAACAGTATGAAGAACGCTTTGCCAAACACCTTAAGCAATTTGGCTTTTATGAATAGTTTTTTTTATTCCTCTAATGCATCCTTTTTAAAGTGCTTACCTCTTTAATGCATGAAAAAACTACTACTACTCTCGCTCCTCTCTACTTTTTGTTTTAGTGCTTTCGCACAAAATATGTACCGAACGGCTTGCCAGGGCAAACTAGAGCGACTGGATAGTTTACTACAAAAGTCTTCTATCAATGCCAAAGATAATCGTGGACGAACACTCCTCCATTGGGCAGTAGCCTGTAAGCAAAAGGAAGTATTCGATTTTTTGGTCAATAAAGGAATTAACATCAATAGTGAAGATGATGAACGGCAAACGGCTATGCACATGGCGGTACGCTTCAATAATGAGCCTTACTTCGACTATTTATTGGAAGCCCAGCCAAATACTAATTGGGCTACCGCTTATGGCGCTTCCCTTTTAGAAAAGGCGATTCTGAATGAAAATTTATCCTTTGTCAAAAAATTGATGGATAACGGAATTGATGTGAACAGTACTAATCATCGAGGAAGTACGCCTTTAGAAATAGCTTTAAAAATTGGGGTGGATTCGATTGCCCATTATTTGATTGCAGCAGGCGCTAAAAAGGAATTGGTTCGGACATTTGAACTACAAGGTCTGTATATGGGGCAATCCCTACCAGATAATACGCCTAAGCTATTCGCCCCTAATGTGGTGTCCACGGAAGAACACGAATTTGGCTCCGTTTTCAATGCGGCAGCTGATGAGTTTTACTATGGGGTAGATGTGAATGGCAGAAATGAAATTCGCTATTCAAAACGCATTGGAAATAACTGGACGCCGCCCAAAGTTATTCTTTCGCACGAGCGATATGGCTATAATGATCCTTTTCTTTCACCCGATGAGAAACGGCTTTATTTCATCTCGCGACAGCCACTAGATGGCATCGGGGAGCGCAAGCAAGACCACGATATTTGGTACGTTGAAAAAACCGAACAAGGCTGGTCGGAGCCTATCAATGCAGGCCCCGCAATCAACTCCGAGGGCAATGAATACTATATTTCATTTACCCAAGAAGGAACGATGTATTTTTCGTCTAGTAAAAATGCTCCTGAAGAACGCAAAGACTACGATCTCGATATTTACTACTCCAAATTTATAGATGGCCAGTTCCAAACGGCCGTACGTTTAGATAGTGCTATCAATACCGAGAACTATGAAGCAGACGTTTTCGTCGACCCGGCAGAAACCTACCTTATTTTTTGTGCCACTCGACCCGATGGGCTGGGGCGTGGCGACCTTTATATCAGCTTCAAAAACGAGGATGGAAGCTGGACCACTGCTAAAAATATGGGGGCGCCCATCAATTCAAAACACCATGAGCTATGCCCTTATGTGACGGCGGATGGAAAGTACTTTATGTATACCAGTCAGGGGGATATTTATTGGGTCAGTACGGCGAGTTTTCTATCCTTAAAAGAGGATTAATAGTCTAGAGGTCTCCTCCCGCTCGCGGCTTATGGTGGGTATCATGAAACGTATGGAGCAATGGATTGCAAAGTCACCGTGCACGTGCTGGTACTTACAGCTTGCCCACCTACGGGGGCAGGTTTATGCGCGCACTGCAAGTTACAAACAGTTTGTCCCTACAGGACAGCAGGACAATATTTTAGCAGTTCTTATACCTATACGAGCTGCCAACCATTTTAGTACAGTATACCGCGTGCTGCGGTACTCGGGATAATGACATGGACGTAGTCGCGCAGTAACGTGACCACTTAATCGTAAGTATATATCCGATATTACTGCCCGACTCGGTCGGATCTCACCAAGAGCGCTCGCCTCATGCGAGCAGCCTATCTGCCTTTTAAGAGCCCATGCAAGGATGCGTGAGCGCTGCGGAATGGTGCCCGCCTTAGCGGGCAGATGGCGATCAGCCTTAGGCTGAGTGCCAGCCGAGCGAACAGCGAGCCATGCAGCATAGCGACCTGCCTCAGGCAGGCACGCCCTAATTCGCTCGCCAAGGTGGATTCACTCGGTTCTCCCCTGCCCAAAAAAGAATCAACGCATTTCCATCAGGATCATTGAGGTGGGCTTCTCGCCATAGCCAAGTCTGGTCAGTCGGATCGAGGGTAAATGAGATGCCTTGAGCTTTGAGTCTGGCGACCTCTTGGTCTATCTTCTCACATTCGAAGCATATCTTTATGCCTAAGCCGGTGGGAAGCTCCTCCACCTGACGAATAGAGAGGGTGCTATGGCCCTGCGGGCACAAAAATCGAACATAACGAGGGCTGGCGTCAACAATTAGTTGCAGTCCTAGTGTTTGGTAGAAGGTAACAGCCCGGGGTACATCGACCGAAGGGATGGTTATTTGATTCAAATTCATAGTTTTGCACAAAATTTTAGATATGAGTGCTACAGCAGAATTGCCTTATTTTATCAAGCCCTCCATGGCTTTGGAGGAATCCGCCAAGCGGGCAGCTTATGAAACTGCTATCGCTGCGATAGCTGCTAATTTACAAGGTGAATCGCAAATGATCCTAAAGATGGCAACCATCAATTGCATTTTGAAGACCTATCTTCCCTATTATTTTTGGGTGGGCTTCTATTGTGTGTACCAAGATAAGCTGATCGTGGGGCCTTATCAAGGGACGCTCGGATGTTTGCATATCGATTTTTCGCGAGGGGTATGTGGGAAAGCTGCGAGTACCAGAAAAACACAAATTGTGAAGGATACGCATGCCCTAGAGCAAGGGACTGCGCATATTGCCTGCGATCCCAATTCTCGCTCGGAAATTGTGGTGCCGGTCTTTGATCAGGAGCAAAACTTGATTGCCGTTTTTGATGTGGATAGCACCTTAGAAGGCTCATTTGATGCAATCGATCAGCAATATTTGGAACAACTGTTGCAGCAACATTTTTCAGTAGACCCTCTGGTAAAAACTTTCTAATTTCCGTATCTTACAGCTGCACCGAGTAAACTATAAACAAACAATACACCCATATGCAGCGAATTGACTCCGTTTATTTTGCTGAAAGCGCGCGTGGAGGAAGAGGCGTATTTACAGCAAATGCCATCGATGCTGGTTCCGTTATTGAAATATGCCCAGTGATCGTTTTATCCAAGAAAGACCGCCGACGTATCCACGAAACCAAGCTCCACGACTATTACTTTCTTTGGGGGGAAGAGGAGAAAAAGGCAGCTATCATCCTAGGCTTTGGCTTTCTATACAACCATTCATACCAACCCAATGCAGAGTATGTCCCGAATTATAATGACAAAACGCTAACCTTTTACGCTAAAGAACCCATTGCAGCAGGGGAAGAAATTACCGTGAACTACAGCGGTGATCCAGAAGGGAATCACAAAATGTGGTTTGAGGTAAAAGAAGCGTAAGCCCTAGCAGAAAACTCGTATATTCGCGGCCATGAGTCGCAAAAAGTGGTACGAATATATTCCTCATCCGGTGGTGATGCTCTTTGGTATTATCCTCCTCACTGCTGCTCTGAGTTACATCCTGCCCGCAGGCCAATACGAGCGCGAATTGGTAGATGGCAGAGAACGGGTGATCCCTGGTACCTACCATATCATGGAAGATGCCCCTCCCCTAAGCGTGCTCGATATTTTCAAGTCCCTACCGCTGGGATTCATTGCAGCTTCTCCCATCATCTTTGTGGTCTTAATCAGTGGGGTCATGTTTGGCATTTTGGAAGAATCCAAAATGGTGGAGAATACCGTAGGTACGATCGTCCGTAAGCTGGGGCTCAACCGGCGATATGCTCTCGTCTTTCTCATGACCTATCTATTTGGGATGCTTGGTGTGGTAGTAGGTTATGAAAATAATATTGCCATGGTTCCCATAGCAGCGGTGATGAGCTTGGCGCTGGGAGGCGACTTAATACTAGCGGCTGGCATGTCTGTAGGAGCTATTACAGTGGGTTTTGGGCTTTCGCCAATTAATCCATATACGGTGGGTGTGGGGCATAGCATTGCAGAATTGCCTCTATTCTCTGGGGCGGCACTTCGATCTGCCTTGTGTTTTCTGGGGCTTACTGTTCTGGCAATTTACAATGTGCGTTACTTCAAAAAGATAGCAGCTCATCCAGAAAGTGGACTAGGTATCGGACTCGATACGAGCGGCCTAGGCCTAACCAATAGCTTAGATGAATATCGAATGACGACCAATAACTGGCTGGTACTAGGCGTGTTTCTGGGAGGCTTGGGCATCATGCTCTACGGCATCTTTGCTTATGAATGGTTTATCAATGAAATCTCTGCTGTCTTTGCCATGATTGCCATCGTAAGTGGCCTCGTAGCAGGGATGAGTGGCCAGCGCATCAGCGAGGTAGTGCTTCGCTCTATTGCAGTGGTAGCCCCTGGCGCATTCATGGTAGGCTATGCCACAGCTATCAAAGTGCTTATGGAAACAGGAAATATCAACGATACCATTGCTTACCATCTTTCTACCATTTTGATGGGCCTACCTACGTATGCCTCTGCCATCTGCATGTCGCTTTCGCAATCGGTAATTAACTTTCTCATCCCTTCCGGAAGCGGCCAGGCTTTGGCTACCCTTCCCATTATGATCCCCATCGGCGATATCCTCGGCCTGACGCGGCAAACGACCATCCTAGCCTTCCAGATTGGCGATGGCGTTACGAACTTAGTCAACCCTACCCTCGGTGGCCTCATCGCCATGCTCAGCATGTGCCGAGTGCCTTTTGATCGATGGTTGCGGTATATTTTCCCCGTTTTGGGTGTCATTTTGTTGGTGGCGTGGGGGGGATTGTTGGGGAGCGTTTTTATAGTTTGGGGAGGTTGAGGAGTTTGGGGAGTTGAGGGGTTTGGGGGTTTGGGAGGTCGGGGGACGGAGGATGGAGGTGGCAGGTGACGGGTTTTGGATGACGAATTACGGGTGCTAGCTTGCCCACGGCCCACTGACCACCGACTACTGACTACCGCCCACCGCCCACTAATTCACTTTAAAAGAAAAATATGAAAACAGCGATACAGTTCTTAGAAGACTTAGTAGCTTTTCCAGTATTGGGAGGGCAATCGAATTTGAGTATTATTGAATATATCGAAGGGTACTTGCGAGGGTTTGGGGTGGAGACGTTTCGGGTGCCGAATGCGGAGGGGAATAAGGCGTCTTTGCATTGCCGGATTGGGCCTGCGGTGGATGGTGGGGTGATTCTTTCGGGGCATACGGATGTGGTGCCGGTGGAGGGGCAGGCTTGGACGACGGATCCTTGGAGGTTGACGGAGCGGGAGGGGAAGTTGTATGGGCGGGGGTCGTGTGATATGAAGGGGTTTATTGCGTGTGTGCTGGCGGTGGTGCCGAAGATGGTGGAAGCGGAGTTGAAGCGGCCGATTTATTTTGCCTTTTCGTATGATGAGGAGATTGGGTGCTTGGCGGGGCCTGCGCTGGTGGCGGCTATTAAGGAGCACTACTCGGAGACGCCGAAGTACGCTATTATTGGGGAGCCGAGCCTGATGCAGCCCATTGTGGGGCAGAAAGGGATTTGTATCTATGATATTACGGTGAATGGCTCGGCGGGGCATAGCAGCCGTATTTTGCAGGAAGTGAGTGCTATTCATGAAGCAGCAAAGCTGGTTTTGTGGTTGGAAAGTAAGATGAAGGCTTTGGTGGAGGCAGGGCGTACCGACGAGCGCTTTCACCCGCCGCATACCTCGCTGCATGTGGGGACGATTCGTGGGGGGATTGCCCCAAATGTGATTGCTGATCGCTGTTTTTTCCATTGGGATATTCGGGTGATCCCTAAAGATAAGTTGGAGGATATTTATGCCGATTTTATAGCCTATTGCCGGGAGCGGGAGGCCATTTGTCGTGAACGCTTTCCTGATTTTAAAATCGAAGTGCATGAGCATCACCCTCCGGTGCCGCCTTTGGATACGCCAGAGCATCTCTCTATAGTGGAATTTATTAGGAAACTGAGTGGCCAGCACAAATTAGATACGGTTGCTTATGCAGCGGAGGCTGGGCAGTTTGCTGAGGGGGGCTTTGAGGCGGTCATCTGTGGGCCGGGCTCGATTGCGCAGGCGCATCGGGCGAATGAGTTTATTGCGGTGGAGCAGTTGGAGCAGGGCGTGGCGATGTTGGAGCGGTTGGTGGAGGAGTTGTGCTAACTGGTAATTTACTTTTTTCTCCTTATCTTTTCAGTAAAGGTCTGAAAATGATGAATAGTAGAACTCCATTTTTGATTTCATTCTGTTTGCTATTCAGCTATTCTCTTTCTACCTATGGGCAAGAAACGGTCTCTTTCAGTAAATTAAATAAACTCAATGGCCTCTCCAATAATACCATCAATGACATAGCACAAGATGCGGTGGGCTACTTATGGATTGCTACTAATAAAGGCCTCAATCGGTTTGATGGGTTTGAATTCAAAACATACCAATCGAGCACTTCCTCAACGCTTCAATCAGATTACATCTATTGCTTAGCAATCGATCAAGAGAACCGGCTGTGGTTTGGGACATCGGACGGGAGTTTATATTATCTAGCTCTTGCTGAAGATAAAATCTATGCGGTAGGGAAAGGGTTTAAGGCCATTAATACAATTTTTGAAAGCGAAGATGGTAGGCTTTGGATAGGTACAAAGAATGGATTGTATCGGTTAGAGCAGGGGGCGCAAGGGCAATATGTTTTTCAGCAATATTCAGACTTGGATATTCAAGCGATTCAAAGCAGAGATGGAAAGCTATGGCTGGGTACTTCTACCGGACTATACTGCTTAGAAACGGGTAATCAAAAAATCATTCCGGTAGCTCAAAAAAGATTAGGGAGGGAGCTGGTGCTAGACATCGAATTTAATGAAGGAGAATGTTGGATAGCTACTCGTAATCAAGGGGTATTTATCTATCAGTTTGGGTCAAAACAGCTTATTAGCTTTAGGGATAGGATGCATGCTACTGCAAATGTAGATTTTGGATATGCAAGAGAAATTTTAAAAAGCAGCAAAAATAAAATGTACATAGGAACAGATGGTGCAGGTCTGTTTGTCTATGATAATCGAACTGAAGAGCTGCAGCAATTTATTAATACGGCTAATAATAACAGCATTTCAAGTAATACCATATTTTCTATTCATGAGGATGATGGTGGAAGTATCTGGCTAGGGCATATTCGAAAAGGCATCAGCATAATTGATAATAACAAAGATGAGGTAGCTATTTTTTTTCCAGAGCATTTGAGTAAAGAATATTCTGATATCCTCAGTATATACGAAGAGGAAAATGGAGCTATTTTATGTGGAACAGATGGCAAAGGCATTTTTCAAATTAATAGAAAGACAAACGACTATCAGGATTTAACACAAGACCTAGGTCTTGAGAATACCTATGTGCAGTCCATTTTTAGGGATCGTAAAAATCGACTTTGGATAGGTACTTTTTCGAAAGGGATTTTTGTGCAAAGGACGGATACTAAAGCTCAACATCTAGCATCGAAGGCAACTGATATTCGGGGGTTTTGTGAAGATGAAGAAGGGAATATTTGGATCGCCACCAACGGACAAGGCTTATTTAAATACCATACCGACGGCACCACTTCAGCATATGTTAATCAGCCCAATCAACCGAATTCAATTAGCAGTAATAATATCCTTTCTTTGACTTATTTGGAAGGGAAGATCTATCTCGCAACTGATGGAGGTGGGCTAAATATTCTAGATACAGCAACTGAAGAAATCAACCGATTAATTCAAGAAGAAAACCCCAATAGTATTTTGGGGAATAACCTGATTTGTCTGTTTGTGCAGGATGAAGATAATATCTGGGTAGGCAGTACGATAGGGATTACCAACATTACACAGAAAAAGGGGCAGCAACGGTTTATTCGATATGCTTTTGATGACATGTCATTCCGGCGCTTTATTCTCGGAATTTTAGTGGATGATAATAATCAGGTTTGGATTTCGACAGATGAGGGCCTGTATACCTTAGAACAAGAAAATGGGCATTTTTTGAAGGTAAATTTAGGCGCATCGTTTAATAATACAGAGTTTCATTATAATTCATGCCACAAGTTTTCGGATGGAAAATTATTTTTTGGCTCCACTAATGGCTTATTTTCGTTTTACCCCAAGCAGCTATCCCAACGGGAAAGGGAAAATAAGGTGAGAATTACCGGCTTTAAACCATTTGGAAATGAGGAATCTGAATCACGGGACAACAACAGCCATTATTTAGTACAAATAGAAAAAGGAGAACCCCTTGTTGTTGATGCTTCGACTAGTTTAATTCAAATCGATTTTGCAACGATTTGTCTACCTTCTTCCGAAGGCTATCAATATGTGGTACAACTGGAAAACTATGAGGAGAACTGGCAATATTTAGGAGAATCCAGGACTGTTTCCTATGACAATCTTACCTCTGGGAATTACACCTTTAAGGTAAAAGGTATAGATGTCTTCAGCACAAAAGAGCACCCTGTAACGCAATTTGAAATCGATATTCTGACTCCTATTTGGAAATCTTGGGGAGCAATCATTATGTATCTTATCATTTTGGGAGCCCTCCTATATTTGGCGTATAAATACTTCCAGCAATGGAGCGCCATGAAAACAAACCTAAAAAAGGAAAAATTAACGCGTGAGCGAGAAGAGGCATTGCGAAAAATGCAAATCACTTTTTTCACCAATATTTCTCATGATATTCGTACGCCCCTTACCCTAATTTTAGGAAATATAAAAAGGCTCACACAAAAGCAAATTAACGATAACCAGCAGCCACAAGAACTGAACATTATTGAAAATAATATCAACCGATTATTGAGCCTTTCTAATGAATTATTGGATTTCAGAAAAATAGAGACAGGCAACTTTAGCGTAAACTTAATTAGAGGTGATATTTCTATTCTATTAAAAGAATCATTCTATGCTTTTTACGATCATGCTACAGAAAGAAACATTCAATACCGACTGAAAGGGGTCGAGCAAGGCCTATTTATTTTATTTGATTACGACCAGTTGGAAAAGGTATTTTTTAACCTACTTTCCAATGCGTTTAAGTTCACTTCGGATAGTGGAACGATTCAGGTTATTGTAGACCATTCTTCCGGTGATAACTTACAAATTCGCATTACAAATACGGGTCAAACACTGTCGAAGCAACAGCAGAAAGATATTTTCAATCGATTTTACCAGCAGTCTCAAGCCGTAGAAGACGAAGCGATTGGTCCAGGTATAGGTATCGGTCTTTCTATCGTGAAAGATATTGTTGACCTACATCATGGCACAATTAAAGTGGAAAGTGAAAATGATGAAACTTCATTTATTTTAATCTTTAAAAAGGACAAGGATACCGTACTGCCAGATAAAGAAAACAATGCTCTCACCTCGGTCGATAGTATTGAAGAATATGTAGACCAACGAAAAGGAACTGTTCAATTGTTAGATAAAGAAGAGGCAGATGGATACAGTGATGATTGCCTTTTAATTGTTGAGGACAACTACGAGCTACGAAAGTTTTTGGTGGATTCTTTGAAGAACACGTATCGGGTGTTAGAAGCTGAAAACGGGAAACAAGCCCTTGAGCTTGCTCGTCAGGAGCTCCCCGACTTAATCATTAGCGATGTTATGATGCCTGAGCTAGATGGGATTTCTTTTTGTTTCCAAATAAAGACTAATATTAAAACCAGCCATATTCCCGTCATCTTATTGACTGCCCGAAAATCCAGATATTTTAAACTAAAAGGTTTAGAAACGGGGGCAGATGATTATATCAACAAACCTTTTTATGAAGATGAGCTGAAAATTAGGATTAGAAATCTTCTAAAAATCCGCAAGGATTTAAGCAACCGATTTCAGCTGGAAGCCATAGCAAAACCAGGGGAAGTAAAACTCCATTCTCTTGACCAACAATTTATCCAAGACCTTTGTGGTGTCATTGAAGCTAATATTGATAAATCTACCTTAAAGGCGAGCGATATTTCTGCCGAAATGAATATGAGCCATTCGCTAGTATACAAGAAACTGAAGGTGCTCACAGGATATACTCTGGTAGAGTTTATTAGGAATTACCGTCTTCAGAAAGCAGAAATGCTTTTGGTTCAGGATGAATTGACTATCGCTGAAATTTGCTATCGAGTTGGTTTTGGAGATAGGCATTATTTCTCTACCTGTTTTAAGAAAAAATACCACAAGAGCCCCCGAGAATATCTCAACGCTAAAAAGCAAACTGATTGATCGTCTTTGATACGAAAATCCACCCCTTTTGTACGAAAATTTAAACAGATGTATCAATACTGATTCGGAATTTTGTTTTGTAAAAAGGTGATTATCCTTTTTTATGTATTGCAAAAATTGCAAGCGTCAAAAAAATCACTAGTATGACAAAATTTCTAACCAGTAGAAAGGGGTATGCTCTTCTGCGAAGCAAAAATAGACTACTCCTGGCTTTATTCCTGCTGACCAGTCCATCCCTTTTTAGCCAAACTCAAGTTTCAGGAACGATCACCGATGAAAATGCAGAGCCTTTAATTGGTGTGAATATCCTCATCAAAGGCTCTTCTGATGGTACTGTATCGGATATCAATGGTAGCTATACTTTAGAAGCTAGGCAAGGCGACATCCTTATCTTTTCCTACACAGGATATGATGCTCAAGAAGTAAGAGTTGATGAAACAAGTAACATCAATGTTGTCCTTGTTTCTGGGAAGCTACTTGAGGAGGTGGTGGTCATTGGCTATGGTACGACAACGGTAAAAGATGCTACCGGCTCTGTTGCTAGTTTGTCAGAACGAAATTTTAACAAAGGAAATATGGTTACCCCAGAAAATCTACTCAATGGGAAGATAGCAGGCTTAACCATAAATACGGGAGGCGAACCGGGCTCCGGCTCTACGATTAGAATACGTGGAGGTTCTTCTTTGGGCGCTTCTAATGATCCATTAATTGTTATCAATGGCTTACCTATTTCCAATAATACTATTGGTGGTGCCCGTTCGATTCTTAGTACCATTAACCCCAATGATATTGAGTCATTCACCGTTTTAAAGGATGCTTCTGCAACTGCTATTTATGGTTCGAGGGCCGCTAATGGCGTCATTATTATTACTACAAAAGATGGTGGCCAAAACCTGAAGGTAGAGTTGAATACACAAATTGGCCTTAGCACCTTGCCCAATACCATTGATGTTTTTTCAGCAGAGGAGTACCGTGCCTTGATTACAGAGCAGCGACCAGATTTAATGGGGATGCTGGGAGATGCTAATACCGATTGGCAAGAGGAGATTTACGAAGATGTAGTGATCCACAATCACAATCTATCCTTAGAAGGCGCTTTGGTGAAGAATATTCCAATGCGCTTGTCTTTGAACCATACCAATCAACCAGGGATACGCCTAACGTCTGAATTTCAAAGAAACTCAGCTGGCTTGATGCTCTCGCCTAAACTATTGGACAATAGTCTAAAAATTACGGTCAATGCAAATGTTTCTCAAGAACAAAATCGCTTTGCCGAAGGGCAGGAAGGCAATGCCCTTGCTTTTGATCCTACCCAACCCGTTCGGGATGTCAATTCTCCTTTTGGTGGCTTTTTTCAATATTGGGACGATAATGGTGATGGGGTATTAAATGCATCTGACTTAACACCTATTGCTCCTGGAAATCCCGTAGCCTCCCTTTTGCAGCGCAATGCGATTAGTGAAGTCATTCGACTGTATGGAAATATAAAATTGGATTACCAGTTTCCATTTATGCCAGCATTAAGTGCGGTGGTGAATGTGGGAATAGACGATGCTTCATCAGAGGGTTCTACCTCTTGGTCAGAAGAGAGCATTATCACACAACCCGATGGAACGTTTCTGGGTTCGGAATCGACCTATACTAATGATCAAAGAAATGCTTTATTTGATAGTTATTTGAATTACAACAAGCAGCTGAATGATAAAGTAAGCGTAGCAGCAACGGCGGGTTATTCTTACCAGCGTTTTGAGGGTCAAGGATTTTTCTCGGGAGAGTTATTAAATGACAATCCAGATACAGAGCCCATTTTTACTCAAGAGACAGATCTTATTTTGATTGGCTTCTTTGGTCGGACGGATCTTTCTTTCTTTGACAAATACCTCCTCACCCTATCCTACCGAAGAGACGGAACGTCAAGGTTTAGTGAAGATAACCGATGGGGTAACTTTCCCGCAGTAGCATTTGCTTGGAGGCTACGAGAGGACTTATTTCCTTCTTCTAATGTAGTGTCGAATCTTAAACTTAGATTGGGCTGGGGGGTGACTGGGCAACAAGATATTGGCACCGATGCAGCAGACCTCTATTTGTCGAGATATAACCTGGGTATCCCTGCTTCGCAATACCCTTTTGGCCTTGAAAATATTGCGATTGGACAGCCACAGTTTAGAAATGAAGAATTGAAATGGGAGGAAACAACGACCTACAATATAGGCTTAGATTATGGATTTTTAAATGAAAGATTAAGAGGAACCGTTGAATACTTCTATAAACAATCGGATGATTTATTGGCTTTTGCTGCCATATCTGATGGCTCTAATTTTAGTAATGCAGGATTCCAGAACATAGGAAGTTTCACCTCACAAGGTGTGGAGTTTTCAGTTGACTTTGAGGTGTTTCAAGATAATTTGAATAAAAAAGCTTTCAATTGGAATGTGGGCTTTAATGCCACCATTATCAGAACAGAAATTGAAGAACTGGCACTAGAGCAAGATGTACGAACGGGGAATATTGGTGGAGGTGTTGGTGGTACAATTCAGTTGCATCGAGTAGGCTTTGCTCCTTATAAGTTCTTTGTGTACAAACAAATTTACGATAGTAATGGGAACCCGATTGAAGGCGCTTATGCGGATTTGAATGGCGATAATATCATCAATGATGATGATAGATATTTACACCAAAATAACCAACCTGAAGCTACTTTGGGATTCTATTCTCAAATGTCCTACCACAATTTTGAATTGTCCTTTAATATGAGGGCCAGTTTAGGAAACTATATTTATAACAATGTGAATTCGTCAAGGGCACAGTTGAATCTGTTACAAAACAATGCTGTTTTAGGTAATGTGCCTACCCATGTTTTGGAAACTAATTTTAATGCTACCCCAACGGTAATCCTGTCCGACCATTTTATCGAAGATGGCTCCTTTTTGCGAATGGACAATATTACGCTTGGATATAATTTTGGACAAATTCTGAATACTACAATCAATGCGCGATTGAGTGCTGGGGTTCAGAATGTATTTGTGATAACCAATTATTCAGGTTTGGACCCTGAACTATTCAGTGGAATTGATAATACCATTTTTCCTCGTGCGAGGACCTTTTTGCTAAGCGTCAATTTTACATTCTAAAATTTTAAAAAATATCAATAATGAGATGGACTATAATCGCTTTGGTATTGCTTCTGGCGGGGTGTACTAAAGACTTAGATGTTACTCCAGGAGATAGTAATATATTACTAGCAGAAGATTTTTACAATAGCCCTAATGCTTATAGGCAGGCCCTTGCGGGTGTATATAGTAACTTAGCTTTAGTAGGAGCAAAAGGGCCTAATGAGTCCAACATTTCAGGATTAGATGCTGGGACGAGCCAATACGGCAGGAGCTTGTGGTATCTACAGGTACTCTCCACCGATGAGGTCATTTGGTCATGGGAAAATGACCCTGGCACTGCCGAAATCCAACGTTCTACCTGGGTTGCCAATAATGTTTTGCTTCGAGGGCTATACGGGAGAGCAATGGCTTCGGTAGCTTTCGCTAATGAGTTTTTACGACAAACAACGGATGCCAAATTAAATGACCGAGGAGTGGGCGAATCCTTGCAAGAAGAAATCACTGTGTACCGCGCCGAAGCAAGGTTTTTAAGAGCACTATCGTACTACCATCTTTTGGATTTATTTGGCAGATGTACGTTTGTAACGGAAAACGATCCTGTGGGTGGGTTCCAGGCACCACAAATCGAAGGAACAGCATTATTTGATTTTATAGAGCGTGAATTATTAGCTATTGAAGCTGATCTCGTTGCTCCTCGACAAAATGAATATGGCCGAGCCGACCAAGCAGCAGCTTGGATGCTGTTGGCAAAAATCTATTTAAATGCTGAGGTTTACACGGGCAGTGACCGCTATGCAGACTGCTTAAACTACTGCCAACAAACTATTAATAGCCCTTATGAATTAGCAGCAAACTACATGGAACTTTTCATGGCAGACAACAATGATAATGGAGCTACTCGCGAGATCATCTTCCCCATCCAATCGGATGGTATCGTCACTCAGAACTGGGGCCCAACTACGATGATGGTCAACGGACAAGTGGGGGCACAAGAAGGGAACGGCGAAGATTTTGGTGTTGCCTCAGGAGGCTGGGGAGGAGCATTGAGGGTACCTCAGCGATTTTCAGAAATTTTCAGGAATGGCACCTACGATAACGATAGTCGGAATACCTTAATTACGGCTGATCGAACGATTGAAATAACTGCTGTAGATGATCGAAATACGGGATACATTATCGGCAAATGGTCCAATAGAACCTCCAATGGAGGAACGGGTAGTTCTAATAGTTTTGTAGATACAGATTTTCCGATGTTTCGCTTGGGAGATGTGTATTTGATGTTTGCAGAAGCAGCTTTACGCAGCAACACGGCTCTTTCAGAAGCAGTCGACTATTTTAATTTGCTAAGGCAAAGAGCAGGCAACCCCCGGCTCATCTCATCTTCCGATTTGACCCTTGATCTGTTGATAGAAGAACGCTTAGTGGAGCTACATTGGGAATCTCACCGACGGCAAGACTTGATTCGCTTTGGCCAATTTACAGGCAATACCTACAATTGGTCATTAAAAGGCAATTCTAACCTTGGAGGTGCTATCGCTGCTTTTAGGAAGTTGTATCCACTACCTGCTGAAAGCCTTGCGGCAAATCCCAACTTAAAACAAAACGAGGGGTATTAGTATCGTGTAACAAAAATAAGTTTTAAGGCCACGCGGATTACAAATCCACTAGGCGCGGGCCAAGCTTTAAAGAAAAAAGCCTAGCACGCGCGCAAAATTCCTCTGACTTTCAACTTTTAAATCAATAACAATGAAAAATATATTCTCCTTATTTCTCCTATCCGTTTTTTCCATTTTTCTCTTTACGGCTTGTGAAGAAGACGATGATTTAATCTTCATTGCCGTACCAAGTGAAGAAGGCGTTGCCTTTATCAATACCTTTTCGTCCAACTATTTATTATCACAAGAGACAGAAGATAATTTAGCGGAACGCTTTGTTTGGAATCAAGCAGACTTTGGCGCACCTACCAATGTCAACTACGATCTGCAAGCCTCTCTTTCCTCAAGCTTTGATGTTTTTGATTTAATCGGAACAACCACTGAGACCAATTTCTCCATAAGTATTGGACAGCTAATGGATTATGCAGCGCTATTAGGCTTAGATGATGATCCTGCCACAACCGATGTAGACGGAAATCCCAATAATACAGGAACTATTTACTTCCGATTGAGGGCTTATGCGGGAGCTGGCACCGGAAATAATACCGAGATGGTATCAGCTATCATTAGCCTAAATGTAGAAGTGATAGAGCAAGTTGCCACAGGCGTGTGTGCTGGTGTTTTTGCACTCGGAGATGCTTTAGTAGATGCTCAATGGGAATGGAGTACCGCAATTAATATTGCTTGCGAATTGGATGTGTTAACGACAAAGGTCAATCTGACCAATGGGACGTTCCGCTTTTTTACCACCGAATTTGATTGGGCTTCGAGCTTAAATTATCCCTATTTTATTGGCGAAGGCTATACCATTGACGCGAATTTTGAAGATGCTATGGATGGTGATAACAACTTTAGATTCATCGGAACACCAGGAATCTACGAAATAGTTATCGACAGAAATGCAAGAACGATTACGCTGGAAGAAAGTGGCCCACTATGGATACTAGGCGATGCTACCCCTGATGGATGGAATTGGGGAACTGCAACACCTGCCACAGAAAATACTGTAGATGTATGGAGTGCTACTTTAGCTATTAATAATGGTACCTTTCGGTTTTTCAATATTCAGGATGATTGGGGCTCCGGGCTAAATTATCCCTATTTTATTGGCGAAGGCTATACCATTGACGAAAATTTTGAAGATGCCGAGGATGGCGATAACAATTTTAGATTCATCGGAACACCAGGTACCTATACGATTACGGTCAATGCTATTGATAAAACGATTACATTAAACTAACAGCTATGATAAAGTTATTCTTACCCGCTTTTTTCCTCATTAGTTTATCCCTTGTTTCATGCGAATTGAACAAGGACGTTACTGTACCCGCTTCGCAGCAAGAGCCAGAGGTAGAAACGCCATCTGATTTCTATCGAGGAGCTGACTTATCTTATGTAAATGAAATGGAGGATTGTGGCGCCAACTATTTTGATGAGCAAGGAACAGAAAAAGATCCTTACCAGATTTTTAAAGATGCAAAAATGGACTTGGTTCGAGTAAGACTATGGCATAGTCCTGATTGGACTGACTACTCTAACTTTGAGGATGTCAAAAAGACGATTGCCCGTGCGAAAGCATTAGAACTATCCGTTTTGCTTGATTTTCACTATTCCGATGATTGGGCTGACCCCCAAAAACAACTTGTTCCTGCTGCTTGGTTACCTGTTGTGAATAATACCAGTGTGCTAGGAGACTCAGTCTATAATTATACATTTAGAGTTTTAGAAGAGCTGAATCAAGAAGGCTTGCTACCAGAATTTGTACAAATAGGGAACGAAACTAATATTGAGATACTGCAAGACCCTAATGGAAATTATGAGCAGATCAATTGGACGCGCAATGCGGCATTAATTAATAAAGGCTTGAAAGCACTACGAGATGCAGCTGCTCAATTCGATCAAAAAATAGAATCTTTTCTCCATATTGCACAGCCTGAAAATGCCCTTTGGTGGTTTGATGAAGCCCGTCAAAATGGAGTGACTGATTTCGATTGGATTGGTATTTCTTATTATCCAAAATGGTCCAATTATGCACTAAATCAGCTTCCCAATGCTATTCGAGCACTTACAGAAACCTACAATAAGCCACTCATGGTAGTGGAAACAGCTTATCCATTTACATTAAATAATAAAGATAATGCGGGCAATATTTTAGGGCAAGATGCAGCGATTCCAGGATATGAGATCAGTCCTCAAGGGCAATATGATTACCTGAAAATGTTAGAGGAAAAAATTGAGGAAGGCGGTGGAAGCGGTCTGATTTATTGGGAACCAGCATGGGTGTCAACTTCTTGTTCTACAAGATGGGGACAAGGCTCTCATTGGGACAATGCCACGCTGTTTGATCAGAATAATCGAGCACATATTGGGATGCAATATTTCAATGGCAATTAGAAGATATGTTTAATAACCCATTTTTCTTATGTCTTTCCTTTTTGCTGCTCAACAGCTTCTGCTTTTCGCAAAATAGAATAACGAAGACCTTAAGTGAAGGCTGGAAATTCAAAAAAGGAGCGCTACAGCAACCCATAGCAGTCGACTACAATGACAGCAAGTGGGAAACGGTAAGCATCCCTCACGATTGGGCCATCAAAGGGCCATTTATCCTTGACGGCAATGGCAGCACGGGAAAGCTACCTTGGAAAGGACAAGGATGGTATCGCAAAGCAATAGATATTCCATCTTCTTATGTGGGGAAACGTTTATACCTCCTTTTTGATGGAGTGATGGCATTCCCTAAAATCTATCTCAACGGTCAACTAGTTGGGGAATGGGACTACGGATACAATTCATTTTATGTAGACATTACGGAGCATGCAAAACCAGGGCAACGAAATATACTGGCCGTTCATGCTGATACTAGAGCGATTGACAGCCGCTGGTATCCCGGAGCGGGGATTTACAGAAAAGTGCAATTATTAGCGGTTCACCCAGTCCATGTGGATATTTGGGGGACTTACGTCAATACGCCCATCATTAAGCCGCATTATGCTGATATACGCATCAATACAAGCATCAATAATTTTTCTGCGATAAGAGATAGTATAAATATCATTCATGCTATACTTGATAAGGACGGCAATAAAATTGCTGAAGGACAAGTAGGAAAATGGATAAAAAGTGGCAAAACAACAGATGTAGAAACGACTATTACGCTACTGGACCCTATTCGATGGGACATAGAAAATCCATACTTATATACTATTCGGACAGAAATCTATAGCAAAAATAAAAAAGTAGATACCTACACCACCAAGTTTGGAGTTAGGACGATTCGATTTGACCCTGACTATGGGTTTTTCCTAAATGAAAGAAGGGTACAACTCAATGGCGTAAATCTTCATCACGACCACGGGCCACTTGGAGCTGCTTTTTACCCCAGAGCAATGGAGCGTCAATTGGAGCTAATGAAAGCAATGGGAGCAAATGCGATTAGGAATAGTCATAATACCGCTGCTCCAGAGCTGCTGGAATTATGCGATCGTATGGGCTTATTGTTTTTCAATGAAGTATTTGATAAGTATGATGCAAAAGCAGGTATCATGGAGGATACCGATTTTGACCATTTTGCCCATCGAAATATCCGAAACTTTGTCGTTCGAGACAGAAATCATCCTTCGCTCTTTTTGTGGAGTGTAGGTAACGAAGTGGTAGATGTTCAGCATAATGAAAACAATGGTTTTCAACGCCTACACACCATGATCAATTATGTACGGAAGTATGATATTTCTAGACCTGTAACATTAGTCAATGATCAATTGCATAGTGCTGCCCTTCGACACTTTGATTTGTACGATGTTCATTGTTGGAATTATGGCCGACGGTATCGGTTGGCGCGCCAAATGGAGCCAAATAAATCGGTTATTATTAGTGAGTCTGCGTCCACTTTAAGTACCAGAGGATTTTATGAATTTCCTTTGCCAAAGGAAAAAACGGATTTCACCAAGTCGCTGCAAGTAAGTTCTTATGACCTGCATGCACCTTGGTGGGCAGAAATCGCTGACGATGACTTTATGTGGCAGCAAGAAGAGCCTTACATAGCAGGTGAATTTGTCTGGACTGGATTTGATTATTTGGGAGAACCTACCCCCTATTATAATGAAAAGGTAAAGGAAATGGGATTTACCGACGAGGCGGCTTCCAGAAGCTCCTATTTTGGAATTGTGGATTTAGTAGGAATTCCCAAAGATCGATACTATCTGTACAAAAGTTATTGGAAGCCAGACGAAGACCTCATCCATATTTTACCACATTGGAATTGGAAAGAACGAATAGGCCAAAAAGTTCCCGTCTTTGTCTATACCAATGGCGATAGAGCAGAGCTTTTTGTTAATGGTAAAAGTCAAGGTGTACAGTACAAACAACCGAAAGCTAAAAACTCCACCAAGCGATTTAGACTAATGTGGACGGATGTCATTTATGAGCCAGGTGAACTAAAAGTAATTGCTTACAAAAGGGCGCATAAAATCGGAGAGCAGACGATTCATACTACCGGTAAAGCAACACAGCTCAGACTGACCCCCGATCGAGCGATTATCAATGCTGATGGTCAAGATTTGTCCTATATCCTTGTAGAAGGCTTAGATGCTGATGGCAATGTTGATCCCTTAGCCATGAATGAAGTCAGCCTCAAAGTAGCAGGAAGCGGTACGATCATAGGAGTCGGTAATGGTAATCCACAATCCTTTGAGCCTTTTCAAGGAGATCGCGTGCAATTATTTTATGGGAAGGCGGTAGTGATTGTAAAAGCTGCCACCTCCTCCGGCCTGATCTCTTTGACTGCGAGTAGTAAAAATCTTGCACCATCAAGTTCGGAAATTGAGGTAAAATAAACACAGAAACGATTAAAACGATGTTTGATCAATTTTCAACACTAGATTTAGCAATTTTCACAGTCTATCTTTTAGGGATCGTCTTATTCGGTATATGGCTGTCCAATAGAAATAAGCAGGCCTCTGCAAAGGATTACTTTTTAGCCAGCAAATCGCTGCCTTGGTGGGCCGTAGGTGGCTCTCTTATTGCATCCAATATTTCAGCAGAGCAATTTATCGGGATGTCTGGCTCTGGGTATGTGGTGGGCTTAGCCATTGCATCTTATGAACTGATGGCAGCTTTGACACTTATCATTGTAGCCAAATATTTCTTACCCATCTTTATCAAGAAAGGCATCTACACCATGCCACAATTTTTGGAAGAACGCTACGATAATCGGGTACGAGTTGGGCTGGCTATATTCTGGATCATGCTATTTGTCTTCGTCAATATTACATCGGTGTTGTATCTGGGTGGCCTAGCCTTGAATACGATTATGGGCATTCCGCTCCTGTGGGGTATTGTAGGCTTGGCTATTTATGCTGCTACCTTTTCAATTTTTGGTGGCTTAAAAGCGGTAGTTTGGACGGATGTTGTTCAGGTCGTTGTTTTGATTTTTGGTGGCTTGTTAGCAAGCGTGCTCATCCTTCAAGCAGTTGGTGGAGGCTTCTTTTCAGGGCTAAGTGCTTTAGTAGAAAAAGCCCCCGAAAAATTTGATTTGATTCTGGATCGATCCAATGCAGAATACATCAATCTCCCCGGCATCAGCGTCCTTATTGGAGGCATGTGGATTGCTAATTTGTATTACTGGGGTGTCAATCAATACATCATTCAGCGGGCGCTGGCGGCTAAGAACTTACAAGAAGCTCAGCTAGGCACCGTCTTTGCAGCAATTATGAAAATAGCATTACCCCTGATTGTGGTCATCCCTGGCATTGCCGCCTTTGTCCTCCAAGCAGATATCGCTAAGCCCGATGAAGCATATCCTTGGGTACTCAATAATTATGTAAGCACAGGATTCAAAGGCTTAGCTTTTGCAGCATTAATTGCAGCTATTGGTTCTTCCTTAAGTTCTATGGTCAACAGCACTTCCACCATCTTCACCATGGATATTTACAAGCAATATTTTTTGAATAAAAATGCAGTGCAAGCAGTAGCAGAACAAAAGCTAGTTCGGGTGGGAAAAATCTCAGCAGCCCTATCTCTAGTCCTTGGAGTACTCATCGCGCCTCTATTGGGAAGTCTCGATCAGGCATTTCAGTTTATACAAGAATACACCGGTTTTATCAGTCCAGGAGTAGTTGCCGTTTTTATGATGGGTTTGTTCTGGAAGAGGGCTTCTGCCAATGCGGCATTATGGGCCATCATTCTATCGATCCCCCTTTCTATTCTGATAAAATACCTAGCTCCCACATTCCCATTTATGGATAGAATGGGCATGATCTTCTTAGTCAGCTTACTCCTCATCTTTTTGATCTCCATGTTTGAAAACAAAGGGCCCGACCAAAAAGGAATTGAATTGGAAGAAGGCCTATTCAACACTAGCATGACGTTTAATATTTTAGCTATTGCTTCCACCTGCATACTAGCAGTTATCTATGCTGCATTTTGGTAGGTCTGGGAAACCATCTGTCGCAGATGTTTTCCAGCATTCCAAATCAAGTTATACGAGCATCATCCAACGGTACTGCCCTTGGATACAACAGAGCACCTCTCCATAGTGGAATTGATGAGAAACCTGAGTGGCTGGTACGAATTGGATACGGTTGCTTATGCAGCAGTAGCGCAGGGGGTGGCGATGTTGGAGCGGGGGTTGGGGGAGTTGTGCTAACTACCAATAATTTAAGCAATCTCATGAACTCTGAGGAAGATTATAGTAGAGGATGGAGTAACATAAAGTTACATTTCTATAACTCTCTCTTAGCAACTTGTTTGTTTTCTTTGTACATTAGTCGCAACAACAGTAGCAATGGAATTTACCACCATTTTTCACTATTTCGAAGTTAAGCATCAAACAGTACTTGACTATCCCCAAGCTATCAGGTCTGCTCTAAAGCCTTTTTTAGCTAGTACTAGCTTTACCATCACTAATGAAAACACACTAAAGCAAAGAATAGACTTAAACTCCTCATCTGATTACTACAAAATCATTTCTCTACATGATAGGACGGTATTTAGATGCGAAGAAAGTCTCGAATCGCTGTTGAGTCCCAGTGCCTTGGTTGGAGAGCTATTCTTTGACCTTATTTCGAAGTTAATAGAGGCGCAGGCAATAGGAAAGCCTTTACATGTTCTTCATTATAGCATTGTACTTAAAAAAGTAGATTGTAGTAGTGAGTTAGAGGTAGCTAATAAGATTAGAGAGCGCTATTTTACCCCAGAACTTGATAAACTTTCTTCTGACTATACTAGTTTTCACATTGACATTACGGAAAAGAAATACGACGAAGGACACATCAGTGCCTATCGGATTGGGCCGTTTAACTATCGAGATATAATTGAAGCAAATGGCTATGAGGTGATGAGAGAATCTTCATTACTCGAAATCCGTGAGTCATTCTTTGAGTATTTAGAAATTAAGCTTTTTAATGATATACAATCTACTTCTCTAAACTTTTCTTACTACAAAAAACTGACTCAACAAGCTATAGATAAAGCTAATGAAGTATGGAAAATCTAACTAAAGGCAAATTAAGTACTATTTCAAATTCTTCTGTGGAAGCTGAGAAATCTGCCCAAATTAAAGTAATTCTAGGCTCATCAGATCCCGTGTATAACAATATATCAGAAATAAAATCTCACCCCTTATTAGATCAACTGATAGTTTCTGAAATAGAACCCCAAATAAAGCACCTAAAGCAAACTGGTTTTCAAACCTTTGAGAAGTTTGACTCCACGCTATATTTCCCTAGTAGAGTGTTTGGTATTAATGACACCTATGTAGAATGCGACTCCTTAATTGACCGTGAAAATTCTATTTTTGAAAAACGCACATTTCCTAGAATGCTTTTTGAGCATTTACCAGAGTTGAAAGAAGGGACAATTGTGAGAGTAAAGGTTCAGACAAAGCCTGGAGCAACCAGAATCGACGTTATGGAAGATAATAGAACAGATCCAAAAATATTTGAGCTAAACGATAGGTGGGAATCACTTAGAAATTCAGCCATAGATCAGCCATTTTCTTTATGATTAAATTCTTTTTCTTAGGTGCAGGACAAGGTGATTCAATAGTTTTCCAATGGAAGAATCAAGGCAAAATCAAA
>JBCCRH010000002.1:0-50108 GCA_039208045.1 Bacteroidota bacterium
CAGATTGAATCCGACTATGTGTATGAAATTGGCTTAACGCCAAACAGGTCGGATGCGACCAACCACCTGGGTGTAGCGAAAGACCTTGCCGCTGCCCTAAAGATCAACTACGAGCACGAAGGAATCGTAAACGTACCAAACGTAGAACATTTCCAGGCCGATAGTAATGACCTACCCGTAGAGGTCGTCGTAGAAGATGCTGCGGCTTGCCCCCGCTATGTCGGCGTATCTATCAAGAATGTGACCATCAAAGACTCACCGGACTGGTTAAAAAAGCGCCTCCAAGCAATTGGCGTAAAGTCCATCAGCAATATCGTAGATATTACCAACTTTGTGCTACACGAATTGGGCCAACCTCTCCACGCTTTTGATCTACATAAAATTACCGATCAGAAAGTAATCGTCAAGAAACTTCCGCAAGACACGCTGTTCCAATCCCTGGACGAAGTAGATCGAAAGCTCCACGCCGAAGATCTAATGATCTGCGATGGCGCATCCAATGGCATGTGTATTGCAGGGGTATTTGGAGGCTTAAACTCTGGCGTTAGCGATCAGACTACCGCCATCTTTTTAGAGTCTGCTCATTTCAATGCGAAGTCTATCCGCCGCACCAGCATGCGCCACAATTTGCGCACCGACGCAGCAAAAGTATTCGAGAAAGGAAGTGACCCTAATGTAGCCGTTTTCGCCCTAAAGCGTGCAGCGCTGCTCATCAAAGAACTTGCAGGTGGGGAAATCGCTTCAGACATCATTGATCTCTACCCGCAGCCAATTGAGAAGGCGCAAGTGGCCGTAAAATATGCTCATGTCGATCGCCTTATTGGCAATCATATCCCTAAAGAGCAGTTGCATAGCATCCTCGATGCCTTAGAGATGGAGGTGCTTTCGCAAAATGATGAAAGCTTTACGGTAGCTATTCCAACCAACAAAGCGGATGTGACGCGCGAGGCAGATGTTATTGAAGAAATTCTCCGTATTTACGGTTTCAACAAAGTAGAGATCGATAATCAGATCAGGAGCGCCATCGTTATTGCCCCAAATCCCGATCCGCGAGAAATTCGGAATATGGCAAGTGATTTGCTCTCCTCGAATGGCTTTCATGAAATGATGGGGCTTTCCTTATCAGAATCTCGCTACTACGAAGAAGTACTAGAAAGTGTGCAGAAAGAAGCCTTAGTATATATTAATAATACTAGCAATGTCCAGTTGGATATTATGCGCCCCACCATGATCGTTAGCGGGCTAGAGGCTGTTGTGCATAATCAAAACCGCCAGCAGTACAACCTTAAGCTCTACGAATTTGGCCGCTCCTACCAAACCATGGAGAGTGGACACCAAGAGCAAAATCACCTTACCCTATTTTTGACGGGTAGCCAACGAGCGGAGAGCTGGCGTAATACTGCTAAATCAGCTGCTGATTTTTATACCCTAAAAGCTTTTGTAGAACAGGTACTATATAAGCTGGGAGTAAAAGGGTACCAAGAAAAAGGACAGCAAGATGAGGTATTTGCCTTTGGCTTGCAGTACCACCGTGGGCCGCAGTCATTGGTAAGCTTTGGAAAGGTACAGCCTACATTAACCAAGGCATTTTCCATACGCGGTGCAGTGTACTATGCTGATTTTAATTGGGATAACCTCCTGAAAGCCATACGCAAACACAAAGTCACTTATGAAGGGGTGAGCAAATACCCATCCACGCGTCGGGATTTGGCACTAATTGTTGATAATTCGATAAAATTTAGTGATATTGTGGCAATTGCTAGAAAAGTCGGCAAGAAAGTAATTAAAGAGATCAATCTATTTGATGTATATGAAAACGCGGAGCAATTGGGCGAAAATAAGAAGTCTTATGCCGTAAGTTACTTATTTGAAGACCCCAACAAAACGCTAAAAGACAAAGAGGTAGACAAAGTAATGAATCAACTGATCTACCAATATGAAAATAGCCTGGGGGCTATGATCAGACGCTAGTTGCTCCATGAATTGATCCATGCGTATGGATATTATTGAAAAAATGGATAATATCGAGCTAAAGATTCGGCAGCTTACTCAAAAGATGAAACGCTTAGAGCAAGAAAATGCCGATTTGGAAGCAGATAATAAACAGCTAAAAGCTGAATTGGACAAGCAAAATGGTGCAGTCCGATCCCTAAAAAACAAACTTGAAAAGACACAGCTTGCTATGGCTGAACCAAGTGAATCGGAAGGTGTAGAACGCAAAGAATTGGTGAACGAGCAAATCAATCAATATATCGAGGAAATCGATAAGTGCATTGAATGGCTGCACAAACTCTAGGGTATGTCAGAGAAGGAAAAAGACATGAAGAGCATTACCGTGCTCTTGGCTGGAAGGCCATACCCACTAAGAATAAATGCTAGTGATGAGCCTGCTATTCGAAAAATTGTCAAAGAAGTTAACGAAAAAGTCAATCGCTTTCAGTTAACCTATAGCAATAAAGATAAACAAGATTGCCTTTCTATGGCAGTATTGACCTATGCAGTAGAGCTCCACAAACTCCAGCAATCTGGAAGCCATAATCCTTCGCTCATGAATCGACTTACTAATCTTGAAGAACTATTAAATCAAGTATTAGCATAAGTCTTAACTATCTTCACTCTCCTCCGCTTCACTTTTTGTCTAATAGTGAGCTTCATTTATTTATTTTTTATTACTAAAAGTCAAACTATGGATATAGGAATAGGACTAGGCATTGGCCTGCTAGTCGGCGCAATCGTGAGTTACTTTATTGTCAACTTTCTGATAAAAAAGACGCAGCAGGCAAAAATTGAAGAAATCAATGCCAAGGCAGACCTTGAAATCAAGGAAGCGCGCCTCACTGCAAAGCGCCTAGTAGACGAGGCACAGACTAAATCAGAAAAGTTGATCTCACAAGCGGAGAGTAAAAACGAACGGATTAAGCAGAAGAAAATACAAGAGGCAAAAGATCGTTTTGCGAAGCTAAAAGCGGAATTAGACAAAGAAAAAACAGATCGGCTGCTCACCGTAAAAGAGCGCGAAATGGAACTGAAGGGTAAAGAATCAGAATTTAAGCAACGCACCGATAAGTTAAATAGCCGCGAACAATCGATCAAGGATAGAATAAGCGACATAGAACAGCGCGAAGCAGATGTAAACGTAGTACGAGAGAACTTAGATAAGCAACTAAAAATACTAGCCAAGAAGCGCGAAGAACTAGATGCTGCTAACGAAAAGCACATCAAAGAACTGGAAAAAGTAGCTAACCTAAGCGAGCAAGAGGCGAAGGAGCAAATACTAGAAGCCGTAAAAGCGAAGGCAGAGACTGATGCCATGTCAATCATTAAGAATACAGTTGAGAATGCTAAGGTGACTGCTAATAAAGATGCCAAGAAAATTGTGATCCAAACCATCCAACGGATGTGCGCGGAGTATACCATAGAGAATACCGTCTCCGTATTCAATCTCGATTCAGATGACCTAAAAGGACAGATTATCGGTAGAGAGGGTAGAAATATTAGAGCGCTAGAAGCAGCCACTGGTGCCGAAATTGTAGTCGACGATACACCAGAAGCTATCGTTATCTCTAGCTTTGATCCTATCCGCCGTGAGGTATGTCGCTTATCGCTAAAACGCCTAGTGACAGACGGCCGTATTCATCCGGCACGTATCGAAGAGGTGGTCGCTAAAACCCGTAAGCAGCTCGATGAGCAAATCGTAGAAATCGGGGAACGTACCGTGATCGATCTAGATATTCATGGCTTGAATCCTTATTTGGTAAAAATGGTAGGCCGGATGCGCTTCCGCTCTTCTTATGGCCAAAACCTACTCAAGCACTCCATCGAAACGGCCAACTTATGTGCCATTATGGCCGCAGAATTGGGGCTTACGCCAAAACAAGCAAAGATGGCTAAACGCGCGGGACTCCTCCATGATATTGGTAAAGTAGCAGAGGAAGAAACCGAATTGTCACATGCTATTCTAGGTATGCAGCTCTGTGAAAAGCACAAAGAGCACGCCATCGTCGTCAACGCTGTAGGGGCGCACCACGATGAAGTGGAGATGAACAATATTATTTCTCCAATCGTACAAGCTTGTGATGCTATCTCTGGCGCTCGCCCGGGCGCTCGCCGCGAAATCTTGGAAAGCTACCTCAAGCGCATCGGAGAACTAGAAGAATTGGCGATGGGCCACGATGGTGTTCAGAAGGCCTACGCGATGCAAGCAGGCCGCGAACTACGCGTCATTGTAGAGTCCGACAAAGTCACCGACCAGTATGCAGATGATCTGTCTTTTATGATTTCTCAGAAAATCCAAGATGAGATGCAGTATCCTGGGCAGATTAAAGTGACGGTGATTCGCGAGAAGCGAGCCATCTCGTATGCTCGATAAGCTAGAGTACTCGCGGATTGCAAATCCACTAAGCGCGGGCCGAGCTTTACGAAAAAAGCCTAGCACGTGCCCAGCAGATTTGCAATCCGCGAGAAAATGACTAAATTCTATTACTATTTTTCCCCAAACCGTACCCGCACCCCTGCATAAAAATGCAGCACCGGTGCCGGCTCAAAGTACCGCCCCCCAAAAGCATTCAACCGAACATTAGCTGGGTACACATTATCACTCAAATTATTGATTCCAATAAAGGGCTCTGCGTGTAAAAACACTAAGCTAAAGCGATACCCTGCCCTCAAATTCAACACCACATAGCTGGGAATTTCTTCACTATTGATATCATCCGCAAAAAAGCTACCCACCAATTGGCCCGAAAGGCGCCCGTACAGGCCGCTACTCGCTTGATAACGGACAGAGGCCGTAGCCTGATGATCCGGAATGCCAGGTAAGCGATTACCATTGAGCTGTAGATTGCCTACTTCATAATCATCAAACGTAAAGGCAGAGTAGGTATACGAAAAGCGAGAAGACCAGCCTTTGCCCCAAAGGGCCAGTAGCCCCAGCTCTATCCCAGCGCGATTAGACCGCCCTGCATTTCTAAAAAATGACCGATTGGGAAAGGCTTGCAATTCAAAAGGGATCAGCTCATTGCGAAGCTGTAAATAGAAAGCTGCTAGCTCATAGCGCAGGCGCGGATTGATCCACCCTTTGATACCAATTTCGTAGTTGGAGGCCGTCTGTGGTTCGAGTGGTGCCACATCTCCCAGGCCTACAGGATTACCAAAGCGCTCGCTGAGCGTAGGCGTTTCAAAGCTCGTTGACCAGTTGGCATATACAAAGTGGCGATTACTGAGCTCATAACTTAGCCCAATGGACGGATTGAACCGAGTATATGCTTCCGTATCGGAATTGTCTCCATCTGCTAGGAAGCGATCAGTCGCCTCAAGCTGCAAATAGTCGAGCCGCCCACCCAGGCGCAGGCGCAGCTTTTCATAGCTAAACTGCTGAATCACAAATCCGCTGAGCGACTGGAATAATTCTTCCTGCTCGAAGGTACGCTCCCCCCGAATTCCATTATTATTAAAAAAACGAGTTCGATCATCCGTTTGCGATTCCGCCTCCGCGCCAATAATACTTTGATAGCTGATGTTGCCCAACTGCTTAGCAAAGCGCCACGACAATTGCCCACCCCAAAAGCTCCGCTGCAAATCCACCGCACCCCCAACACTAAAAGGCAAACGATTCTCAAAGTCCCGACCAATACGGTACACTTTGGCCTCCAAGCTATTCCCATAATCAAAGCGCTTGGTGAAAATAAGCCCTAGCTTCAGCTGCTCCACTTGCTCCCCCGCATCAAACTGTACATTGCGGCTACGCGCCTGCCTGCGATTAGCCAATTGCTCCGACGCCAGCAGCGCCCCAGGGTCTTGCGCTTGCGGACTATTTACATAATTGACAATCAGCTTTAGCGAAGCAGTCGGATCAATAAACCAACCAACCTTCCCGGAAAGTACTGTATTTTCAAAAGTGTTATGTGCTCGATACCCTGCCATATTGGTGTACGAAGCACTCAATAGATAATCTATCTTCTTAAAGCTTTGCCCACCTTTTAACTGGTAGCGCCGAAATCCATAAGAGCCCCCGATGGCTGCTGCTTCCACAAAACCCACCGTAGGTAATTCATCAGTAGTAATATTCACCACACCACCCGCCGCATTTCCGTACAAACTCGCCGCCGACCCACGCAGCACTTCCAGCTGCTCCACCAATCCCAAATCAATATTATCCACCTGTCCCTGTCCATCGGGAGTAGACTCCGGCAAGCCATCCACCAACAGCTTCACTCCACGAATACCAAAAGCCGAGCGGGCTCCAAAACCCCGAATGGACAGGCGCAAGTCTTGGGCAAAGTTGTAGGCATTGATGGCAAATACCCCTGGCACCCCTTCTAAGAAATCATTCAGCTGCAATTGTTGGGTATTATCGGCAAGGGTAGTGGCATCGAGCGCTGTTATTGCCCAAGGACTTTTGAGGGCGGGTTCTTCCATGCGAGTAGAAGTCACCGTAATCGTTTTCAAATCTAGTGCTTGGGCAATACTATCTAGGCTTTCCGTTTGTGCGAAAGCAGCTTGCCATCCCAAAAGGAGGCAAAAGGCGAAGCGTTTTGGCATAAGGTATGTATTTACATATTCCGACGATACTGCCCCCCTACTTCATAAAGGGCATTCGTTATTTGCCCCAGGGAGCAGTATTTTCCGGCTTCCATCAGTGCTTCAAAGATATTTCCATTGGAAATAGCTACCTGCTGAAGCGCTTTCAGGCGCTCCATCGCGCGCTCCTGGTTGGCATGGTGCAGCTGATCCCGAGTTCCGATCTGTGCCTCTTTTTCTTCTGTAGTCGAACGAATTACTTCCTGTGGCACTACCGTTGGAGAACCCTCTTTGCTCAGGAAGGTATTTACCCCAATGATGGGTAATTCTCCGGTATGCTTGAGTGTTTCGTAGTAGATACTTTCATCCTGGATTTTGCCGCGCTGATACATCGTCTCCATTGCGCCAAGCACTCCCCCTCGATCGGTGATACGATCAAATTCCGTTAGTACAGCCTCCTCTACCAAGTCGGTCAGTTCTTCAATGATAAACGATCCCTGCAACGGATTTTCATTTTTTGCTAAGCCCAGCTCATGGTTAATAATCATTTGAATGGCCACAGCTCGGCGCACGCTTTCCTCAGTGGGTGTTGTGATGGCTTCATCGTAGGCATTAGTATGCAGGGAGTTGCAATTGTCATAAATAGCATACAATGCTTGCAAGGTAGTGCGAATATCGTTGAAGGCGATTTCTTGTGCGTGCAGGGAGCGGCCGGAGGTCTGGATGTGGTATTTCAGCTTTTGCGAGCGCTCGTTGGCCCCATACTTGTATTTCATGGCTTTCGCCCAAATGCGTCGTGCCACCCGTCCAATGACAGCATATTCTGGGTCGACTCCATTCGAAAAGAAGAACGACAGATTAGGGGCAAAGTCATCGATGTGCATGCCCCGGGAGAGGTAGTATTCCACGAAAGTGAACCCATTAGCCAGCGTGAAGGCTAGCTGCGAAATAGGATTAGCCCCTGCCTCAGCAATATGGTACCCAGAGATAGATACCGAATAAAAATTGCGCACTTTGTGCTGAATAAAGTGCTCCTGCATATCGCCCATCAGGCGAAGTGAAAACTCTGTGGAGAAAATACACGTATTTTGCGCTTGATCTTCTTTGAGAATATCTGCCTGCACCGTTCCGCGAACAGAACTGAGGGCCTTGGCTCGAAGCTGGGCATATACCGCTGCCTCCAATACCTCCTCCCCAGTGATTCCGAGCAGTAGTAGTCCTAAGCCATTATTCCCTTCCGGAATGTCTCCTTCGTATTGTGGCCTGGGTAATCCACGGTCGTCATAGCGTTCTTTGAGCTTCGCTTCTACCACTTGCTCCAAACCATGCTCCCGAATGTACAACTCACATTGCTGGTCTATAGCCACGTTCATAAAAAAAGCACAAATGGTAGCCGCAGGGCCATTGATCGTCATCGATACGGAGGTGCGCGGATCGCAAAGGTCAAAGCCCGAATAAAGCTTTTTGGCATCATCCAAACAGCAAACGCTCACGCCTGAATTTCCAATCTTGCCATAAATATCCGGGCGATGATCGGGGTCTTCGCCGTAGAGTGTGACAGAGTCAAACGCAGTGGACAAGCGATTGGCAGGCATATTATGCGAAAGATAGTGAAAGCGGCGGTTGGTACGCTCCGGGCCACCTTCTCCAGCAAACATCCGAGTCGGGTCTTCGCCTTTCCGTTTAAACGGAAATACGCCAGCTGTATACGGGAATTCTCCTGGCACATTCTCCTGCAAGCACCAGCGTAGAATTTCGCCCCAATCTTCAAACTTGGGAAGTACTACTCTTGGAATACGGGAGTGGGAAAGGGACTTCGTAAAAGTGGGCACTCGAATTTCTCTGGTACGCACTTTATAGATGAATTCATCGGCAGCATAAGCAGCGCGCTTTTCTTGCCATCCATCTAGTATGCGCTGTGCATCGCCGTCAATATCCATCGATAACTCTTGGAAAGTCTGTTCCAAGCCAGCTTTGATGGCTTCTTTGCTGGGCAAATTAGCTTGGGCTTCCACTGCCGCCATAGCCTGCTGAAGGCCAAACAACTTGCGGGCAATATGGCTTTGCTTTTCCGTCCATTTATCATAAGCGCGATTGTTCTCTGCAATTTCTGAAAGGTAGCGCACCCGCTTGGGCGGAATGATATATATCTTCTCGCTTAGCTGATCGGTAGACTCCAAGCTAGTTTTGAAATCCACCCCTGTGCGCTCCACCACTTTATCTATAATGTGGCGATATAGCAGGTTCATCCCAGGATCGTTAAATTGCGAAGCAATGGTACCAAATACCGGCATTGCGTCCGGTGCCTGCTCCCACAACTGATGGTTGCGCTGATACTGCTTTTTCACATCGCGCAAAGCATCTAGCGCTCCCCGCTTATCGAATTTATTGATAGCAATCAAATCCGCAAAGTCGAGCATATCAATTTTTTCGAGCTGCGTTGCAGCACCATATTCTGGTGTCATTACGTAAAGTGACACATCAGAATGATCCACAATTTCAGTATCCGACTGACCAATACCTGAGGTTTCCAAAATAATCAGGTCATATTGCGCTGCTTTCAAAATGTCTACAGCGGCCTGCACATGCTTCGATAGGGCCAAGTTAGACTGGCGCGTAGCGAGCGAGCGCATATACACCCGGCCATTATTCACCGCATTCATCCGAATGCGATCGCCCAAAAGCGCCCCGCCAGTTTTTCGCTTCGATGGATCTACTGAAATAATGGCAATCGTCTTATCTTCAAAATCAAGCAGAAAACGACGCACCAGCTCATCCACTAAGCTCGACTTTCCGGCACCGCCCGTACCCGTAATCCCAAGTACCGGCACCACCTTTTGATCGAGTTGCTTACGCAAATGTTCTAACCATTGCGTGTTGGCCTCTGGATAATTTTCTACTGCCGAAATGAGGCGGGCTATCGCGTGGGCATCTTTTTCGGTAAAGTGCTTTAGTTCCCCATTTAGCGAAGTACCCACCGGAAAATCGCATTGCTGCAGTACATCATTAATCATACCCTGTAAGCCCATGCTGCGACCATCGTCGGGAGAGTAAATCCGGTTGATGCCATACGTGTGGAGTTCTTCAATTTCACTAGGCAAAATGGTACCGCCGCCACCACCAAAAATTTTGATGTGTGGAGCGCCTTTCTCGCGAAGTAGATCATACATATACTTAAAAAACTCGATATGCCCCCCTTGGTAGGAAGTAATCGCAATGCCTTGCACATCTTCTTGAATGGCTGTGTTGACAATCTCTTCTACAGAGCGATTGTGTCCGAGGTGGATGATCTCTGCACCAGAAGTTTGCATAATGCGGCGCATAATATTGATCGCTGCATCATGGCCATCAAATAGAGAGGCCGCAGTTACAATTCGGACTTTGTGTGTCGGTTGATATGGTGCTATTTTTTCCATAGCAGGTTATTAATTGGTTAGGCTAAAATGTGATAAACGATTTGGTCTATTTTCCACAAAAATAAGGCTATTCGCCTATCCTTGCCGAGTAATTGCAATCAATTCATTGAGCATCATGGCGGTGGCGCCCCAAACGACCTTACCAGCCACGTCAAAATAAGGCACTTGCTGTAAGGTAATCTGCTGCGAGATTTTTAAATCCATCCGGCTCACGGAGTTCGGCGCGGCCAAGACATTAAATGGTACTTCTAGAATGGCGTGTACTTCTGATTGTTGAGGCGTAAATTCAGGTCGATTTGGGGTAAACCCTACATAGGGGAAGACCGCGAAATTACTGACTGGAATGTACAAATCCGTCAACTTTCCCAGCAACTCAATAGAAGTACTAGATACCCCCACCTCTTCTTCTGCTTCGCGCAATGCCGTTACAGATAGGTCTCCGTCTTCTGGCTCGTAGCGGCCCCCTGGAAAACTAATCTGCCCTTTGTGCCGATCGTTAGGGTTCTTGGCCGTGCGCTCAATTAATACGATATGCCATGCGGCATCTTTTGGGTAAAAAAGCGCTAAAACTCCTGCTTTTTTGGCAGTAGCGGGTACTTCTTGGTAGGAGCGCCGCACGGCATGTGCCATTTCATACTGCACATCTCTGCCAGGAAGAGGTTGTTGTAATTGTTGTTGTAGCTGATCAATAAAATCCTTCACGAAGTATATGATGATTGTTTAGGTTTCAACATTTGGCTTGACCGATAGGTTTTGCTTGACCCTGCCCGCATGTACCAAAAAGGCGACGGCCCCACGATTATTCGAGGGGCCGCCGCAGGGTATAGTTAGTTTCAGTTCGCTTTAATCTTTATTCGACTCTCGCAAGTACTTTTCAAGGGCCATCGTCATAGAAGGCACCTCCGGTGCTGGAGCTTTGATGTTTATCGTAAGCCCTCTGTCTGTAACCGCTTTGCTCGTGCTCGTCCCGAAGACCGCCAAGCGCGTATCATTTTGCTTGAAATCTGGGAAATTCTCAAACAGCGACTTGATACCTAGCGGGCTAAAGAATACCAAAACATCATAAAACACATCTGCCAAATCAGACAGATCACTGCTGACCGTCTGATACATCATGGCATCTTGCCAGTTAAAATCTTCCTGATCGAGAAAATCGGACACTCTTTTACTACCCAAATTAGAGCAAGGGAGCAAGAACCGCTCTTTTGCCTTATGCTTTTTCAGATAGGGCGCCAAATCTTGGATGGTACGCTTCCCTTGGAAGACCTTCCGCTTTCGATAAACGATGAATTTTTGCAGGTAGTTAGCTACTGCCTCTGTCAAGCAGAAATACTTCGTATCTGCCGACATTTTGATACGCATATCCTCGCAAATACGGAAGAAATGATCTACAGAATTCTTACTGGTAAGAATGATTGCAGAAAACTCATCAGGTCGGATACGCTGCTTGCGGAAGTCTTTTGCGTCTACTCCTTCCACATGGATGAAGGGCCGCCAATCAATCTGCAAGTCGTATTTTTTTTCGAGCTCGTAGTAAGGGGAGCGTTCTGGTTTAGGTTGGGAAACAAGAATGGTTTTTACTCTCTTGAAAGTTTCTGGTTTCGCTTTACCGTTTGCTGCCATTCAATTATATTTTTTTCTCACCGAATCGCCCTATCTTCCTCTAAATCACGTCCTTAATGAACTTTCCAATTAGTACTAAGGGGGCGATTTCGACGGTGCAAATATACAACAAAAAGTGAAAAAAATAGAGTACAGAAAACTTATTGGCAATAAACAAGCCTCTCAAATAAAGTAAAGCATACACTAAAGCAATAATCCCGAGTCCCATCACTACCATGGCAAACGTAAGATTTTCAGGCACATAGGCCACCAAAAGATTAGTTGGTATGAGTACTAAGCCCAAGAAAATACTGAAAATGGTAATCGAAAAACTATAGAGGTCTGCCTCCTTCGCGACTGGAAAAATATAACCAATCATTAATAATACCAGCTGTTTGAGCACAAAAAGTCCTGCCACAGCAATGGTAATGAGTGAAAAAGAGTAGTACGGATTCACCTGAATAGTGAGCCCATAGTAGTCCAATAACAAATAAATGAAGAATCCTAGATTGATAAAAAATAGTAGATAAAGCAAATTATACGGCAGGTAGCGCCCCGTCTCCCGCTCCCGAAAATATTGGCTCAGCAAATTTTCATTAAAAACCGCACGGTTTACGCGATTGATATAAGGCCGAAAAAGAGTCACCAAAATAGTCACTACAGCCAGGATGATGAACGTCAGCGTCAACCTAAAGCGATTTTCCTGAGGCGTTTCAGGGTCTTTTTTAGTCAATTGAATCTGATCAACAGTAGGCGCGGGGGAGGATATTGTCGCTTTTGGTGCAGCCTCTACCGCCCGCGCCGTTACTATATCAAACGGATTAGCTACTTCTGGCGTTTCGGAGGCTGGTGCAGTAACACCTGACTCAGCAGGCCTAGCCGCCATACGTGGGCTTAACTCAAACGGATTGCTCCGATCTTGCCCTGCCACTTGACTAGCACCGACTGCCATCAATACCAAAACTACTATGCTTGTATAAAAAGAATGCTTCATCCGCTAATGCTCCTGTTATTGCAAAGCTAAACAATTGTAAAGAATTTTGAATATCTCTGGCCCTTTCTAATTTTTTGGGCGTATCAGCCGCATGAGGCGGCCGACCAGGCTATCCGCTATTATCAGCCTAAGCATAGCTGTCCTTATTCTTTAGGCTGATACCGCTTCTATCCTTTACGCGGCTAGGCTACTCCCATTCGGATTTGCAATCCGAATCACCGTTTGGCCGACAGGCACGTGCCATTCAGATTTACTTACACCTTAGATATTGACAAGTTTCTACCAGGAAAAACCTCCAAGGTCTAAGTAAATCCGTTACTTTTGCGCTGCATTTTTGAATTATCGATAAAAAACAAATTCGTTATGTATCGTACACACACTTGCGGGGAACTCCGCATGGAGCACGTTGGACAAGAAGTAAGCCTCAGTGGCTGGGTACAAGCTAGCCGTGATTTTGGAGCCCTTACGTTTATTGATCTACGAGATCGCTATGGAATTACGCAACTCGTATTCAATACAGATGATGATGCCGACTTGTGTGAACAAGCCCGAAAGCTGGGCCGCGAATTTGTCGTAATGGCGAAAGGCCTGGTGCGTGAACGTAGCAATAAGAACCCCAATCGCCCCACCGGAGATATTGAAATAGAAGTAAAAACGATGGATATTCTCAATGCTTCCAAGGTACCTCCGTTCACGATTGAAGAAGAAACAGACGGTGGCGACGATCTCCGTATGAAGTACCGCTACCTCGATCTGCGCCGAGGATCAGTACAGAAAAATATCATCTTCCGCTCACAGGTAGCTATTGAATCTCGAAAATACCTGGCTGATCAAGGCTTTATTGAGGTAGAAACGCCAAATCTGATCAAGAGCACACCGGAAGGTGCGCGCGACTTTGTCGTGCCTAGCCGTATGAATCCGGGCCAATTCTATGCCTTGCCACAGTCTCCGCAGACCTTCAAGCAAATCTTGATGGTAGCGGGCTTTGATAAGTATTTCCAAATCGTAAAGTGCTTCCGCGATGAAGACCTACGCGCTGACCGCCAACCAGAGTTTACTCAAATCGACTGCGAGATGTCGTTTGTTCATCAGGAGGATATTCTGAATACTTTCGAAGGGCTCACGCGCCACCTATTCCATACGGTAGCCAATATCGAACTCGGTGCGTTTCCACGCATGTCCTACGACGAAGCGATGGTGCGCTTTGGCTCCGACAAGCCAGATTTACGCTTTGGTATGGAGTTCACAGAGCTAAATGATTTAGCTAAAGACAAAGGCTTTGTTGTTTTTGATAATGCAGAGCTAGTAGTTGGTATTTGTGCCAAAGGGCAGGCAAACTATACGCGCAAGCAAATCGATCAACTTACAGACTGGGTGAAGCGCCCACAAATTGGCGCCAAGGGCTTAGTCTATGTAAAGTATAACGAAAATGGCAGCTTCAAATCTTCGGTTGGCAAGTTCTTTGATGATGCTGCGCTGAAGACCTGGGCAGAAAAAATGGGTGCTGAGCCCGGCGATTTGATGCTCATCCTGGCTGGTGAAACCGATAAGACCCGCAAGCAACTCAATGAGTTGCGCCTAGAAATGGGTCGCAAAATGGGGCTCATGAAAGAGGGCGACTTTAAGCCCCTTTGGGTCGTTGACTTCCCACTCCTGGAATGGGATGAGGAAAGTAATCGCTTCCACGCCATGCACCACCCTTTCACTTCTCCCAAAAAAGAGGACGTGGAGCGCATGCTCAATGGCGATCACGAAACCATGAAAAACCTCCGCGCAGATGCTTATGACTTGGTAATTAATGGGGTAGAAATTGGAGGGGGCTCTATTCGTATCCACGACCGGGCACTGCAAGAAAAGAACTTCAAACTACTGGGTTTCACCCAAGAAGAGGCAGAAGCACAGTTTGGCTTCCTCATGGGAGCTTTCGAATACGGTGCGCCACCGCATGGTGGTATCGCCTTTGGCTTCGACCGCCTAGTAGCCGTCATGGCAGGCCAGTACTCTATCCGCGATTTTATCGCTTTCCCTAAAAATAATCAGGGTCGCGATATGATGATTGATGCACCTTCGCCGGTAGCGCAGGAGCAGTTGGAGGAGTTGTATTTGGATTCTACGGTGGAGGAGAAAGAGTAAGTTGAGTTTCTTACCTCGCGGATTGCAAATCCGCTGAGCACGGGCTATGCTTTTAGACTTTAGCTAAGCCCGTGCTCAGTAGTTCGCCTGATGAGAACCACGAGGCTAGAAAACCTGCTTACTCCAATGTCCTTTCGTCCTTCACAAAATTCACATAATCCAAGAAGTAGATAATCTTAAACGATAGGCTATTCGATTGTGGAGCATCAAATAAGCCATCCAAATTACGGAAGTAATTAGGAGATAAACTTCCCTCTTGACCGTTTAAGATGGCTTCTTTCCAGACGATAAAAATATCGCTACCTGGTGCAAAACGCCAGCGGAACACCATATCAATATTAAAGGCATTAAAGTTGGTATCATGCTGATCATTATAATCGGTAGGGGATAGACGGCCATCCTCTCCTAGCAAATGGAAAGAGCTATACTTTACTTTCGTCCAATAGTGGCGCATCCGGAAGGTTAGGGCCATGTTTGCGCTAAAATTGTAGCTGGTGCGGAACACATTCTCCACTATCGTCTGATCACGGCGGCCAAAAATCACATCGGTCTCCCCGGTATCTGCATTATCCAAATGATTTACAAACCCTACATTGTCCTTAAAATTGCCGTTCCATAAGGATAGGCGGAACGTAAGTTTGTCATTTACGCGAAAGCGTGGATAAATTCCCCAGTTGATATTGTGGCGGCCCTGCTCGCCAAAGTTGCGATAGTTTAGTTCTATAGAAGTTCGGAATCGCTTACGGCTATCGGTACCCAGGTTCAACCCATAGTTTCCACTAGTAGGAATACGGTAAAAGCGACCATCCACCCGAGGCTCAAAATAATCATACGTAGCAGTCAAGCGATGATACGACCAGTAGTTGAGGTTCCAGAAGCCCTTGGTCTGTGCCCAGCCCCAGACATTTAAGCCATAAGCCGCATATACATCTGGGTTGTACAGGCGATCGTAGTGGTTCCAAAAGCCCACCCCTCCACGGTTGAACTTCCAGAAGGGCTTATATTGATTGTATTCGATATACCCGTCCACTCTTCGCTCATTATTGTTGAACAGGAAGCCAAGATCATTAGGATCATAGGTATCACTTTCCTCATTGTAGCTAACTCCCCAGACTAGGTTACCGCTCGTCTTATCCACATCTATATTAAAGGTGTGCCCCAAATCGGTTTGGTCGGAGAAATATTTTTGGCTCAGTACGCCCTTCCCGCTTATGGAGTACGAGTTGGCCTTGTTGCGAAGCTCAAAAACGGTACCTGTTACGTTTGCATCATAATCGCCACCGTTACGCAGTACGGTAGTATTAATCAGTGTGGCGTAGGAGTTATTCTTGAGGTTTTGATCAAAAACCAAAACGTTGTAGTTCGTTAGCGGGCTAGTGGTAAATTCGCGCTCGGAGCCTTCCGAACTACGTATCGTAGCCACCGTTTCGCCTGCCGTTGCATTAAAAAACCCAACGCCGAGTCCTCCAGTTGTGCGTCCTGAAATTTTAGTCGCATTATACAGCTGTGTTGTCACGGGGTTATCTACTATTTCTTCCCCCTCTTCCAGCTGCCCTTCCACGTCCCAGTACTTCATGGGCTGCCCTCCGATACGACGTGAATAAAACAATCCTCCTTTATTGAACAACTCAATCCCTTCGGTAAAAAATTGGCGATTTTCATCAAATCGAACCTCAAATGGAGAAAGGTTCAAGACTTGATTATCGGACTGGGCTTCTCCAAAATCAGGGATAAGCGTCATATCTAGCGTAAAGGCATCTGTAATGCCATACTTGATATCCATACCGCCATTAAAAGATCGCCCAAAACTATTCTTGGGTTCGCCATTTTTATCATAAAAATGCTCGGCGTAAACTGCAAAAAAGGGCGTTGCTTGGAGGCGAAAAGGGGACTTGATATCCTTTACATTCATCAGGTAACCTGCTTGGTTGAGGAAGCCATTTTCTTGTGGATCGACTTCACTCCAAAAGTTTTTTTCCTGATGGCGTCGGATCATGCGGCCAAAATTGAGGTGCCAAATTTGATCCTGCACATCCGGAAAGCGGATGGCAGAATAGGGGATAAATAGCTCTGCTGTCCAGCCCTCCTCCGTGATATATACCTCGCTTTCCCAAACTGCATCCCAGTTAGAATCTTCGCCAAAAGCAGAATATTTGGCATCAAATTGAACATTGGAAGGCGTAACAATAAAGCTCACCCCATTAATCCCATCTCGATAAGCGTCGATAAAAATGCCAAACCAGTCGGTATTGGCGAGTTGATCCCGTTGAGAGAGTTCCTTAAGGATGCTATCGGCTTGTACATCGTGCATAAAGGCTCCCACATAGAGTCCTTTATTATTGTACAGCACTTTTACTTCTGTTGGTTGAGATGGATTAGTACCTGGGTCGGGTTGGTTTTGCACAAATCCAGTAGCAATGTTGGCGCTCAGCCAGGCCCCTTCATCGAGTTTACCATCGATAGTGATACTTTCTTGAAGGCGCTTAGCTTGTAGTTGCTTTTTAGAAAGGTCTAGCTCTTGCTGCCCCATCAAAACGATGGAACAACAAAGACAGACCAAGGCGAAGGTCAGTTTTTTCATCGGGTGATTTCTTATGTGTGTAAAAAGTGGCTTTTCTAAAAATGGCTGTTAGGCGTTCTTGCTAAGGGGTACTTGCGAAATCAAAAAAGATTACAATAAATGGGTAATTTTTTCTTAAAGACTGTTAAAGTAGGTGAAGGTTGCTTGGCGAATAAATTTGAGAAAAGCAGGCTTTGGCATAAGCTTTGGATAATCTATTCGTTCATATGGCACAGACAACAAAGCGTGCAAACGGATGTCGTTGATCCACTTTTTAGTGCTTCAGCTATGAAAACAACCTGTAGAGTGGGTATAAATTCGTATTTTCCCGTTTGCATTATTTTGAATTCCTTTGAGAGGACTCTACTCTATTAGTGGAGCTTTTTTTGGAAACACACGATTGATTATTGGTATTGGTGAAAAACCTCATTCCACACTTTATACAAAGGCAACACCTGAGTGGCACTAACCAGGGCTCCATGAATGCGTACACCGTCTTCATTGATCTCTCTGGTTTTACGGCCCTTACGGAAACACTTATGTTGGAAGGCAATAAGGGTGCGGAAGAACTATCCATTATTCTCAATGAAATCTTTTCGCCACTAGTCAGCTTAGTATATGCCCGAGGCGGCTTTATCCCCTACTTCGCTGGCGATGCCTTTACTGGTATTTTTGCCGAAGAGCACATCTCCTCTGCCTTGGAAGTGTTGGATATTGGTATGCAAATGAAAACTCGCTTCCAAGATCGCGAGTCTAAATTTGGAGATTTTACCATTGGGATTCGCTTTGGCATTTCTTATGGGCAAGTAGACTGGGGGATTGTGGGGCAGCAAAAGAAGTCGTACTACTTCAGGGGAGCACCCATCGATAGCTGTGCAGAGTGCCAATCTATTGCTAACGACTTGGAAATTGTTTTCGATGAGACCTTCCGCCAGAAGCTCATCACAGAGAAAGTTACCTTTCATGAGGTTAAGCCTGGGTTCTTTCAGCTCGATCGCTTACCTAAAATAGCGCAGCCCTCTTTTCATCCCATCCCCAATGACCCGATTGATCGGTCGGTTGCTCTTTCTTATTTACCAGAAGCTATTGTTGATTACAATCAAGACGGAGAGTTCAGGCCTGTTATTGCCACTTTTATCTCCTTTAAAGGAGTCGATACGCATCAGCAGTTGGATGGGTTTATCAATATCATATTAGAAGAAATTCACAATTTTTCGGGCTACTTCAAGGAAATCGATTTTGGAGATAAGGGGGGAGTGCTTGTTGCGCTTTTTGGAGCACCAGTAAGTTTTGAAAATAATATAGATCGAGCTTTAGAATTCGTTATGGCGCTTCAGGAGGCATTAACGAAGCTACAGCAAGATATTCCGCTGCAATTTCGGATGGGGGTTACTATAGGAACGGCGTATACGGGTTTCATAGGTGGAGAAGGCCGCTGCCAGTATGCCGCAGTAGGGAATCGGGTAAACCTCAGCGCGCGCCTGATGACCTATGCTGACTGGGGCGAAGTACTGGTAGATAGCGAAGTACAGAAGAACTTCAATTTCCGCTTCTTACACAAAGGAGATATTAAGTATAAAGGTATTGTAGGTAATATACCGACCTACAAATTAGTGGGCCGCAACCACGATAGCAGAGAAGGCTATCTAAGCCAAATGGTAGGTCGAGAGCAAGAACTGGAGCAACTTATTGATTTCGCTTCGCCTCTGTTTGATGGTAAAAATGCCGGTATCGGCTATGTCTTCGGAGAGGCAGGCATTGGTAAAAGTCGTTTGGCGCATGAGTTTAAAAAAATCATGCTCAACCAGAGCTTTTCCTCTTGGTATACGTGCCAGGTAGATCAAATTTTACGCAAGCCGTTCAATCCTTTTATCTATTTCTTGCGGGATTATTTTGATCAATCTCCTGAACATAGTGATGACCTCAATCGGAAGTATTTTGAGGCGCGTTTTCAGCAATTATTACACAACCTACAACTGGTCGCTCATAAAGATATTAGCGAGCGAGTACGGGAGCTGAAGCGGACAAAAACAATTTTAGCCGCACTGATAGGTATTGATTATGAAGACTCCATCTGGGGTCAGCTCGACGCAAGAGGGCGCTATCAAAATACCATTGCTGCTATTACCAACCTGTTCTTCTCAGAATCGCTGATTCAACCTATGGTAATAGAGCTAGAGGATGCACATTGGATTGATGAGAACTCGACAGAGCTGCTCCATGAATTGCTGCGACAAATCAAAAAGTATCCCATCTTTTTGTTGATTACCTCTCGATTTTTGGATGACGGTAGCAAACCCATTATCATCAAGCCGGGTACGCTAGAGCAACTGGTGCTACCCAGTATGGAAATCGACCTTAATATTTTGCAGCCTAGTGCTGTAAGAAGCTTTGCAGAGACTGCATTAAATGGAAGCATTAGTGATGATTTCTACGAAGTGCTCTTGCGCTCTACCAATAGCAATCCTTTCTATTTAGAGCAGGTATTGGAGTACTACGCTGAGCGCAATCTCATTCAGAAAGAAGACGGTCAGTGGACCGTTACCGATAAAAATTTGGAGCTTTCTAATTCGATTAATGCTATTTTGACCGCTCGCATTGACCGCCTCTCCAATTTAGTACGAGAGACCGTTAAGGCAGCCGCCGTCATTGGGCGGGAGTTTGAACTTCCGATCCTATCAGAGGTGATGCGCAATCAGGACATTTTTATCCAGCATAATGGCAATGCTAGTTCGCTGCTCAAAGAGCAGGTGCGCAATGCAGAGCGGGTACAAATTTGGCTAGCCATGAGTGAGCTGCGCTATATTTTCCGTCATTCTCTTTTGCGAGAAGCAGTGTATAGCATGCAGCTGCGCACCCGCTTACAACAAATCCACCAGTCCATTGCCGAGGCCATTGAAAAATTGTACAAAGGCAAGCTAGAAGAACGCTATGTGGACCTCGCTTTTCACTATGAAAAAGCAGATATTTTTGATAAAACCTGTGAGTATTTGCGCAAAGCAGCAGACTATGCCCGCAGCAACTATCAAAACCAACAGGCATTAGACTACTACGACCGACTGCTACAAAAGCTAAATACCAAAGATGACTTAGTACGCCAACTGCAAACGCATGTCAATCGAGGAACGGTGCTAGAGTTGATTGGTAAGTGGGATGATTGCAAGCTCGAATACGAACAGGCCTGGAAGCTCGCCAAGCAATCCCGCGATGTGCTTATGATTGGTCAAGCGGATAATAATCTGGGCCGACTGCTGCTCCTACAAGGAGAATATGCGGAAGCTAATACGTTTTTACAAACGGCCCTTCGAATGTTTGAGTCTGTAGATGATAAACTGGGCATCTCTAGAGTATATGGCAATCTTGGCGATTTGAACTTCCGCCAAGGCCAATATAAAGATGCTAAATCCTACTTTGAGAAGAGTATAGAAGTCGGCTACTCTATCGATGAGAGTTCTGTGAATGCGCAAGTCGTATCCAACTTAGGACTTACATATATGAATCAAGGGCTGTATGATGCTGGTATTTCTTGCCAATTGGTACAGTTGGAGGTGAGCAAGCGCAATAATGACAAGCAAGGGATGGCCACCCTCTACACTAATATTGGCATTGTTAATCTAGAAAAAGGAGACTATGATCAGGCCCTGCAAAGCTTTGAAAAAGGCTTGGCATTGAGCGAAGAATTGGGTAATAAGCACCTTACCTCTATTGCTATTGGCTGTATGGGCAGTGTTTATCAGCGCAAAGGGGACTACGATACGGCGATGAAGCACTTTCAGCGCGACTTGGAATTAGTGGAAGAGATCGGCGATAAGCAAGGAACAGCTATTGCCCTGGGTCTTGTCGGAGAACTACTTAGCTTTCAGGGCGATTTCCATAAAGCAATTGAGTATCTTCAGAAGAACTTGATGCTGTCGGAAGAGCTTGGCTACCAAAAGGGAATTGCAAAGGCGGTAAATACCTTGGGCGATATTTTCTTTTATTTAGGGCAATATGATCGTTCTTTACATTTTTATGATCGAGCAATCGAAGTGACCCGTCGCATTAGCAATAAATTAGTGCTTGGCTTTAGTCTAGTAGAAAAAGGAGAGGTGCTGATTGCGCTGCGTGAGTTGGAGGCACTGCAGCTAGTACAAAGTGAAGCCTTAGAGATAGCGAAAGAGTTAAAAAATCCCGATCTGCTATTCCAAGCCTTAATCCTTAAAGCTAAAGTACAACAACTACTAGGCGATAAAATGGCTGCACAGGCTACGCTAAAGGAAGTACTCCATACGGCTGAAACGAAAGGCCAAAAGGCTGAAGTATGCTTTGAATTGAGTGAACTCTTTCCAGAAAAAGCAACTTATAAGGAAGATGCCTTGGCACTTTATCAAGATCTTTACCGTGAAACGCCAAAATTCAACTACAAACAACGCATCGAAGCCCTACTACAGGCATAAGATCACATACTGATATGTTACAAACCAATAACCTGATTTATTCCTATGATGGACAGCAGGTGCTCCGCTTTCCAGATTTTGAATTCGTTGCTAGCCAGCACTACCTGCTTTTAGGTCAGTCTGGTAGTGGAAAAACGACCTTACTCCATTTGCTAGGTGGCCTTCGTGCGCCAAAATCTGGCGAAATTTTCATTAATGATGTAGATATAGCGAGTTTGAGCCAAGCCGAGTTAGACCGCTTTCGCGGAAAGCATATTGGCATCATTTTTCAGCAGTCCCATTTTGTGCGCTCGCTAAATGTTCAGGAAAACCTGATCCTTGCCCAGCAGCTTGCAGGTATGGCTGTCGCCAAAGATCGAATTCGAACCCTACTCGAACGCCTCAACGTGGGCCATAAACTGTACGCGAAAACGGACAATCTCAGTGTTGGAGAACAACAACGGGTAGCTATTGCCCGAGCTTTGGTCAATAATCCCACGATTATACTTGCGGACGAACCTACCTCAGCCCTAGATGATACCAATTGCACAGAAGTTGCCAACTTACTTGAAGAAGAAGCGAACAAAGTGGGAGCTACCCTTCTTATCGTAACTCATGACGGCCGTTTAAAAGATAAATTTGAGCATCAAATCACTTTAGAAGACCAACTAAACAAAGCATTATGAATCTATTGCAATTAAGCTGGAAGAACCTCACGAGCAAGCCACTAGCTATGTTGCTCAGTCTAGTGCTTTTTGCATTAGGTGTTGGACTAATTGCATTGTTATTCTTGCTAAATACGCAGCTTCAGGATAAGTTTGAAAAAAATCTAGCTGGCATTGATATGGTACTAGGAGCTAAAGGTAGCCCTTTACAGACGATCCTCTGTAGCATGTACCACATCGATTCTCCTACTGGAAATATTTCGATTAAAGATGCCAAGCCTTTCCTCCGTAAAGGGCACCCACTCATTGAAGCCGCCATTCCTCTATCTCTCGGCGATAGCTACAAGACCTATAGAATTGTAGGTACAGAACCAGAAATGTTAGAACTCTATGAGGCCAAAATAGAAGAGGGTAAAGTATGGGAGCAGGTTTTCGAAGTAGTGATCGGTGCTGCTCTGGCTGACCGAGAAGGGTTAAAATTAGGAGATAATTTCTTTGGATCGCACGGCTTCATCAATGATTCAGAGCTGGAACATGATGATGTAGAGCCCTTTGAAGTAGTCGGTATTCTAGAGCCAAATGGCTCCGTAATCGATCAACTCATTTTGACGAATACCCAAACTGTTTGGGCCGTGCACGACCATGAAGGGGAAGCAGCGACATCTAGTGATTCTACTGCTCACGCGCACCATGCGCATGAAACCCTCAAGCCCTTATTGGAATATGAGGATAAGGATATTACCTCTGTGTTGGTAAAATTCAAAGCACGCAACTTCCAGACCCTGAACATGCCGCGTTCTATTAATGAAAACACCGACCTCCAAGCAGCTAACCCTGCCTATGAGATCAACCGTTTATATGCTATGATAGGAGATGGAGCGGATGCTTTGCGTGTGCTGGCCTTTGTCATCATTTTTGTGTCGGGCTTGAGCATTTTCATTTCGCTCTATTCCTCCTTGAAGGAGCGTAAGTATGAGCTAGCACTCATGCGGGTCATGGGGGCCTCGCGTGGCAAGTTATTTTTGCTTATATTAATGGAGGGCCTTTTGCTGGCAGTATTGGGCTTTGTGATTGGAATTATCATCAGCCATGTGGGAATGGAGCTCATAGCAGGAGTCATGCAAGATGCTTACCGCTATGCGTTCTCTGGCACTGTGTTCTTAAAAGAAGAAATCTATTTGCTCTTTGGTGCACTAGGTATTGGCCTAGTTGCTTCTATTATTCCAGCCCTAAAGGCGTTCCAAACGGATATTTCGGATACGCTGTCAGAGGCATAGATTTAATTTAACATCATCTTAAAACCCTGTCCAAAAAAATAATTCTAATTTTGAGGTTAAAACCATTAATTTAATGATAACCAGGACATTAACTCTACTATTTTTATTCTTTTTCTTGTCTTCACATATTATTACTACACAACAGGAACAGAATATTTGGCGCACCTTAAGTACTGTTCAGCTAGAAAAGCAATATGATGAAATGATTGGGATGGAGCTCATAACGCCAAACTTCGGCCCTAAGATTCGAGCACTTGAAGGAAAAGAGGTCATTGTAAAAGGCTATATCATACCCTCTTCAGGTAAAGTTTCTCAGGAACATTTTATGTTTTCTTCCTTGCCTTACAGTATGTGCTTTTTCTGTGGAAAAGCAGGGCCAGAGTCAGCGATGGAGGTGTTTACTAAAAAAGGAGCTAATATTAAGTATTCTGAAGAAGCAGTACTTTTGAGAGGTACACTACGGCTATTGGATGGTGGATTGAGTGGGCTGATTTATTCGCTAGACGATGCGGAGGTGGTGGATTAGGTTGCGCTCAGTGTAAAAATTTTTTAATGTGAATGATTTAAATTTGTTGATATGAGACAGGTAACTGCAACGATATTCTTGGGTATTATTTTCGCTGCTTCTGCGTTTAGCCTTCAAGCGCAGAAGAAAGAAAACCCTTGGAAAACTTTATCTAAAATAACTTATCGGAAGCAGTACGATGAGATGTTGGGCTTTAAGATTGATATACCTGTATTTAGTGAGCAGACTAAGAGCTTAGAGGGTAAAGAGGTGACTATTCGTGGCTATATCATTCCAGTAGAAGGCTACAAGAATCATTCGGAATTTGTGTTCTCTGCCTTTCCTTATAGCATGTGTTTTTTCTGTGGGGGTGCCGGGCCTGAAACAGTCATGGAAGTATATGCTAAGGAACCCATCAAATATTCTACTGAGGCAATCACCATAAAGGGTACACTAGAGCTAAACGACTCTGACATCAATCGCTTGATCTATGCGCTGAAAGATGCCGTTTTTGTGAAGGATTTGGAATAGTATTTAGCTGAAAATCCGCTTCATCCCGACTCGAATGGTGATGATTAGTGCTAGGAAAATGAGCAGCACAATTTCAAATCGTACGAAGGAGACCATCCAAATTCGAGTGCGATCGAAAAACCACATCATCGCGAGCACGCTAAACATGATAAGCACTAAGCTCGACAATTTCTCAAAGCCCGGTATGCTATCCAAGCTCACATTTTTAGTAATTATCCATAGCGTACCGACCATCGCTACTATGGGTAGTAACTGCGTATAGATGTCCGTCTGGAAAATAGGCTGTTTCTCAAATAGAAAGAGGTAAATATTTAGGGTCACCGCAAAAATACCAGGGATACAGGCCAGGTAGACTAGTACAGAATAAAGGTATTTCCAAGGACTAATGTGCCCTTCATCTTTGCCCAACCACCCCGCTAAAAAGGCAGTGAACGGAAGCATAAAGAAGAAGAAAAGAATGTACGCAGGATTAGCTGCTAGCAGTTCAAAAAATTCTTGGAGCGTCATGCTATGTCATCAATAGTTGAACTGCAAGATAGAAATTTCTACACAGGTTTGGTATCGATGGCGGTTTTGATTACTTGCTCGTAATAAGCTTCGTATTGCGGTAGAATTTGGTTGATGTCGAAGCGGGTAGCTTGCGCGTAGGCCCGATCTCGGAAACCTTGCAATATCGTGTCATTCTTAAGTATAGCAATTGCATTGTCAGCCATATCGTCCACATCACCTACTTGACTTAAAAAGCCCGTCTCTCCATGTATATTTACTTCGGGTAGGCCGCCCACATCACTAGATATAACAGGTACTTGACAAGCCATTGCCTCCAAGGCCGCCAGCCCAAAACTCTCACTTCCCGATGGCATCACAAACAAGTCAGAAACTGCAAGTAACTCTTCGATAGCATTTTGCTTCCCCAAGAACCGGACTTCATGGCAGAGCCCGATTTTGCGGCAAAGGCTCTCCAGATTATTGCGCTCCGGTCCATCACCAATAAGTAGCAGCTTTGAAGGGATTACATCGTACACTTTTTGAAAGACATGGATCACATCTTCTACCCGTTTTACCTTTCGGAAATTGGATACGTGCGTGAGAATACGTTCGCCATTGGGTGCGATGGCTTTTTTGAAATGATCTTTATTATGTTTATTGAATCGATCGAAGTCTATAAAGTTATAGATCACCTCAATATCACGATTCACCTCAAAATATTCATACGTCTGTTCCCTCAAGCTATTAGAAACAGCCGTAACGCCATCCGACTTATTGATCGAAAATGATACGACTGGTGAAAAGGCATTATTGTTACCTACCAAGGTGATATCGGTACCATGAAGGGTAGTGATTACGGGAATATATCTTCCTTGGGTGAGTAGAATTTTCTTAGCCATATATGCCACCGCAGCATGAGGTATAGCATAGTGTACGTGTAAGAGATCTAAGTCTTCGAACTTCACTACATCGACTAATTTACTAGCCAAGGACGTATCGTAGGGGACATACTCGAAGAGGGGATAATCATCTGTAGTTACTTCATGAAAATAGATATTCTCGTGAAATAGGCTTAGTCGAGCAGGTCGGCGATAGGTGATAAAGTGCACTTCATGCCCTTTCTTGGCTAGACCAAGGCCCAACTCTGTAGCAACTACTCCACTTCCTCCATAGGTAGGATAACAAACAATACCAATTTTCATGGCGACCAGGTATTTTATTTAGTGATACATTGCGAAGATAAAATAGTTCAATCAAAAAAGGGGAGCCGCCCTGGCTCCCCTTTTCTGGAATATTTCAGTGAGTACTTCCTTATTGCTTAATCAACTTACGTGTAATAATTTGATTACCGACAACCATTCGTACCAAGTATAATCCATTGGGCGCTTGTTCTAAATCAATAGGATAGGTTGCTTCAACGACCCCTCTATTTTCTTGCTGATAGAGCAGCTGCCCTACCGTATTTAGTACTTGTAGCTGCAAATCTGAGGCTTCCGTGAATTTCACTTGCAAGACTGCATTGCCACCAGTAGGATTCGGACTCAAAATCAATTCTTCTAGTACCTCTATCTCTCCAATAGAAGACACTAGGTCTACCTCTACATCTAATATTTCTTGGCATCCATTACTATCCGTAATCGTTACGGTGTAGGTGCCCAGCGATAGATCTGATATCGACTGCTCTGTATCGCCTGTTGACCACTCAAACGTGTAAGGCCCAACACCAGAAGAAGGACTAACTTCTACAGAACCATCGCTAGCCCCTTCAGCAGAAACACCTGTGACCATTACATCTGTACCTAAACCATCAAGGGAACAGGTGGCGATATTAAAGTTATCCAAATCTAACCAGTAGTCACCGGCGCCCCAAGTGGCGAGCACTCGAATCTTAACGTTTTGTCCTACATAATCGCTAGTAGTGACGGAAAGCGTTTGAAATTCAGCAGACTCCACATGATTAGACTGGTCTAGGGTGAAAATCGTTTCAAAATCAATGCAGTTAGTAGAAATTTGCACTTCCAGTCGATCATCTTCAGAAAGTACGGTAGCGTCAGTACCTTCGCTCCAGTTGGTGTAGCGATAATCGAAAGAGATAAATAATGGATCTCCTACTGGTCCCACAAAAGGCAACTCTACCTCAAAATTTGGATCTCCACCGTACATATTATCACCTATATTAATGGTAGGGGTATTATGAGCGCCCGCTCCATATAATGGAAATCCTTCATCCGTTGACCAGCCTGCAGGAAATTCATCCAGTTCGAAGTCCTCTGTCAAAGGAAGGGGAACAACATTGATGCCTACTGTAGTGGTAGAAGTATCATTTTGAGCAAAGTCGTCCGGAAAAATTGTCCATGCCTTAATATCAAATGCTGTGCCTCCGGTCGAATTAAAGGGGGTATCAAAGGTATATTCTTCTTGTTCTCCAGGGGAGACTAACAAAGGCCCAACATTTTCGACCACAGGTGTGCCTCCATTTACTTGGTACGCAACATCAAAGCCAAATTGTGTCATTTCTCCCAAATTAAGAATATTCACGGTGACAAAATCCTCTGGTGAGCCGCAGCCAGATGGTGCAGTATTACCCACATTGGCAACAGCAAGATCCATATCAAAGGGCCCTCCAATGAAAATATTGTCTATCCCAATCCCTTCCAGACCAGGAAAGAAGCTACCAAAAAATGCAAATCGGATTCGAATATCGCTGGAATCAGCCAGACCGACTAATGGGTGGATGACTGTAGTCCATTCTCCTGCAAATTCAGCCGATCCGTCCCAGCTATCCCCCACAATGTTATTATACCAATTTACCCCTGTTCCAAATTCACCTAATTTACTCCAGTTCTCTCCATCATCATTACTGACTTCTACCCAAAACTCATCGAAAGTTTCAATGTCGATAAAAAGGGAAAATCCAAGATTCGGATCAGTAGTTAAACCTGTAAAATCGAGGCAAGGTGATTCTAGGTAGGAAACCTCTGCACTGTTATAGATTCCATCGAGATTAGTCACCCATGCATTGTTACCACTAGCGGCACTGCTAATCACATTTCCAGATGGCGTACCATATTCCCAACTGGCATCTGTACTTTCTTCACTTACTACCCATCCTCCGCTCCATTCCTCAAAGATTTGGTAATATGGAAGCTCATTGATGAGTGGAATACTTGTAATAGTGAATGTGGTAGTATCATTATTGCGAAAGCTGTCGCTGTCCAAATCTGTCCATACTTGTATGGTATACACTCCTGGTTCTGAAAAATCAAAAGGTGTTTCAAATTCAATTACTTCCGTACTATCTACTGCAATTACACCTGTGTAGAAGCCATCGGAAGGCATGGTGACATTTCCAGGTACTCCATTTACACTGAAATCAAAGGGAATAAGCGACTGAGGCTGCCCACCAAAATTGGTCAAGGCCAAACGTATCTGCTCTGTAGTTCCGAGACTACAATCTGTGAGGGGGTTAGTGATAGCAACTACTCCAACATCATTGGCCCATGGGGTAGAAAACTGAATGGGACCAACCAACGCGCTAGTATCTCCGTTAGTGCAAATAACAGATAGATATAAGTCATAGTCGGCATTCTCATCTAAGCCTGTCAACCTTGTTTCTTGTCCCAGCGTAGTATTCACATTTCCTGTTCCGACCTCAAATCCAGTAAAGCCATATTCTATGACATACGTTCCTTCTGGATCAGAGGCAATCCAGTTAAGATCGACTCTATTCGACCGAATATCACTCACCACAATGCCACCAGTTGGCGGAACAGGACAAGAAGGACATTCTGCTATGAAGGAAAATACATCCTCACCAGTCACTGGATTAGGTCCATCACCATAAACTAAGAAGCCATCTGCATCTGATAGTGCAAAAGAAACTTCCCCTTCAAATGATCCAGGAGCATATCCTATGGTCACTTCATCTCCTGACTGTAGAATGATGGCTACGTTCAAAAAGTCCCCATCATTATCATCAAAGTTCACCGTATAATCTGTCGAAACACCATTGATCGTTATGGTAATGGCTGCACCATTCCACCCATCCCCGAAGGAGTCATTCATCTCTAAGAGGTACTCACAGCTCAGTTGGGCTAGGGCTGATGTTGAACTGATAAGGGTGAGAAAAAGTAGTTTTAAAGTAAACTTCCAATTCATAAATCTGCTATTTGTTTTCCGTTAAATCGCCTGTATTTTCGAAGGCGCTTAAAAATAACCAAAAAATTGAGAATGACTTCTTATGCCCTGACTATCAAGTAAACAATTGGTCAAAACATTAGTCATCAAACCAACATTTACCTGAACATTTTCAATGAAGCTCTGTTAGCAGTTAGATGTATTGACTGGAATGAATTGCTTTCTCTTTATTTTAGTTGAGAAATTTACTTCAAAAATGTGTAGAAGTAGTGGCAATATATTCGATAAAGGATCTGGAAAAGCTGTCCGGGATCAAAGCCCATACGATCCGGATTTGGGAGTCTCGCTATGGAATCATTAATCCAAAGCGAACCAAGACGAATATTCGCTACTACCAAGATGAAGATCTCAAGTTTGTACTCAACATTGCACTACTCAATAAGAATGGCATAAAGATTTCCAAAATTGCAAAGATGAGCAAGAAGGAAATTGCCGAGAAAGTAGCTGCAATCTCTGAAATCAACTTTGAAAATGCCACTCAGCTAGATGCGCTTACCCTTTCCATGATCGAAATGGATGAATACAAATTCGATCGTATCATTTCCACTAATATTCAACAGCTAGGTTTCGAACGAACCATGCTCGAAGTGATTTATCCCTTTTTGGATAAACTAGGAGTCCTTTGGCTTACTGGCTCTATCAATCCTGTACAGGAAAATTTCATGAGCTACCTCATTCGGCAGAAAATAATTGTAGCCATCGACCAAGAGCCCCTCGTACTAAATACTAGACATGTAAAGAAGTTCCTGATTTATTTGCCGGAAGGCGAACGACAAGAACTGAGTATTCTTTTTATGCAATACTTGGTGAAGTCAAGGCGTAATGTGGTTGTTTATATTGGCCAGGATATTACGCTAGCTGATCTGAAAGATGCCTCTTCTATCCACCGCCCAGATTACATCTTTACGATGATAACCGAAACGTTTAGTAAAGAGCCTGTGCAGAATTATGTTGATAAATTAGCTTCTACTTTTAAAGAATCTAAAATACTCCTTTCTGGTTATCAGGTAGTAGCACAAAAGGTATACCCTCCCTCAAATGTCTCTGTCCTAAGAAGTCTCGATCAGACACTACTCTTCCTGGATGAACTACACAAACAAGGTTCCAATGGCTCGCCAGCCTAACTTCTTCATGTCAATGTCATCTTTTTTTCAACACATGTCTCACTTAGGTGTTTAAACATCAAATCATTTAGTCACTTATAAATTTATCTCAATGAGAACACTTAGCATTTTAGCTGCTTTCAGATTTCTAATTTCTTTTGCTGCATGTAATAATGCCCCTTCTGGTGAAAAAGCAGCAACAGGAGAAGCCGTAGAAACCGCTCCTGCCGAAACTACTGCTTCTGCCGTCACATTCGCTGTAAATACTAATGAAAGTAAGGTCAACTGGATTGGCGCCAAACTTCTGGGGGACCAACATAGTGGATTCATCAAATTACGAGAAGGAGCACTTCAGGTAGAAGGAGGCCAGTTAGTGGGTGGCTCGTTTGTGATTGATATGAATAGCCTAGAAAATACAGATATGAACCCAGGAGAAGGTAAAGAAGACCTGGAAGGACACTTGAAAAATAATGATTTCTTTGAAGTAGAAACGTACCCTACCGGAAAATTTGAGGTGACTTCTTTAGCAGCAGTAGAGGGTAGAGAAGACGCCACGCATACCATTACAGGCAACCTTACACTAAAGGATATTACCAAGTCCATTACGTTCCCAGCGAAAGTATCCGTAAGTGATGCTTCTATTGAGGCTGTTACACCTCAGTTTGTCATCGATCGTACGCAGTGGAATGTGATGTATGGGGCAGGTGTATTGGGCTTAGCTAAAGATAAAATTATCAAAGATGAAGTAGCCCTTCAAATCAACTTGATGGCTGCTCCACAGCAGGCTGCTAATTAGTAACTTGCGCTACTATTTACAAATCGCTATTCGACTAGATCGGATAGCGATTTGTAATTTTATTAGTAACTTAAGGGAAGTTACTAACTACTTTTGCAAGTAAATACCGCTACCCCCAATGGACTTCAGACGTCTATTCGATATACTTCCCTATCAGCAAGCTCGATTTGCTCAACAGGTTGCCTTATCTCATAAAAAAGGGATCAGGCGACAGTCTTTTTCTACAGAGGCATGTCTTGTAGAAATCAATAGAGTGAGTGCAGGATTGCGGCAATTGAATTTAAAAAAAGGGGATCGAGTAGGTATTATGACTTACAATGGTAGTCCTCAGTGGAATTTTCTCGACCTCGGAATGCAACAGATTGGTATTGTTTCTGTGCCGATTCACGCTAGCCTGCATGCTCAGCAGTTAGTTGATCTTATTAAAGATGCAGGCCTCAAAGCTTGTGTGGTAGCTAATCGAGAACTCCACGAAAAGGTAGTACAGGTGCAACGCCAAACACCAAGTCTACAACATCTATTTGTGTTGGAGGACTCCCCTGATCTTCCTGGCTGGTCAGATATTACTACCACTCCTAGCTCGGAAGATTTAGAAACCATCCAGGCCTTCAAGGCCGCCATTCATGAAGATGATCTTGCAACTATTATTTACACTTCTGGCACTACCGGAGGGCTGAAAGGGGTCATGCTTTCGCATAAAAATCTGGTCAGTAATATTAAGGCAACTTTAGCTTTAGTTCCGCTGAATGCGAGTAAGCGAACCGTTAGTTTTTTGCCTATGAGCCACATCTTTGAGCGGATGGTCGTCTTTACGTATATGGCAGCGGGAGCGAGCGTTTACTACCTTAATAGACAGGGAGATATTGCTCAGCAAATCAAAGAGGTTCGGCCTCACTTTTTTTCGAGTGTTCCTCGAATCTTGGAAAAAGTATACGAAGGGATTATCTCGAATGCCAACAGTAGAAGTAAACTCCTCCAAAAGGTGATTTTTTGGGCGATTGCTTTAGGCAAAAAGTATAAAGAAAGTAAACGGATGAGTCCTGCCTACTGGTGGAAATGGATGGTAGCTGATTTTTTGGTCTATCGGCATTGGCGACGCCTGCTAGGCAATAAAATAGAAGGGATGGTGGTGGGAGCAGCAGCGCTCAACCCCGAATTGGGTCGCCTATTTGCGGCAGCAGGATTCGAACCTCGTGAGGGCTATGGGATGACAGAGACTTCCCCCGTTATTGCCTTCAACCGGTTTGAACCAGGAGGCGTTCGCTACGGTACAGTGGGGCCTCCACTACCTGGCGTACAGATTAAGATTGACCCACTTGATGGAGAAGAAGAGGGGGAAATATTAGTAAAAGGCCCCAATGTGATGATGGGCTACTATCAAAATGAAGCAGCTACGCAAACCATCTTCAACGAGGAGGGTTGGTTACACACTGGCGATGTAGGTCGCATCGTACACAAGCACTTTCTACAAATTACGGGTCGAAAAAAAGATATTTTTAAGACTAGTAGTGGCAAATATGTAGTGCCTCAAAAGCTTGAAGTCTTGCTGAAAAGTTCTACCCTGATCGAGCAGGTAATCATCATTGGTTTCAACCGCCCCTTTGTCAGCGCACTAATTGTCCCTTGTTTTGTTATTCTAAAACAGTGGTGTGAAAAACATAATATTCATTGGACAGCCCCCCAATTTATGGTACTAAATAATCGTGTGGTGGATCATTATCAGAATATTGTTGAAGAATTCAATAGTTTGTTATATTCTCACGAGCAGATTAAAAAATTTCAGCTACTTTATTTACCTTGGACTGAAGAAGATGGATCACTTACCCCAACGCTAAAACCAAAGCGTGATATCATCACCAATCGGCACGAAAAAGAAATATCAATTTTATATTCTTAAGTATTTAAATAAGTGACAGCATGACACAGCCCACACGTTTGTTCGATTATATCAAATCTCAAAACCAAAATAGCCCAAATCCAAAAGCTTTTGGTCATTTCTTCCGGGGAGAGTGGCGTTATTATGGTACTGAAGAAATAGTAGATAAGGCGAATAAACTCAGTAGAGGACTTATTCAACTGGGAGTTCAGGCGGGAGACAAAATCGCGACTATCGTTTATAAAAATCGGCCAGAATGGGTGATTCTTGATATAGCTATACAACAGGTTGGTGCCATTAACGTGCCCGTATATCCTACTATTAGTCCACGTGAATATGTCTATATTTTTAATGATGCAAGCGTTCGATTTTGCTTTGTAGGCGAGGGTGACTTATACGATAAGGTACTTCAAGCACAGAAAGATTTACCGGCCCTTGAAGCAATATACACCATCGATCGATTTGAAGGGAGATTGTATTGGGAAGATTTATACCATGATAAAGGCCAAGAAGAAGTAGAAGCACGTATGGCAGCTGTCAAGCCTGAGGAATTAGCTACCATTATCTATACTTCTGGTACAACAGGTAATCCTAAAGGAGTAATGCTTTCGCATAATAATATTTCGAGTAATGTAACGGCAGTTGCGGATATCCTTCCGGTCAAAAGTAGTAGCGATCGGGTGCTTAGCTTTCTGCCGGTCTGCCATATTTTTGAACGCTCTGCCATCTATGCGTATACCAATGCAGGAGTATCTGTTACCTTTTGCGGGACTGATAACTTGGGGGGAGAGGATGGCATGCTACAGCGTGTAAAACCTCACTTCTTTACGACAGTACCAAGGCTACTGGAAAAGGTTTACGAAAAAATCTACAATAAAGGTCTTGCGCTAACTGGACTAAAAAAGAAACTTTTCTTTTGGGCAATCGATCTTACCAAAGATTATCAGCACGACAAGACCTATGGAGGTTGGCGAGGCATTCAGCAGAGCATTGCTGACAAGCTTATTTTCAGCAAGTGGAGAGAAGCACTCGGTGGCGAAATCAAAGGTATTGTGACGGGGGCGGCTCCTTGCCCAGAACACCTAGCGCGGATGTTTTCGGCAGCTGGCGTTCCGATCAGAGAAGGTTATGGCCTTACAGAGACTTCACCAGGCCTGGCCATTGGGTTGTTTAAACCTGGAGGAGCAATGCTAGGAGCAGTTGGAATGCCATTATTTAATGTAGAACTCATGATCGATGATAGTGATGGGGTCTATCTACCCGGAGAAGGTGAAATATTGGCACATGGCCCTAACATTATGATGGGGTATTATAATAAAGAAGAGAAAACCGCCGAAGTCATCAAACACATAGATGGTAAACGTTGGTTCTGCACAGGTGATATCGGAAAGTTTGTTGATGGGCCTAACAATAAGCAGTTTCTTAAGATTACTGACCGTAAAAAAGAGTTACTCAAAACCTCTGGTGGAAAATACGTTGCTCCTGCACCCATTGAATCAAAGCTCAAAGAAGATTTCTTGGTGGAACAAGTGATGGTGATCGGAGAGAAGCGCAAATTTGTATCTGCTATCATACTACCATCTGAAGAGGCTCTCAAAGATTGGTGTACAGCCGAGGGTATTGTGTGGACAAGCATGGCAGAGCTGACAAAAAATCAAGCTATCCTCAACAAATTCCAAGATATTATCAATAAGGTGAATGTTAACTTTAGCCACATCGAAAAAATCAAAAAATTCGTATTGCTAGATGCCAGTTGGGAACCCACTAAAACAGATGGCTCCGATGCAGAGCTTACGCCTACGCTTAAACTTAAGCGAAGAGTAATTAGAAATAAATATGCTAGTGAAATAGAGTCTATTTATCAATAGGCTCTTATTCCATCCGTGGTATTTTTTAGCTTAGTTCAGGAGAATTAGCGCTTGGTTAAGCGCTGTGTGGTGATAATTTTTTCTTGTTTATCAAGAATCTGTACCAGGTACATCCCGTTTGGTAAATCTCTAATGGAATAGCTTTTTCCTTCTGACACATTAAAGCGTTTCATTTCGCGGCCTACTACATTAAAGAGAATAAGCTTACTCACTTTAGCCGCATTCTTTACCTTTATCTGATCTACTGCCGGATTAGGAAAGACCTCTATCCCAACTTTTTCGACTTTACTTTTTCGAATACTCAGGCGGTCACTAAAGCTACGCTGAGCAGTCAAGGCAGAACCCAAAAAAATGAACGCTAGGGATAAGAGTACAATTCTTCTCATGCAGCGGGGTTTAGAAACTATTAAGGCGATTACCTTAAAGTAAGGGCATAATCCTTAATAAACAAATGCAGTACGACGCATTTAAACAAATTTTAACAATTTTTATATAACAAAAATTAATAACTGTTGCCGTTTGCTACAAGAGGGAAACCATTACTTGAAGCGATGGTTCAGCATCAAGCCTGTAACAAGTCCTTAAAGTAGGCGATAAAGTCGTCAGTAGACATACTTCCCTTATCTCCGTCGCCTTGACGACGAACAGATACACTGCCACTTTCTTGCTCCTTTTCTCCTACGATAAGCATGAACGGAATCTTACGTAATTCGGTATCGCGAATCTTTCTACCAATGGTTTCATTTCGATTATCAATCGTTCCACGTATATCGTGTGTAGCGAGTTGATCTAACACCTGCTTACAGTAATCTTCAAATTTCTCACTAATTGGCAAGAGCGTAAATTGTTCTGGCGTAAGCCATAAAGGGAACTTACCAGCGGTGTGCTCGATGAGAATACTGATAAACCGCTCTAAAGAGCCAAAAGGTGCGCGGTGAATCATCACAGGACGATGTGTCGCATTATCCGAACCTATATATTCCAGCTCAAAGCGATCAGGTAGGTTATAATCCACTTGAATCGTGCCTAGTTGCCACTTTCGACCAATAGCATCCTTAACCATAAAGTCAAGCTTTGGCCCATAGAATGCAGCTTCCCCTAATTCCGTCACAGTCTCTAATCCTGCTTCAGCAGTAGCCTCAATGATAGCGCGCTCTGCATTTTCCCAGTTTTCATCTGATCCGATATACTTTCCAGGATCTTCTGGATCACGCAGTGAAATTTGCGCCGTAAACTTTTCAAAGCCCATTTTATTCAGCACAGCTGTCGTCAAATCCAACACATTTAAGAACTCATCCTTCAACTGATCAGGTGTGCAGAAAATATGAGCATCATCTTGAGTAAAGCCACGTACGCGGGAAAGCCCATGCAGCTCTCCACTTTGCTCATAGCGATAAACAGTGCCGAATTCTGCGATACGCAAAGGTAATTGCTTGTACGAATGCGGACGATGCGCATAAATCTCACAGTGGTGTGGACAATTCATCGGCTTCAGTAGAAACTCTTCTCCTTCACGGGGCGTATTGATAGGCTGGAAGCTGTCTTCGCCGTATTTTTCATAATGACCTGATGTTTGATACAACTCTTTCTTGCCAATATGAGGTGTGCTTACCATCATGTATCCGCGCTTTTCTTGCTCTTCTTTCAAGAAATTCATTAAGCGCTCACGTAGTGCATTTCCTTTGGGTAACCATATAGGTAGGCCCGAGCCTACTCGCTCAGAAAACATAAATAGCTCTAACTCGGAACCTAACTTTCGGTGATCCCGCTTTTTGGCTTCCTCTAGTAAAGTTAGATATTCTTTTAGCTCTTTGGCCTTTGGAAAAGCCACCCCATAAATTCGGGTCATTTGTTGGCGATTTTCATCCCCTCTCCAATAAGCTCCTGCCAAGCTCATCAGTTTAACTGCCTTAATTTTTCCAGTATCTGGGATATGAGGACCCTTACACAAGTCTACAAATCCTCCCTGCTCATAAAAGGTAATAGTACCATCTTCCAATTCTTCTAGCAGCTCAATTTTATACTCGTCTCCTTTTTCTTTAAAGTAAGCTAAGGCGTCTGCCTTGCTCATATCTTTGCGTACAAAAGGGCTCTTGGTGCGCGCTAGCTCCTGCATTTTTGCCTCAATCTTTGGCAAGTCTGCTGAAGTTAATTGTCGGTCACCTGTATCAACATCATAGTAAAATCCATTATCAATAGCGGGACCTATACCAAATTTCACACCAGGATAAAGTGCTTCGAGTGCTTCTGCCATCAAGTGAGCGGAAGAGTGCCAAAAGGTCGATTTCCCTTCTTTATCGTTCCAGGTCAATAGGCTGAGGCTTGCATCTTCGTGAATAGGGCGAGAAGCATCCCACACCTCGCCATTGACTTTTGCGGAAAGTACATTGCGCGCCAGACCAGCACTAATCGACTCTGCTACTTGCATAGCTGTAGTGCCTGCCTCATATTGACGTACTTTACCATCTGGGAAAGTGATGTTGATCATGACAACTAATTTTTTGGCATTTACAATCCACCAACCCAAGATTGGTGAGCTCATATCTAGCGTACGGAAATCTCCAAAGAGAAGTTCCCATATCTACCTTAAAAGGCCGCTAAATTAGTTTTTTTTCTGCATATAGCAGTAAGGACTACTGCCATAAATAACAGGGACTTACAAAATTCAATCTTCCTTGGTGGTTGTATTTTGTTCATCTATTTGGTCGGGAGAAGCATCAGAATTAGTGGTACTTTCTTCCTGCTCTTCCGCTTCAGTAGTTGCATTATCGATTGCTAGTGGTTCTTCCACTGTATCAGGCGTTTCTTGCTGTATAGGTTGGCTAAAAAACTGCCGTTGAAAAAACAAAATATTTAATACCCCTATCGTAATGGACATATCTGCCACGTTAAATACTGGCTTAAAGAAGAGATAAGGATCTCCTCCCCAAATCGGAACCCATTCGGGAAAATATCCTTTTGCAATAGGGAAGTAGAGCATATCCACCACTTTGCCATGCAGAAAGCTTCCGTAGCCTCCTCCTTCAGGAAATAAAGTAGCTATCCCTCCATGATAATTGGACTCCGAAAAAATAAGACCATAGAAAGCACTATCAATGATATTACCGATAGCACCAGCCAAAATTAAACCAAAACTGAGTAGCAATCCGAAACTCGCCTTACTCTTAATTAATACTCTGATATAATAAATCAATGCGCCTACGGCGATTATTCGAAATATGCTCAACAGCAGTTTGCCATAATCTCCGCTAAGTGATAAGCCAAATGCCATGCCATTATTTTCTACAAAATGCACCCTTGCCCAACTTAATCCCAATCCGAATAAGGACATTTCTTCTCCATAAGTCATGTGGGTTTTCACCCAAATCTTCACTGCCTGATCAACAATTAATACCAGCAGTACCACCAACACAATTTTTACAGACTTATTCAAAAGCTCTAATTTTTTTAAGCGTTATTAAGTTCTAAATTAAGAAGCAATTAAAGCATAGAGTTGTTTAATTACAAATGCGCAAAATGTCAATTATTCCAAGATTTCACCCTCCTGCTGTACCTCTTTTGGTTTCTTCTTTTTTACCATTGCATTCTTCTTAATTTCTTCCATTTCTCTACGAAAACGAACAATATCAGCAGCAGCATACACCGCTTTGCGGAAAGAAGAATGGTCAGCCTCATTTTTACCTGCTAAATCAAAACCAGTACCGTGATCAGGGGATGTTCGAACGATGGGTAGCCCAGCCGTGAAATTTACTCCTTCCCCAAACGAAAGTGCCTTAAAAGGAATTAAACCTTGATCGTGGTACATCGCCAATATCCCGTCAAATTTGGCATACTGACTAGAACCAAAAAAGCCATCCGCAGCGTAGGGGCCCATCACTAGCATACCCTTCTTTTTGCATTGCACAATCGCTGGTCGAATGATTTGTTCTTCCTCCTTCCCGATATTTCCTTCGTCACTAGCATGTGGGTTAAGGCCCAATACAGCAATAGTTGGGCGCTCGATGCCAAAGTCGTTCCGCAAGGAGTCATGCATTAAATGGATTTTTTCAGTAATTAAGTTTTTGGTGATGGTGTTGGCCACGGCGCTCACTGGGATATGATTAGTAGCTACCCCAATTTTTAAATTATCGCTTACCATGAACATCAAGCTCTGCTTAACTCCAAAGTTTTCGGTAAGAAATTCTGTATGCCCCGGAAATGGAAAGTTAGCCATCTTCATAGCTGCTTTGTTGATGGGGGCAGTTACCAAGGCATCAATCCATCCTTGCTTAAGGTCGTGTACTGCTACTTCTAGTGATCGATAAGCGTATTGACCTCCTTGCTCTGTGGCTTTCCCAAGGGTAATATTTACATTTTCTTGCCAGCAATTGACCACATTAATCCGATTTTGATGCACGCGTTCAGCAGAATTACAAGTGCTCATTTGGAGATCAAGCCCTACTATATTTTTATGATAAGAAACAACCTTGGCTGATCCATAAATTACGGGCGTGATGTATTTGCTAATATTTTCTTGTATAAACGTTTTTAAGATGACCTCTAATCCAATACCATTGATATCACCTATACTAACACCTATTTTTATTGGCTCCATAAAAGCTATTTTTCACTTTTTTCGCAAATGCACAAAGATAATGATTTCTATCACGTGTTTGGGAATTGCAAATGGTAAACGTACCTTTGCAAAAAATTGGCCAGCGTTTTGAAAGCTAAAAAATCCTTTGGACAGCATTTCCTCAATCGAGAAGATATTGCCGCCCGTATCGCTGGTAGTCTCCAATTGAACGAAGCTACCCACAAAATATTGGAAGTAGGCCCTGGCCGAGGGATGTTGACCAAATACTTGCTCCAGCAAGATCAAGAGCTACTGGTCGTAGAAGCAGATCGAGACATGGTATTACACCTCAAAAAACACTACCCAACACTCAAAGAAAACATCATCTCCGCAGACTTTCTCAAAGTCAATCTAAAGCTCTTTTTTGAAGATTCACCCTTTGCACTCATTGGTAACTTCCCCTATAATATTTCTAGCCAAATTCTATTTAAGATGCTGGAATATCGAGACCAAATTCCAGAAATGGTGGGTATGTTTCAGAAAGAAGTAGCAGAACGTGTGGTGGCGCCTCCCGGAGATAAGACCTATGGTGTAACTAGTGTTTTAATCCAGGCATTCTACGAAGGGCACTATCTCTTCTCTGTAGAAAAAAGTTCTTTCACCCCACCCCCAAAAGTCAAGTCGGGCGTCATCCGACTAGTTAGGCGAGAAACACCACTAATTAATTGCAGCGAAAAGATTTTTAGGCGTGTAGTAAAAGTGGCTTTCCAGCAAAGGCGAAAAATGCTCCGCAATACTATCAAGAGTTTGATCCCTAACGACCCCATTCTAAAGGAATCTATTTTCGAAAAGCGGCCTGAGAAACTAAGTATTGAAGAGTTTGCAGCATTGGCAGCGATGATCGAACAAAAGCTATCGTGAACTTTTATGGATTAGCCCAATGTTGTGCAGTATAGTTTCCATAATTGAAAAGATATAAAATATGAGTTTAGAAAAACGAATTGTAAGCGACCTCAAAGAGGCGATGAAAGCGAAAGATAAAGTGAGTTTGCGCGGTATCCGCGCCATAAAAGCAGCCATTCTATTAGCCAAAACAGATGGCTCTGGCGAAGAATTTACAGAAGATAAAGGAATCAAAATGCTCCAGAAAATGGTGAAGCAACGCCGTGATTCCTTGGCCATCTACGAGGAGCAAGGTAGAGAAGAGCTAGCGCAGACCGAGCGCGAAGAAATCGACGTCATCGAAAAATATCTTCCTGCTCAGATGAGCCCTGAAGAGTTAGAAAAAGAGGTAAAGGCTATTGTCGAACAAACAGGTGCTTCATCTATGAAGGATATGGGTAGAGTGATGGGGATGGCCTCCAAAAAATTTGCTGGTCGCGCAGACGGTAAGGCTATTTCAACTATCGTCAAAAAGCTCTTAAGTGCTTAGGCTGATCCTATTATAAAACCAATTTATAAAAGAGAAAAATGGATACGAGTTTTCTGAAATCACTAGGCCTGAAAAACCAAAATGCAGGTACTAGTACCGGACTCCGATGGAGTGATAGTGGTAACTATATTGCTTCCTATTCGCCGGTAGATGGCGCCAAAATTGGAGAGGTCAGTGTTACCTCTGCCAAAGAATACGAACAAGTGATGGAGCATGCACAACGTGCTTTCGAAACTTGGCGCACCATCCCTGCCCCCAAACGCGGGGAAATCGTTCGCCAATATGGCAATGAGTTACGTGCACACAAAGATGCCCTTGGGCGTTTGGTATCCTACGAAATGGGCAAAAGCTTGCAAGAAGGCTGGGGAGAAGTACAAGAGATGATCGACATCTGCGACTTCGCCGTAGGCTTATCCCGCCAACTATATGGCCTGACCATGCATTCGGAGCGCCCCAACCATCGCATGTACGAGCAGTGGCATCCATTGGGTGTGGTGGGTATCATCTCCGCTTTTAATTTCCCGGTAGCAGTATGGTCTTGGAATGCCATGATTGCACTCGTGTGTGGTGATGTATGTATCTGGAAAGGGTCTGAGAAGACCCCTCTTTGTGCTGTTGCCTGTCAAAATATTTTGCAAAAAGTACTCAAAGAAAATGAGCTACCAGAGGGTATTTCTTGCATTATTACAGGCGACTACAAGGTAGGTGAAATGCTCACTAAGGATAAACGAATTCCACTAATTTCAGCGACCGGAAGTACCCGAATGGGTAAAATTGTTGGGGCAGATGTAGCGGCTCGCCTTGGTCGGTCGCTCTTGGAGCTAGGTGGAAACAATGCGATCATCATCACACCAAGTGCCAATATGGACATTGTACTGACTGGTGCTCTATTTGGTGCAGTAGGTACAGCTGGCCAGCGTTGCACCACCACGCGCCGCTTGATTGTACACGACAGCATCTACGAAAGTGTAAAAAATAAGCTAGCTGCGGCCTATCAACAACTACGTATCGGCAATCCCTTGGATGAAAATAACCATGTTGGACCACTCATCGATAGAGATGCCGTAAAGAACTATTTGCACGCAATTGAACAGGTAAAAGTGGAAGGAGGAAGCTTTGCTGTAGAGGGTGGCGTGCTAAGCGGGGACGACTACCAAAGTGGATGCTATGTGCAGCCTTGTATTGCAGAGGTAGAAAATAGCTACAAAATCGTACAGCACGAGACCTTCGCGCCCATCCTCTATTTGATCAAATACAGTAAACTCAATGACGCTATTACGATGCAGAATGATGTACCCCAGGGCTTGTCTTCCGCCATCATGACAGATAGCATGCGCGATGCTGAGTTATTCCTATCAGCTGGTGGTTCTGACTGTGGTATTGCAAATGTAAATATTGGTACCAGTGGCGCTGAAATCGGCGGGGCCTTTGGTGGAGAGAAAGAAACAGGTGGAGGCCGCGAGAGTGGCTCGGACTCCTGGAAAGCCTACATGCGCCGCCAAACCAACACAATTAATTACAGTACCGAAGTGCCCCTAGCCCAAGGCATCAAATTCGACCTATAAGCTAATGTGCCCCTAAAGTGCCTAATGTGGTTAATAAAAAAGCTTAGCCCTAGCATTTAACAACTACATTAGGCACATAAGGTAACATTAGTCTATGCTTTTAGCGCTTCCAATATCTGCTCAGTATGCGCTTTCGTCTTCACTTTTTTGAATACCTTTTCAATCACTCCCTCCTCATTAATCACAAAAGTAGTTCGGTATACTCCATCATAGGTCTTCCCATACATGGATTTAGGGCCCCATGCTCCATAAGCATTGAGTACCTCTTTCTCGGTATCCGCCAATAACGGGAAGGGCAAGCCAAACTTATTGATAAAATTCTGATGCTTGCGCTCACTGTCTGGGCTGACGCCCAATAGCTCAAAGCCTTTGGCTTTCAAGTCATCGAAGTTATCGCGTAAGTTGCACGCTTCAGCAGTACAGCCGGGGGTATTATCTTTTGGGTAGAAAAATAGGATGAGCTTTTTGCCTTTATAGTCAGCTAGCGAGATCGATGCTCCATCTTGGTTTACACCAGAAAAACCGGGAGCCTGATCCCCTTCCTTCAAATGTGTCATACTGCAAATTGATTTTGGTTAAATATTATTGAGAAACACAACGGAAAGGAAGAGGTTCAGGAAGGCAAACGTTAATTACATTCGCCAGGTGTCCAGTCAGGAATGCCACTACAAGCTGCGAAGCAGGCATTATCATAAGTAATACCATCACAGCCGCATACGGGCTCATACTGTTCTGTACAAAGACAGTCTGCTGTTGGCTGGCTAGCTTCGCACAGCGACTCATCATCACAGTCGCAGGCAACAAATAGACTAACAAAAAAGAGAAGAGCAAAACACATTTTGATCGTTTTCATAGGCTTACATTTTATTGGTTGAAATATTTAACTATCTATCCAGATAGACCGCCTATGTCCCCAAAAGCGTTGGGTAAGTTATCGCACAAAAGAACGTTCAAAAACAGCTTTATTGTTTAAAGCATCCCACACTTCTAAACGCAATTGATGCTCGCCACTCGTTAAGTCCGATTCGAACGTATGGGTAAGTAAATCATTTTTCGCATCAAATTGGAGTAGCACCCACTGCCCATCTATAGTAGCTCGATATTGAAGTCCAGCTACATTTCTAGCGGTAGCTATATTGTCTGTAATTTTGAAGGAAACACGTTTTCGGCCTTTAAGATTTTTCTTAAAGTTCAAAGGCACAATTTTAGGAGCTTTATCGTCGACTGAGATGTAAAAATCTCCGAAGTCGCGTACCTTGGTTTTTAACCATTCGCCTTCCCATTCACCACCATAATTAATGACTTTGTTATTCTTTCCACAATAAGCCACAAAGGCTTTGTCTTTTAGCGAAAGCGGAAGTGTACTGGGCAGCAATGAAAGAGTGAAGTACTTATGTGCAGGGGTTTTATAGTCATGTATATGGTGTACTGCTGAGTAGATACCATTGGATTGATCTTCGGCACTGTTATAGCTCATGTATAGGTTTTCGTACAGCGTTCCTTCTGGGAAGAAGGCCTTGAGGTTAGGCAATTCGATAATGCTTTTCTCTTGATAGGGAAGAAAGTAGGTGTGATTGGTAGTTGCAGCAGTAGGGGGGGGCTTTGAATGTTGCTTTACCCAAAACCGAAGCTTCGCTTCATTGCCTTCTATATCTTTGGCAACTAGTTCTACTTTTCGAGCTCGTTCTTGATTGAGATTAATGACTCCGCGATCAACCAAATAGTTATAAATCGACAGCTCATTTCCCGGTAGCAAAAAGCATCGATTAAAGTAACTTTTCTTGGTTACTTGCTCTTCATAGTCTAAATGAGCATTGATATATCTAGATTCCGAAAAAGCAAAGCGTTCCATCTCGAACTGATAGTGCAAGGAATCGTCTAAGAATAGGCTTAGGGAGTAAATGCCATTCCAATTGCGCACTTCATCCATATGGTCATACGCTTTGAGTGCAACGCCTACTTGCGGTGCCTTAACGTAGGTAGTATCTCCCTTCACGCTATAAGTCTTTCCCTTACCGTATACCGACAGGGTCTTTGTGGAGGTCGTCTCCATATATTTACTGAGTCCAAAGAGCTTTAGCTGATGCAATTTTGGTCGACGAGAATCTGCTACTTTCAACCCAAACAGTAAGGGATTAATCGGCTCTTCTGTTTTTGTATCTCTAATCTCAAAATGCAGGTGCGGGCCAAACGAACGGCCAGAAACGCCCATTTTACCAATCTCATCACCTTTTGCGAAAGCAAATAAATCCTTGGGGGGATAAAGTTCGATTTCGAAGGTTTGGGCGTTGTATTGGGCCTGCTTTACGTAGTCTGCTACCTCTGGCGTAAAGCGATGTAGGTGGGCATACACACTAGTGTAGCCATTTGGGTGATTGATGTAGAGCACATTTCCGTATCCTCCTTCCTGTACTTTTATTCGGGAAATATAGCCATCGCCGATGGCATAGAGCTTAGCCCCTACCTTTCCCTTAATATCGATGCCAGCGTGGAAATGATTAGGTCGAAGCTCTCCAAAAGTACCCGAAAGCTTCATTTGATAGTTTACGGGAGCGCGGAAATAATCAGTAGGATAATTGCGAGCTTCATCACCAGTGAATGCGATACTTAATAGTCCTCCAAGTAGCATTAAAAGTCCCCTAAAGCGCATCTGTTTTTTGTTTTATTTAGGCTTACTCCGCCCACGATTGCCAAGATCCTACTAAAGTAGGTTCTTCAATATTTTTCTCCAGTAAATCTAAAAAATCTTTTCGCTTAATTGCTTTAGCTCCCAAACTAGCTAGGTGATGTGTTTGCTGTTGGCAATCAACGAGCCAAAAACCCTGCTCTCTTAATTTCCGTACCAGCGAGATAAATCCAAATTTACTAGCGTTGCTTACTTTTGTAAACATCGATTCGCCAAAGAATACTTTCCCAATCGCGATGCCATACAGTCCTCCAACCAACGCCTCGCCCGACCATACCTCCACAGAGTGTGCAAAGCCCAATTGATGCAACTGCACATAAGCGTGAATCATTTCTTCTGTAATCCAGCTACTTATGTAAAGCTGTCCTTTTCGTTCAGTGGTTTGACAGGAACGCATCACTTGCTCAAAGGTAGTATCAAAGGTAAGTCCGAACTTTTTTTGGTTGAAATACGGCCGCATACTCTTCGCTACCTTCAGCTCATCAGGATAAAGCACAAAGCGCGGATCAGGGCTCCACCACATAATGGGTTCGCCTGGATTATACCATGGAAATATACCTAACTGATAGGCGAGCAGTAGGCGTTCTGTGGATAAATCACCACCTATGCCGAGCACCCCTTCCTCATTAGCCAACTGAGGATCGGGAAAGTCAATATACTCATCTGAAAGCCAAAAAACAGGCATAGGATAGCTTCAAATAAAAAAGGCGAATCAACAGAACCGAACCATTGCTTCGCCTAATATGATAGAATATTACTTAAATTTCTTCGATAACTGCTGATAAACCACGCTCCGTCAGTGCATCTTTCTTGGGCTTGAGCACATTCTTGGGAGCTGTTTTTACCGTAGCTTTCCCCTTAAAATGAATGAGCAGTGACAACTGCTCCGCTTGTGCATGACTATGCTTTAGTACCTCCATGAAGCACTGAATCACCCAATCGAAGGTATTATGATCGTCGTTGTAAACAATCAAATAAGCAGGGTCACCCTTATCGGTATCAGTCACTTCCTCTTCCACTAATACTTCTTCGAGCTCTTCAACGGTACTGTTTATCAACATAATATCTTATTTTGAATGCTAGCCAATAGCATCAACTAATTCAACGAACCTAAAGTTTCTTTTACAGCTGCAAAGTTCGGAAGTTCTCCAGCATTATCCAATACCTCGGCATAACGCACCACTCCCTCTTTATCAATTACAAAAGCAGAACGCTTGGATACTCCTTGCATATCCAATACAAATTGATCGTACAAAGCACCATATGCAGTGGATGCTGTTTTGTTAAAATCAGAAAGCAATGGAAAATTAAGGTTTTGCTCTGCTTTAAATTTTTCAAGCGTAAAAAGGGAATCCACAGACACCGCTAAAATTTCGGCGTCTAGGCCCTGATAACTAGCAATATCATCACGCATCGTACATAATTCTGTGGTACATACGCCTGTAAATGCTAATGGGAAAAAGAGTAATACTACATTTTTTCCCTTGTAGTCTGCTAAAGAAACTTCTGAGGTATCAGAAGCGCGAAGTGTAAAAGCCGGTGCTGTGTCACCTACTTGGATTGCCATAGTTTGATGGTGTTTTATTGGATAAAAATTAGTGAAGCAAAAGTATTGAAAATCAATCAATTTTCGTTGTTTTGCCCCTATTCATACTTGTGTATGCTCTCGAAACAATAAAGCAATGACACCTGTTCAAAAAGCTTATGTCGAATTACATATCGCCGTGCTTCTTTTTGGCTTTACTGCGATACTCGGAGACCTGATTGATCTATCTGCTGTCACTTTAGTATGGTGGCGCGTGCTAATCACCTCAGTTAGTTTGCTCTTTCTCATTCGGGTAGCTAAGCTTTTTAGGACGCTTCCGCGAAAAACGATTCTCCAGTTTATGGGCATAGGGGTGTTGGTAGCGGTGCATTGGATTGCCTTTTATGGAGCAATTAAGCTAGCGAATGCTTCTATTGCAGTAGTCTGTATGGCTACTACTTCCTTCTTCACTGCTTTGTTAGAACCGCTCATCATGCGGCAACGCATCAAGGGCTTCGAGTTAGTCTTGGGCTTACTGGTTATTCCAGGGATGGCTATGATTGTGAATAGCACCTCTCCAAGTATGCTCACTGGTATATGGGTAGGCTTACTTTCTGCCTTTCTGGCTGCTCTTTTTGCTACGCTCAATAAACGGATGGTTGGCAAATCCGATGAAATGAGTATTACCTTTTTGGAGCTGGGGAGTGCTTGGTTATTCATTAGTCTGATCTTGCCCTTTTACTTTTGGAGTAGTGAAGAAACTATTCCTTTTTGGCCCAGCTCAACGGATTGGATGTATCTAATGGTACTTTCGCTCTTGTGTACTACGCTAGCTTATGTATTGGCATTGCGCTCCCTGCGCCATCTATCAGCCTTTGCCTCCAATCTAGCTATTAACTTAGAGCCGGTATACGGTATCATCCTGGCTTGGCTAATCCTCAATGAAAATGAAGAGTTAACGGGTAATTTCTACTGGGGTGTGGTCATTATTCTGCTTGCCGTGTTTAGCTATCCGCTCTTGCGGAAACGATTTGCGAAGTAATGACAAGAGGACAGCTCTCTTGCTTCCATAAAGTTGCATAAATTCAAGAATCCAGACTTATCCTCTCTTTCTCGGCTCAACAATTGAGAGACTATTCCTTTCTATCTGTTCCAGTATTATCCATTAGGAATCCATCCAAAAATAATAAGCTATGATACGAATAGCCTTTTTCTTTGTGTTGCTTTCGCTTCTACTGTCGGTATCAACTGCCGTAACGAGTGGCCCCCAACAAAAGCCTCAAGCTATTAAACTTACGCCATCGGAAACCTTGGTCGTTTTCTTACAACCTCAGGATGAGCATTTTCGCACCAATACGATTCCTCAACTAAAAAAGTGGTGCCAGCAAGAGCGGATTAAACTCATGGTACGAGAAGCTTCGGCAGGCATTCCCCAATCTATCACAGCTACCCCTGCTATTATCTATGCTAATAACCAGGGTCGTTCTACCTATGCTAGCCGTTATATGGAGTGGAATACCATTCGAAATTTTATACGCACTAATCGCCTACGCCCCAGAGCTGAAGTTGCATTTTGTGCCGATCAGACCTTGCAAATGGAAGAGGGTAGAGCAAAACTTAATGCCCCTATTAAACTAACTGCCTTACAAGGCAATGTCCCAGAAGACTTCTCAGAAAATCAGTTTCGAGAAAATGCCCTAATGGCAATAGCCAAGGGTATGGAGTCCTTTCAAACCCAAACTACTGCTTGTCTCTCTAAAACGGATCGGTCATTCTATTGCGATGTGCATCCTTATCTAGATGAAGCAGGTATGCTATTCTTATCGCTGGAAGTTTATTCTATGTTTAACTGTATCCGGCCTGTCTACACGACGCAGCTTACCCCGCTAAAAGCTAGTTTAGCAGATCAAGATGCTTTATTTTATAGCGTCGGACAACAATTTGAAGAGACGATCAGAGCAGCAATTACAGGCTCCGAAATTGGCGATAGATGGAGTCCCCTGCCACAAGACACTAAGGAGGTAAGGTGGGAAAGCGTGGGTATTACTACCCCTGCTACACTGACGCAAGCAGAAGCAATTAGTCCTAATTTTGAGTTAGCGCAAGCTTGGAATCAGCCAACGTCTGTAGTCCAAGGAATTCCTACCTTATTCTTTAATTTCTTGCCTCCACTCGACCGCTACGCTGGGGAAGTGCCCAATTTTGAGGGTAACCTTCGCTTACATCCCAATGGTAGTATTGCAGAAGGACAGTTTGTTGCCCAGCTAAGCTCTATGACCATGGGCATGAAGGAACTAGATGATAAAGTGAAGAAAAAGTACATCTTCACCAAACGTTTCCCTGATGCTAGCTTCAAATTCCAACTCCCTGAATTAGGGCAGCCACTGCAAGCTGGAATTGTCAATCGGATACCCATTAACGGCACCTTCGAATTTATGCAAAAGGAAATTCCATTGCTGGTACAAGCAGAATTCACACCACAACTGGATCAAGAGCAACAGCCGGAGCTCTTCGTGCACGTTGATTTCCAAATTAATGTTACAGATGACTTTGGAGTAAAAGGCCCGGATGGGCCAGAAGATGCCAGCAAAAACATGGCATTTGATCTAAATTTTATTTTATCACCCAATAATAATTAATCCACCATGCAAAACGTCACAAAACTTAGTCTAGTACTCGCGCTTTTAGCAATCATCAGCCTACTCACCTTAAATATGAGTTTCACTACTGCCGACGCTTACTCCTATGAAGGCGAAACGCCTGGCACCCTGACTGCCATTGGAGATGCTGGCAGCCCACAGACCTTTACGTTTGAAAGATGGCATTTCGCCTCCATCAACATGCCAGATAATGATCCTACCCAAATAGAAGCAGTTATTGAAATAGATATTACTTCTGTCGTATGTGACTGGAAAGATTTGGAAAAATCAGTGAAGAAAAAGAAGGATTATTTCTACATGAAAAAATTCCCTAAAGCCATGGTTTCACTAAAAGGAGCTACTCTAAATGCAGACAGTAGCTATACCACAGATGCTATGCTCTCCCTAAAAGGTATCGAAAAAGCTGTTGCTATTAACTTTACTATTTCAGAAGAAGCACCCTACCAGATCGAAGGTTCTGCCTTGCTACAACGCCGCGCATTTGACTTTGATGGGGATGGCCCGAAAGAGGAAGTGCCCATTGCATTTACCGCAACCCTGCCGATGAAATAGCGTAAATCGTATATTAGAGTCAACAGAGGACAAGGCAATTAAACTTTGTCCTCTGCTATATTCAAATCATCTTAATAACCTCTTCACTAAGGCCTGTATATAACTGGATTTTCTCGATAGACTCTCCATTAGCCTTCATCATTTTGGCAACTTCCATATTTCTTTTATCTATACCCTGCTCTATACC
>JBCCRH010000003.1:0-44026 GCA_039208045.1 Bacteroidota bacterium
CATCACTACTTACGGTGTAGTACGCAGCGAAACCAGCATTTTGCAGAAGCAAAAGTGGCTAGCCGTTGTGATTGACGAAGCACAAAACATCAAAAATCCAACCACCGCCCAAACAAAAGCCGTGAAAAAAATGAAGGCTTCTGTCCGCATTGCGATGAGTGGTACGCCAGTCGAGAACCGCTTGAGCGAATATTGGAGCATCTTCGATTTCTCAAATAAAAAATACTTGGGATCGCTTGCTAAGTTCAAAGAAAACTTTGCCAAGCCTATCGAGCTAGAGCGCGACCAGCGGCAGTTGGAGCGTTTCCGCAAAATTACCTCCCCCTTCATCCTGCGCCGCCTCAAATCGGATCGATCCATCATCCAGGACCTGCCTGATAAGATCGAGCAAGACCAGTTTTGTGAGCTTTCTCCCGAGCAAGCCGCCCTCTACCAAAATGTAGTGGACACCACGATGAAGCAAGTCGAAGAAGCAGAAGGCATCAATCGCAGGGGACTCATTCTGAAACTCATTACGGCCCTCAAGCAAGTCTGCAATCATCCCGCCCACTTCCTCAAAAAGGGCGATGTACACACCAATTTATCAGGCAAGACCAAGCTCCTCATACCCTTACTTCGACAAACGCTCGACAGCGGCGAGAAAAGCCTCATTTTTACCCAATACCAAACGATGGGCAACTTGCTCGCACAACTGTTGGAAGCGGAATTTGGTATAAAGCCTCCCTTCCTACATGGTGGCGTAAGCCGTAAGGGACGCGATGCCATGGTCAGCGATTTTCAAGAAAATCGATCCACCCGTATTATGTTACTGTCGCTAAAAGCAGGCGGCACCGGCCTCAACTTAACGGCTGCCAGCAATGTGATCCACTACGACCTCTGGTGGAACCCTGCCGTTGAAGCGCAAGCCACGGATCGGGCCTACCGCATCGGCCAAGAGCGCAATGTGCTGGTACACCGGTTTATCACCCAAGGTACCTTCGAAGAAAAGATTAATAAGATGCTGCAAAGCAAAAAAGAGCTGGCCAACCTGACGGTATCTACCGGCGAAAAATGGATTGGAGAGCTGTCAAATAGTGAATTGCAGTCGCTTATCCGACTAGATTAGGGAGCATTGGAAGAAACCATTTCAGAGCATCGGAGTTAGGTTCACGCTACTCGCCTAGCGAGTAAATCAAGCAAAATGCCTTATGAAGTTTCTTTACCTTGTTCTCCTGTTGTTCTCTTCACTGGCGGCAACTGCCCAATCCACCAAAACAGTAACAGCAAGCCTTGGATATGCTTATCATACGGTCAAGGAGCAGCGCTATACATCGAAGTATAGAGATGGAACAGGATTCAGCATCGATCTTGGATATGAATCTGCTAATGAGCGGGTTATCCATCGGATAAATGTAGCTTATAAAAGCTCTACTTCTGGCGCCGATCTCCCCAGCTCCACCAATAATCAATGGGCAGAAATTCAGTACGACTACCTAAGAACTACAAAGCAGGTTAAGGGGCTTTACCTAGGTGGATATATTGGTACGGGCATCATTTATACCGAGCGGGATGGGCCGTGGAATGACAATAATATAATCAGCTACACGCAATGGCTTTCGCTGGGAGTTTCTTCTAGATGGAACAGGAGACTCTGGAACAAGCCCTGGATGACACAGCTCCGCTTGCCCCTCCTGAGCTACCGCACGCGACCGTCCTATGGGTCTGGTTTCCCTGATGCTTTTCTTCAACCAGGGACGTTCAGCTGGCGAGAAGAAGGGCTGATAGGTGCAGGTCTTAGAAGTGGGCGTATTGGCAGCCTCAATGAGTTCACAAAAATCGAGTTTAGCTCTGATCTCTTTTTTTCTATTGGTAAAAAAGGCTGGCATTTTGGCACGGGGTATCAGTTTATAGGCATCTTTACGGGAGATGAAAAACCCCTGTCGCTATTTCATCATACCATCCGATTAATCGTAAGAAGACTATGAAGCATATAGCTATTTACGCGCTGCTGGTGGGCTTATTATGCTGCACCGCTTGCGCTAAAGATTTTGAATTTAGCGAAAGCTCTAAGGTAGAAGTATTCGAAACGATGTGGACGCATATCGATCAAAACTATCCCTTCTTTGAGCTAAAAGGCATTGATTGGGATGCGATTAGAACGACTTACACGAGCCGCTTAGCAAATGTTAGGTCAGAGTTTGTCCTATTCGACTTTTGCACTGATTTGCTTTTTGAACTGGAAGATGGGCATGGTGTAATCGCTGATGGCTCCCAAACGATAAGTTACAATTACACGCAGGGCTTCGATGTCTTATTCGATCTGGGAATCGCACGGGCAGACTATCTGAACAATGACTACCGCGTCATTCGAGGAACGATTACCTACGGTATTATTCAAGATTCGATTGGATATGTACATTACAGTAATATGAGAGGTGCCGCAGATTTTGCTCCCGTTTGGGATGCTTTTTTAGAAGCCGATGTGCAAAAAGTGATTATAGATGTGCGTAGTAATCCAGGCGGGCAAATCGGTAATGGGGTAGAGATTGTGGGGTATCTATCCGAAACGGAAACGCTAGTGGGCTACCAGGTACAAAAAGGTGGGCCTGGTCGGAACGACTTCACCGAATTGTTACCTCTAACGACGCGACCCAAAGCTAACTCGAAGGCCATCCGAACAAAGGTTTTGATTAATCGTGGTTCATACAGTGCCGCAACTATGTTTGCAGGCATGGCTAGAAGCTTGCCTTATGTGGAAATCATTGGTCAAATTAGTGGTGGTGGCGCCGGCGGTGGCCAGTCTTTTGAGTTGCCCAATGGTTGGGTGATCGATATTCCTCAAGGCTTTTATTTGGATGCCGAGCAGAACCATGTTGAGCTGGGCTTGGAGCCAGATTTTCCTATCAACAACACGTTAGAAGACCTACAAATCCGTAGGGATGTCATGCTAGAAGCCGCCATAGAACGCTAAGTCACGGTAATTATGTAAGTTTGATTTATGAATGAGATTACCGTAGCCTCTCCCGGCCGTATCAACATCATTGGTGAACATACCGACTACAATGACGGCTTTGTACTCCCCGCAGCAATTGATAAAAAAACAGTGGTACGCTTACGCAAAAATGCGACACCTAGCCAATGCAAACTTATCGCCGAAAATATCAATGAAACCTTTGAATTTGATTTGCAGGACTTTCGTCCAATAAAGAGTGGCTGGCCCAATTATGTGATGGGTGTGGTGCACGAGCTGCAGCAGCTTGGCGCAAAAATGGAGGGCTTTGAAGCCACTTTTGGTGGAAATGTGCCTATTGGAAGCGGGATGAGTTCGTCGGCAGCCTTGGAATGTGCCTTTGCCTATGGGCTCAATGAATTGTTTGGATTAGGCTATAGCCAAATGCAGCTGATCAAAGCGTCGCAATTGGCGGAGCACCACTTTGTGGGGATTAAGTGTGGTATCATGGATCAGTTCGCCAGTATGATGGGTAAGAAAGATCAGGTGTTACTGTTGGATTGTCGGAGCTTGGAGTATGAGTATTTTCCTTTAGCATTGGGGGACTATCAACTGCTGTTATTCGATACGAAGGTGTCGCATGCGCTGGCAGACTCGGCCTATAATGAGCGTCGAGCGCAATGTGAGGAGGGGGTGGCATTGTTAAAGCGAAATTATCCAGCGATTAGCAGCTTGCGAGATGTCAGTTTAGCACAATTAGAAGCACAAACTGAGCAGCTATCAGAGCTGGTGTACCGCCGCTGCCACCATGTAGTGACTGAAAATCAGCGCGTGTTGGATACTACGACAGCATTAAAAGGGGGCCGTTTGGACGAGGTAGGTGCATTGCTATATGCTTCTCATAAGAGCTTGAGTGCGGACTATGAAGTGAGCTGTCCAGAGCTTGATTTTTTGGTTACCCAAACACAAGACAATCCTGCGGTGCTTGGTGCGCGCATGATGGGCGGAGGTTTTGGCGGTTGCACGATTAATTTGGTGCGCAAAAATGCCGTGGAGGAGCTGACGCATCGACTGCGCACAGCCTACCTCCAACAATTTGGCATTCATCTCTTGGCTTATCAAGTAACGATTGAGGATGGAACGCATCTACTTGACTCCTAAGCTTAGCCCATGCCCCAAAGTATAAGTAAGAAAAAGGCTGTTTGCACCAGCAGTCCAAGCATTCCCCGCTTGATCTTTCTGCGAATCGCAATTGGAAGGGCCGTTTTAAAATAGTCCTCATCATTAAAAACATCCACTGATCGTGTATTCGTAGCCAAATTAATAGGCTCGCTAGCTGTGGTATCAGATGGCGTATAGCCTTCCTGTAAGCTGATATTGATGGCCTTCATCATCAGCTCATCTAAGTAAGCGTCACGGCCCATAAAGTCACCAAAACTTCTGAGCTCCTCATTTTGTAAGACTGACCATAGTCGGAAAGCCTTACCCATGCCATATACCCAGCAGTAGACTAACCATAGGATGATCGTGTATCGCATAACAGGCGTCGCCCAGGCTGCTCCCGCAACCATAGCGATTCCCACCACGATAAATTGGAGGATAAAAAAAAGCGTCAAGGCGCCGGTAAGCCACCTCCCACGAAGGAGGCCCTTCAGCAGGCCTTGCCGGTGTAAGTAAACCATCGCCCGAGCAGCTGCAACAGTAACAAATACGAAAAAGAAAATAACAAAAATACCGATGGCGGTTTCCATAATGTCATTTGATTTTTTGAGGTGGCCGTTGTTAGCCAGCCACCACACATTACGCAAAAGACATTGCGATAGTTCCTCCGCTCTTACCTTTTAGTGATTTTCATCCTGAATACCTTATTGGATGCAATCGACTTGCCACGGCCATACCCTCCAGGATTATTGACAAAGGCATGGATGCCGCCGTAGAATAAGCCAATATCCACCTGCTCGCCACTTTTGACGGAAGTCAGGTCAAATACCTCGGTACCCGCCACTTTGGTTGCTTCGGAGAGTAAAATATTCGCCTCGGCACCATAGAAGGCTCCATTGACAGGGATGCTGTCTTGCAGGCTTTCGGTAGTCGCAATGGTGGGATCGAGACTATGGTTGACAGTCAGCACTGTATTGGTGTAATTAATACCGGGAGAGCCATCTCCGATACCCCCGATAATGGTGGTGTGGTAGGTATTAGCAGTGCCATCGTACACTACAAAGTTGGGTGCAGCATATACATTGAGATTCTGAGTATAGGTAGTATCTATATGATAGCTGCCATCCTGAAAGATATGGATAGGGTGCGTAAAATTAGCATTTGCTTTCAGCTCTGGGATTTTATTTTGAGGGCTGGTAAATACGCCAGCGTATAAGCTTATGGCGGAGGTAAGTCCGCTTTCGGTAGCTTGTAAGGTCTTGGCAATGGGTAGGTCGCGGCGGCGAAATTGGGTGGTGCTATCTGTTTTGCCATCTGTAATTTTGGAGGCATCCGATACCACCAGCTGGCCTTCGCGCTCTTCAAGCTTAAATCGGTGCACGGCATTGAGGTAGGTTTGAACACCAAGCGTATCCTTGCGTTTTGCCGCTTCAGAAGAGAAAAAGCCATTGTAGATATGGCCACCTGCTAAATAGAAGTAGTCACCCATCTTGAAGAATTCGCCACCAGTGGCCTCTACCATTTTATCTTGACCAAACATCATCGCCTCTACAGCTGCGGCCGCATCTTGAGTTTTTACTGCTGCTACCAAAGCTGGAACGTCAATTTTTGCTATGATATCATAGGTATCCCAACGCTCCGTCCAGACCGTATCGCCAGTAGGGTTTTCTCCGTACCCACCAGACACATACAAATCATTGCCAATTTGCACATGTTGCAGGTTGGTTGCTTTAAAAATATCCTGATAAGGGATTGGAACAATACTCACTGGTAAACTATCGCAGGTAGTTGCATCGCAAACAAAAAAGTGTCGGTTAAAATCAACATGTGGGAAGGAGCCATCTTCATAATGATCTCCACCAAAATCGTGCATACCGTTCGTCCGGCCAGCAAATAGCAGCCAGTTTTCATCTGAAGTGGCTAGCACAAAAGAGTGTAGGGCTGGCAAGTGCGGCCGAGTCGTATCTTCTTCAATAGAAATGGTGAAAGGAGCTTCAAGAGGTGGAGTAGTAACGGTTTCCTCTACGTTGGGGGTTGGCTGGCAAGCGCTTGCCAATAGGCAGAGCGTCATGCACAGGGAAAGTACATTTTTCATAATGTGTAATAATGGGTTTTAGTGTAAAGTAATATCTAAAGGTAGGCGTTACCCCTCAATTTCACGCTATCTGAGGCCGTTTTTAGGAGTGATTCTGAAAATAATGGAAGCCGGCGCGTCTTGTTCTGCCTTTTTAGGTTCTTTGTAATCTATGAGTTGATAATCAGTAGATTCAAATAACTGTTGCCAGCTTTCCATCGTTCGGAAATACCAGGGGTGAGGGTGGGAAAAAGAGCCGGGTAGGCCCGCCCAAGCATTAGGAAACCAATGATCTGCTTTATCTATGCCTGCTTTCTGGTGGTAGCTGGGATGTATGGTCTGTATAAAGATGAACCGAGGGCCAGTAAGGCTGTTTGCGAGCTGTCGCAACAGTTGCTCGGTGAGGTGATCTTCATACAAGCTAAAATTAAACACCATAGCATCGAATGGCGCATTGGGAATGCTTGCTCCCGCAGCGATAGCTTCGTAGCTCAGTTGTGCATAGTGGCCTTCAAATTGCCTGGCGTGTTCTACAAGCGCCAAGGTTCCATCAATGCCGGTGAGCTGGTGCCCTTTTTCGATCAACGCTCTGCTCAGCCAGCCCTCTCCGCAGCCCATATCACAAATATGCATGGGAGGAAAAGAACCGACCCAATCCACGATGGCCGGATTCGTAACGGCTCGTGATTGGATCAGTTCTTGTTGGATGAGTTGCATCCACTGCTCGGCATTTGCGGCCCAGCTTTCTAAAATGGATGTTGGCATGTGCTATGGTTAAATATGCTTTCTTACAAAGGCTTCTATGGCTTCGTACTCGGCTAGGCCGAGGGCGTTGTAGTTGTGGGCCGTTTCGTGATTGCGATCTTCGGCACGTTGCCAAAACTCCCGCTTATCGTGCCCCGGAAACATCGCTACATCTTTTTGTGATTGGTGTTTGAAAATGGCTTTTCGCTTTCGGAGCATGTCTTTAGGGCCAATGGGGATGGCCATCTCAATATCGCTAATATCCCACTCTTGCCACGCGCCTCGGTAAAGCCAGACATAGGTATCTTTTAGCCAAGGCGCCCCTTCTTTTTTCAGGCGATCTAGTGCTGCGTAGATTGCCTTTAGGCATACTCGGTGCGTGCCATGTGGGTCAGATAAATCGCCTGCTGCAAAAATTTGATGCGGCTTTAATTCTTGTAGAAGTTTGTAAATGATGTCAATATCTGCTTCGCCTATCGGATTTTTCTTGATGGTACCTGTCTCATAGAATGGGAGATTTAGAAAGTGCATTTGGCGATCTTTGATACCACAATAGCGGCACGCAGCGCGAGCTTCCGTCCTGCGAATCAGGCCTTTGAAGCGGCGTAACTCAGCTGTGTCAATATCGCCCGTTTGTTTGGAAGCCATTCGGTTCTGGATACTCGCAATCATACCATTTACTTTAGCAGTATGCGCTGGGTCATCAAATACCTCATAGGCAAACTCTAAAAAACGAAGTACATCATCATCGAATACGGCAATATTACCGGAAGTCTGATAGGCCACATGCACATCGTGCCCTTGATCGACCAGCCGCAGAAGCGTGCCACCCATAGAGATGACATCATCATCAGGATGTGGGCTAAAGATAACTACTCGCTTTGGGAAAGGAGTCGCTCGCTCTGGTCGGGTGCTGTCGTCTACTGCGGGCTTTCCCCCAGGCCAACCGGTAATGGTATGCTGTAGCTGATTGAAAACAGCACGATTAATTTCTTCAGCATGGCCATACTCCGCTACTAAGGAACTCATCCCATTTTCATTATAATCTTCATTGGTGAGTTTGAGGATTACTTTACCTAATTTCATGGCTAGCCAGATAACGGCTTTTTTAAGCAGTGCTTGATTATTCCAATCGCAAGGCCCTACCAGCCAAGGCGTTTTCTTGCGGGTAAGTTCACTGGCGGAGGCATCATCGAGCACAAATTCACAGTCGGGATGCGTCTGCAAAAAGGTAGCTGGAATGGATGCTATCATGGGGCCTTCCACGGATTGACGAACGATGCTCGCTTTGCCTTCGCCCCAAGCAACTAGAAAGATTTTCTTGGCATGCAGAATAGTACCTACTCCCATGGTGATAGCTAATGGTGGTACAAACTCCTCGCCATAGAAATCACTAGCCGCATCCAATCGGGTGATTTTATCGAGTCGGATGAGTCGGGTACGACTATCAATGGCAGAGCCAGGTTCATTAAAGCCGATATGTCCAGTGCGGCCAATACCTAGTAATTGAGCATCTAAGCCCCCGTACTGGGCTATTTTTGCTTCGTAGGCTTCACAATATGCTCGGATTTCCTCTGGCTTGAGCTGGCCATCAGGTATATGAATATGCTCCGGTTTAATATCGATATGGTTAAACAGGTGCTCGTTCATAAAGTGCACATAGCTTTGAGGTGTGCCGGGAAGCATCGGGTAGTATTCATCCAAATTGAAAGTAATAACATTGGCAAAGCTTAGCCCTTCTTCCTGATGAAACCGCACGAGATACTCGTAAATGCGGATTGGGCTGGAACCAGTAGCTAAACCAAGGACGGTGGGTTTAGCTACTGCATCATTTGCAGCTATAATCTTTCGGATTTCATTGGCTACATAAAAAGAACCTTGATCGGAATCTGGATAGATAGATACCTCAATTTTCTCTCGCTTCTGGGCATGGTGTCCAAGTAGCTCGCGAGTTTGTTCGATTATTTCCAGCATGATGCAGGTGTATTTTAAATATAAAAAGGAAGTTGATTAGGTATTTGCAATAAAAATCGCTATTTTTAATGAGAAAGTCGATTTTTAATTGCAAAAAAATAAGTGTATTGCTGTTTTTTATTGCAAATAGAGATTTCTTTGGATACTCCTTGAATACAGAACTACCAATGCAGTAAGTACCTGGAAAAAAATGCGCCTTAAAACCGTATTTTTGCTAAGTAAGCCAGCATTTTGGGCAAAAAGGAGGACTAAACATGAGAAAGAAGGAAGAACGGCAAAAACTTATTTTGCATCATGTGAGTGTGCATAATCGCATTCTGTTGACAGACATTGCGCAGGTACTACAGGTATCAACGGATACTGCCCGGCGCGACATCAAGGAGTTGGATGAATTAGGGAAATTAAAAAAGGTGCACGGTGGGGCTGTTTCATTGGTTTATCACTCTGGCCGTTCAGACCGTTCCAATGGGATATATGCTGCGGAGCAAAAGCTGCGTATCGCCAAAAAAGCAGTACAGCTCATTAAGCCCAATCAAGTAGTGCTTATTAGTGGTGGTACAACAAACCTAGAGTTAGTTCGTATTTTACCGCCCAAACTGCAAGCTACTTTCTTTACGCCGAGCCTTCCCATCGCACAAGAATTACTAGCGCATCCTGAAATAGAAGTCATTTTTATTGGAGGACGCCTATCAAAACCTTCTCGGATTTCGATTGGTGGAAGTGCCCTGAATGCCTTGAGTCAAATTAAAGTAGACCTCTGTTTTTTGGGAACAGGCTACCTCGATCCAGTTAATGGCCTGACAGAGTTTGACTGGGAGGTAGTACAGCTCAAAAAAGCGATGATTCGAGCTTCTAAAAAGGTGGTACTATTAACGATTTCTGAAAAATTGAACTCTAGTCAGCGGTATAAAATATGCGAAATTCAGAGTATCAATACACTAGTTACCGAACTAGATAAAGAAGAGAGTACTTTAAGCTTATATCGAAATCAAGACGTGGAGATTCTCTGAGGGCGGAGCATAGCCGGGTGAGCGATAGGAGCGGTATTCGCCCTTAAGGCGGATAAGAGCGGATAGCGCGGCCTTCCGCCTTAGGCAGAAGGACACCCCCTAACATAAAATAGGTAGAAAAGATCATGCAAAAAGTAACGGAACAGTCATCAAACTATCGGCATTTAGAGCAAATGTCTGTGCGGAGTTTATTGGAAAATATCAATCAGGAAGATGCGTCGGTATCTGTGGCAGTTCGGGCGGCGATTCCAGCTATTGAGCCTTTGGTAGAGCAGATTACGGCGAAGCTAGAGGAAGGGGGGCGCTTGTTTTATATCGGGGCGGGTACCAGTGGGCGACTTGGTATTTTGGATGCTTCCGAATGTCCGCCTACGTTTGGGGTACCCGATAATTTGGTAATTGGCTTGATTGCAGGAGGAGATACGGCAATTCGTAAAGCGGTGGAAGCAGCGGAGGACAGCCCTACTCGGGCTTGGGAAGACTTACAGATGTACTGCGCTGATGCACAAGACGTGGTGATTGGTATTGCGGCTTCCGGGACGACGCCCTATGTGGTAGAAGGCTTGCGCAAATGTCGAGAAATGGGGATTACTACAGGTTGTATTACGTGTAATCCTGGGGCGCCGATCACGGTCCATGCGGATTATCCGGTAGTGGTAGTGGTGGGGCCAGAATTCGTGACGGGAAGCACGCGCATGAAGGCGGGGACGGCCCAGAAATTGGTGCTCAATATGATTAGTACGAGTGTAATGATTCGCTTGGGGCGAGTGCTGGATAATAAAATGGTTGATATGCAATTGAGCAATGAGAAGTTGATTGATCGGGGAGCACGTATGTTGGTCAACTCCCTAGCTATACCTTATGAGGAGGCTAGAAATTTATTGCTGCAAGCGGGGAGCGTACGGCGTGCGCTAGCACAGTTTGAGGCACAAAAAACAGCTATGTGAATACGTTTTTATTAATTGAAAGCGGAGCGACGAAGCTCGACTGGATATTGGCAAATGAGGTGCAAGTTTTTGCTCGCGGGGAGCAGCTGGGCTTACACCCTCAGTTGGTGGATCGTATGCAGTGGCGTCGCCAGCTCTTGGCGTTACAAGAAAGCCTACCTTTCTATCCTGATAGTATATATTATTATGGTACGGGCTGTTCTTCTAATGAAGGTTGTTTGTATGTAGTCAATTATTTTCAAGACTTTTGGCAAACGTCTTTCATTCTAGAGGTGGAGACTGATTTATTAGCGGCAGCTAGAGCGCTTTGCCAAGAAAAGGCTGGCTTGGTCTGTATCTTAGGTACAGGTTCTAATACGGCTGCTTACGCAAATGGGCACTTGTTGGAGCAGCGGGGTGGTTTAGGTTTCATTTTGGGAGATGAAGGTAGTGGTGCTGCATTGGGTAAGGCGTTGCTGAAGGCATTTTTGGAAGAGCGATTGCCTGCGGAGCAGCAGCGTTTTTTACAACAAGAAAAACAACTCAGTCGGGGTAGCATTATCGATGCGCTTTATAAGGGAGATGCACCTAGTCGCTACTTGGCGAAATGGGCACCCTTACTTTATGAGTGGTTGGCCATTCCTGCTATACAAAACTTGATACAGCAAGAATTTAAGCAATTGGTCGAAACGACTTTGTTGCCCTTAGCAGATACCTACCGTAATCGTAACATTCATTTTGCAGGTTCTATTGCTTTCCATTTTAGGGCACAGCTTGTAGCAGTGTTAGCTTATTATGACTTGCAAGTGGGGAGTGTGCTGCATGCTCCTATGCAGCGTTTGCTACACTATCATCAGCTACAGGTGCGTGTAATGAAGTGAGGCTAAAGCAAAAAAAATCCCCGTCTTACATCGTAAAACGGGGAAACAATCGAGGGATATCGTATGGTATATTAATCGATCATATCGGTGGATCGTCGGGCGTGTTTGCATTATTATCGCGTTCGGAGAACGGATAAGGGTACCAGTTGCGGTTGCGCTCTGGGTTGCTCGCGTTAGGATCAGGGCGATTAAAGCGTTTGCTATCGCCTAAGCGCTGACCCGACATCATCATCTCCATACATCTGTTGGCATAGATGGCTTCCAGGACTGCTTCTTCAGTGGCTGGGCCATCATAAGCATCTAACCCAGCACCAATACCAAACGCATCATCTGCCGGACTTTTGGTCAAGACAGCATCTAGCTCAGCGATGGCATCGCCAATTCTACCTTGCCGCGCATGTGCTTCGGCTGCAATGAGGGTCATTTCACCGGGTAGGTAGATTGGAATGGGATCGGTAGGGGCATCGAAGAAGCCAGCAGCACGAAAATCATTATTAGCTGCATTGATGTCTTCAAAATAAAACGGCAGGCGCTGATCGGCTGGATCTGGTGCTAACTCAGCAGGTAGACCTAATGTGGGATCAATCGGCTGGTAGACGTTATTCGTCAGGATAGAAACAAATGCAATCGGATTAGTTGCAACAGCGTCGTACGCTAGCGTGGAAGTGGCTGCTAGGTCGACGGCCTTAGCAGCACTAATAGCTTCCTCATACTGGCCATTCAGCAAGTAGTATCGTGCCAATAGGGCATTGATGGTATTTGGGATATCAATTCCAGCTGGAATTCGAGATAACAACCCGCCATCGTCCGAAGTGATGGCATTATTAGCTGCTTCTAGTGTGGTAATAGCAGTACGTACCCCCTCAATACTGGAAGAGAAAGCTGCATTTTCCTCAGTTTCTAAAACTGTTTGCTCAAAGAAGCTAGCGATGGTAGCATTGGCTAATGCATTGAAAATAGAGGCATAAGCTAGTGTCCACGCTCTGGTATTGGCATCTGGAATAATATCTACATTAGCAATGACTTTATCTGTTTCATTGCGAACGAGTAGGCATTGCTCCCAAATATTAGTTACAATACCATTACTTCCGGGAAGATCAGCATAGCCAAGGTCTACTTCATTCTCACTCTGGTTACCAGGGTTAATCAAGCGGAGTTCGTTGGTGGTAAAACCAGCCCCTGCTACGGTAGCATAAGTAGGACTTTGGCGCCCGACCGACCAACGGCGCTGTGCACCTACTGCAAGGCCGATTACCCCATCGGGGCTACTGAGCACCTGATCTTCAGTAGCCGCGCCTGGATTGGTGAAGTCTTCTTCGCAAGCGCTAAAGAAAAGCACTGCAAGAAACATCATGAATCCAGTTTTTATGATTGACATATTCTTCATGTTTTGTGATTGTTGTGTTTAGAAATTGGTTTTGATGGTGAAGGTATACACCCGTGGAATTGGAACCGTACCAAAGTTGACACCACGCATCAGGTTACTTTGTCCACCTGCATTGACCTCCGGATCGAAGCTGGTGAAGTTGTCGATAGAGAAGATATTGCGACCACCAAAAGAGATAACGGTATTATCCAAAGCACCACCAAATAAAGATGGTATGGTGTAGCTGATGGTAGCTTCTCTAAGTTTGGTGAATGAACCATCGCTGATCCGCCATTCTTGGATCGGATAGATCGACCATACCCAACCTCTAGGCAACTCGCCTGTCAATTCTTGTTCTGCAAACTCTCCAATACCTACCCCTTGGCGTGTCCGCTTATCGGCATCAAACACATCCACACCCTGTACGGATTCGAAGAGGAAGTTGAAAGAGAAGTTCTTCCATTTAATTTCTGAGCCAAAGCTCAATACAAAGTCAGGGTTAGGGTCACCAATTACTTGGCGCAATACGTCGCCAGTAGGTTGTCCACCATCACGTAATGGTACGTTTTCTCCATCTACTACCTCTCCCCGTTCTTGCTGGCGCAAGCCATCGTCTGTAAGCAAGAAATCACCATTACCATCTGTAGCATGGTACGTACCAAAGAATACACCGATCGGCTCGTTCTCTACCAAAAAGAGTGGTGCGCCTGTCGAATTAGGAATACTAATAAGTGTTTGTCCTAAATTGGATACCTTATTTCGATTTTGGCTATAGGTAGCAAATACATCTACACTGAAATCATTAGAACGGTAGGCATTCGCATTTAACGAAAGTTCTACCCCCACATTTTCCATGTCACCAACATTGGTCGTAATAGCATTTCCACCCTGAGATGCTGGAAGCGCACGGTTTACTAATAGGTCTTCTATATCCTGTTGGTAGTAAGTAAACGTAAGACCTACTCTGTCATTAAATAGTGAAAGATCAGCACCGAACTCTAGCTCGGTTTGTCGTTCAGGGCGTACATCAGGGTTAGCTAAGGTATTCCCTTGATTGATGGACAGCACTCCCGCTAAGTTATTAGAGGTAAAGGTATTGAAACGTGCGTATGGTCCGATACCTGTTAAGTTACCTGCTTGTCCCCAAGATGCTCTTAAACGCAGAGTAGATAGCACATTACTGATACCGCTTGTCTTCCAGAAGTCTTCATCTGAAATTAAGTAGCTACCACTAATTTTGGGATAAAATTGCTCCCGATTATCAGGGCTAAATGAGCTTGCTCCATCAATACGACCAGCCAGTGTCAAGAACAATCGATCTTCATAGCTGAAGGTTTGTTGGAGGTAGTATCCCCAGATACGTAGTCGATCAATGCCACTACTTGGATTAAAGGGGATAGAGGCACCATTAACGGTTTCTACAAATGGAGCAAGTCCACGGCCATCAGCTACTGTAGTCTGTACTCTAGAGTATTGATTACTATATCCAGCTTGTGTGACCGATTGAATGCTGGGCGTAATATTGGCAGTATAGGAAGCATTGATATCATGATTGGTCAAGAAGACATCACTATTTGCAGTAGACGCATACCCATCATCAAAGTAGGTCGGATTAACCGGTGCGTAGGGGTATGGTGGAATGAAGGTATTACCCAACTGATTATAGGCATCAATACCCCCCAGGTAGGTGATATTAAAACCTTCGAATGGGAAGAAGGATACTCTAACATCAGCAATCGCTCTGTTAACCTCTTGTGTAATATCGAAATCTTCAATAACACTTAGCGGATTGACCCGTGTGGGTTCTACGGATTGAAGGTTGCCTAATTCATCTCGTTGTGTAATATCCCAGATGTTATTGGTAATATTGATAGAGTTAATTGGACTCCAAAATACATTACCATCTGGCTTCTCATTAGAGAAAGAATTATTGTAGTTCAAACCTACAGAGAAATTCATCCATTCGTTCACTGATTGGTTGAAGCGAATACGAGCACCATAACGCTGGAAATCAGAATTGCGAATGATACCCTCATTATAGGTATAACTCACAGCAGCATAGTAGTTGGAAGATGCATTTCCTCCTTTCACTGAAAGGTGTTGATCGGTGCCTATACCTGTTTGGAATACTTCATCTTGGTAGTTGAAGCGCTGTACGGGTACTTTGTCAGTAGAAAAGTTTCGGCCTACAGTCAAACCTCCGGTGTTAGGATCTGTTCCGGCAATCGGATAAAGACGCTGCTCGGCACTACCAAATTGCTCGCCACGTAGGTTGATATAGACTTGCTCGCGCAATTCATTCACATTGAGGCCGGTGCTGTAAGAAAAGACAGGTTCGCCTGCTTGCCCTTTCTTAGTGGTAATCAATACTACCCCGTTCGAAGCTCGTGATCCATATATAGCTGCCGCCGCTGCACCATTGATTACCTCTACGCTTTCAATATCGTTGGGGTTGATGTCTGCCATTCTATTGGTACCTGGTCTTGCTGAACCGGCTGACACATTGGTGTTGGTAACATTAGTCGTAGAGTTACTAATAACTACCCCATCTACGATGAATAGCGGATCAGAGCTACCCAAGATAGAGCTTGATCCCCGAAGACGTACAGAAAAACCACCAGCAGGATCACCAGAGTTTTGCACAATTTGTGCACCGGCAACTCGTCCTTGTAGGGAGTTTAGTACGCTTTGTGGGTTAGCGTTGGTTAAATCTTTGGATTTGATGGAAGCAATGGAGTTACCCAGCGAACGACGGCTAGACGTCACGGAAGAACCGACTACCACGACCTCGTCGAGACTAAGGGCATCTTCACTAAGTGTGATATCCAGTAGGATTTGCTGTCCATTCTGCTTGACATCGATTTGTTCGGTGGCTTTGCCATAGCCGACATAGGAAAATTCTACAATATAAAAGTCAGAAGGGCCTTCTGCCTTTATACTGTAATCCCCATTAATACCTGTGGTTGTTCCCTCATTTAGACCAGGAATTACAACTGTTACACCAATTAAGGGGGAATTTGTGTTATCCACCACCTTACCGCTTACGGTAAAGGATAGATTTTGGGCACTTAATCCGACCGTCAGCAATAAGATGCCAGAGATCAGACTCATGCGAGTGAGTGTAAAAAATCGTAGCATAGCCTCTGTTTGTATGCTCCTTGCACCCCGTTAGTTCGCCCAGTTGGTAGGAAGTGGTGGAACGAAGCGGTTTGGGCGCAAAAGTATTGGTTAAGTAAAAAGCTGTCGATACATAGATAAACATTATTCTGAAATTTTTTGCAACAAAAAGTCTTAATTATTGCAATTTTTGCTGTTTTAATGCTTTGTATACGTATTTTTTGCTGCTTTTAATTGATTTTTGCCAGTTTTTAAAATAAGGATTTGTCCATCATTCTGCCTTTTATTTTGGTCCCTCAGCATTGCTGAAATCCTGATAGGATATTTTATCGTAACTATTGGAAGTTAGAGAAGTACTCCTCTTAAGAGCGCGGTTTATCTATTGATCTGGGCCATAGCTCTAAGAATTCTGCCGCGCCTATCTAGGAAATGTAATTTTCGGCCTAGACTGAATCGATGAAATCACCCGACAACTTTTTATGATGAAAAAACTTTTATACTCACTAGCCTTCATGAATCTTGCCCTAGTACTGGCCGCTCAAAACGCCAGTGTCCGTGGACAATTACAGGATGCTGAAAAGATTGCTGTAGAATTTGCCAATGTAGTGCTCTACAGTGCTACAGATAGCTCTATGGTAAAAGTAGAGACCACCGACGAAGCTGGCCTTTTCCATATTAAGGGTATCGAAGCCGGGAAGTATTACCTGGTAGCTAGCCATATTGGCAGTGCTGATCTAGAAAAAGAAGCATTCGATCTTGCTGCCGACCAACAGCTTGACTTTGGGGTGCTTCAGTTCGCTGCCTCAGGTATTGAACTAGAAGAAGCTATTGTTACTGCCTCGCGTGTTATTGTAGAGACTAAGCCGGATCGAACCATCTTTAATGTAGAAGGAACGATCAATAGTACGGGCTCCGATGCTATTGAGCTATTGCGTAAAGCTCCAGGGGTACTGGTGGATAATAACAACAACATCTCTGTGCTTGGCCGAGCAGGCGTTCTTCTCTACGTAGACGGCAAGCGACTTCCATTGGCAGGCGATGATCTTGTGAATTTCCTACAGAATTTACCTGCTGAGCAGATTGATCGAATGGATATTATTACGAATCCCGGCGCGCGCTACGAAGCAGAAGGCAATGCAGGAATTATCGATATTCGCTTAAAGCGAGATAAGCGCTTTGGCGCAAATGGCTCGGTGAATGGCACTTACACGCAGGGACGTTACAGCCGATCTAATATAGGTGGTAGCGGTAACTTTCGGAATAAAGCGATGAATGCCTTTGGGAGTATTAGCCTGTATGATGGTCAGAACTACAACGACATGACTTTCTTGAGTTTCCAGAATGGCCTGCGTATGGATGAGGTTAACGAAAATGTTAACGGATGGCAAGGCTTTAATATAAGAGGTGGTGTTGACTTCTTTCTTGGAGAGTTTCATACCATTGGTATTCTTGCCAGTGGAGGCAATACCGATAATGAATCAAGGGGCGTAAATGTTATTAATATTGGAAGACAGGATGCCCCTACAGTAGTCGATAGCATTCTAGATGCTTCTGCCTTTAGCGATGCTCAACGCACCCAGCAAACGTATAATTTGAACTACCGCTTTGATAATCAAAAAGGGACCACCCTAAATATTGATTTTGATTATGGGCGCTATGAAAATGATATACAGCGCGAACAGCCTAACCGCTTTCTTGACCCGGAGACTAGAGAAATACGTACAGAAGTAAGCAACAGTTTTGATACTCCTACAGATATTGATATTTATACCTTCAAAATTGATTTTGAAAAAGACCTCTGGGGTGGAAGACTCGGTGTAGGTACGAAGTTTAGTGATGTTATCTCTGATAACTCCTTCTTGGTTTTTGATGGAATCAATGGCAATGCAGTATTTAACGACAGTTTATCAAATACCTTCGACTACGATGAAAAGGTGTACGCTGGTTATATCAGCTACAGCCGCCAGCTTTCTGAAAAGTGGAACTTTTCCGCTGGTCTACGTGCAGAATATACGGATGCTACTGGCGTGCTACAAGCTTTTAAAGAAAGCTTGCAAGAGCCACCAGTAGAGCTAGAATACTTGAGCTGGTTCCCCAATATTGGCTTTACCTATCAGCTCAGTCCGATGCAGACCTTAGCCCTAAACTACGGCCGCCGTATCAATCGACCAGATTATAATGTATTGAATCCATTTAACAGCCAGCTCAGTTTGTTGTCTTACGAAAAAGGCAACCCATTCCTCAGCCCTGAGATTGTAAACAATGTCGAATTGGGGTATACCCTCAACTATCGCTATAACTTTAAGTTGTCTTACAGTCTCACCACCGACCAAATTACACGCTTGATTGCTCCCGACGAAAATGATGACCGTGCAGGTTTCATTACTTGGGATAATCTGGCAGAGCAGACCGTTATTGGATTCAACTTCAGCGCACCTGTCGAAATGAAGCCCTGGTGGAATTCTTATTTTAACTTCAGTGCTTCCTACCTCGATAATCAAGCAGACTATGGGGATGGACGAGTGGTAGACGTACAAGCATTTACCTACAGCATCTACCAGCAGCATACTTTTGACCTGCCTTGGGCTTTAAAAGCTGAGGTAGGCGGTTACTACTCTGGCCCTGGTGTTTGGGGTGGTGTGTTTGAATACGAGTCGAGCTGGAGCTTGGATGTGGGCCTACAGCGTAAGTTTATGGATAATAAGCTTAACGCACGGCTTAGCATACGCGACATCTTCTTTGAAACGGGTTGGGATGGCGTATCTGAATTTGCTGGTCTAGTAACGAGAGGGAGTGGCAATTGGGATAGCCGCTCGGTGAGCCTCAGCTTGAGCTATAATTTTGGTAACCAAAATGTAAAGTCTCGCAAGCGCAAGGCAGGGCTAGAAGATGAAGCCGGTCGTATCAGTGGTGGTAATTAGATTTGTTCCCGATTATAAAAAGTATAGAGATTATTGTTGAATGTTGGTTTGGTCTTACAAACGGTTGTTTGTAAGACCATCTTACCATTCTAACGTACCTACTGGCTTTCTTGCAGGGCCTCCACCGGTATCGCATTGGCAGCACGCATAGCGATTAAGCTTACGGCCACACAAGTGATCAACAGGGTGATGGCACCTGCTATTAGAAACACCAAAATATTTATATCAATTCGATAAGCGAATGTAGAAAGCCAGCTAGAAATACCATACCACGTAAGTGGTGCAGCTACCAATAAACTGATACCCACCAGCCATACATATTCACTATTGAAGCGGCGCAGAATATCGAGGCGGCTAGCACCCAATATTTGGCGAATGCCAATCTCCTTTCGCTTGAGGGTAGTCAAATAGGTGGTCAGGGCAATAAGTCCGATAACAGCTACCGCAAAGGCAATAGCACTGAAGTAAATGCTCAGTCGAGCAATACGCTGCTCCTTTGCATAGAGCTCTTCGAGGTTTTGCGTCAAGAAGCTATGGTCCATGGCTTGATTCACCTGAAGGTCGTCGTAAGTGGCGCTGATCTTTTCTAAGATGGCGCTGGGACTGATGCCCGTCCAAGCCACAGAAACAATATCCACATATCTGGGATTCCGATAAATATTTAGGAACATCGGATTTACTTTTTCTCGTAAAGAGAACATGTTTATATCTTCGAACGTCCCAGCTATTTCAAAGGGGAAACCTACCTGCCCCGTTTCTTCATCGGTATATTCGGGCTCTTGGACGATAGCGCGGCCAATCAGTTCTTCTCTTGACAGCTTGAATCGATTCTGCAATCGATCACTTAGTGTTTCGTTGATGATGACCAGCCGCCTGGGGGCAGCATCGGGGTTTTCGATGTAGTCGGGAATGCTAGTTTTTATGCCCAATAATTTCACTGCCTCATAATCAAGATAGAGGTTGGTAGCATCGTCAAATACTTCGTCGGTACCTTCTAATTTGTAAGTAGTTTGGTTGTAAGGATCGCTTCCCAGTGGGGTGCCAGAGCCTACGCCGGTCACTTCGGGAATTTGCAGCAACTCATTTCGGAACGTTTGATACTTGCTGCTATCCGCAGATAAACTGACGTACACGATTTGTTCTTTTTCATAGCCTAGGTCTTTATCCTGAATGTAGCGTAGCTGCTGGTTGATAAATAGCGTAAGGCTACAGAGTGAAATGAGTAGTACGAATTGCAGGCTAATGATGACTTTGCGCGTGCTGATTCCCTTACCTGTATTTTTTACCCAATCCCCTCGGAAGAGCTGCAAGATGGGATGCTGGGCCATGTACAAAGAGGAGTACAAGCTAGCTAGTAGGCCAATGCTCAGGGTAAGCAGCAGGAGTAAGCTCCAAAAGAGCGGACTAGTAAGAATTCCCTCGTCCAATCCGGTGCCCATAAAATTGTTGAACCAGGGTAGTAAAAGATTCAGCCCCAAGGCTACTACTGGCAGCGTCAGTACACTAAGCACCAGTGATTCTAACATAAATTGGCGACTAATTTTCCCTTCGGTCGCACCAAATATTTTTCGGAGGCCCATTTCTCGCGCTCGGCTTGCATTCATAGCAATGCTCAGATTGGTATAGTTGCCGATAGTGAGTAGCAAAATAATGCCCGATATGATGCCAATAATATATAGGTACCGCCTATCACCAGGGGGCTTAAGCTCGTAGAGCAGATCAGAATGTAAGTGAATGCTTGTGAGTGATTGAATAATGGTCCCGTTAAATAGCTCATCTTCTGCTAGCCGACCATTTATGTTTACCATATTCTCATCGATACGCTTCCGGACGGTCGCTGCCTCTTCTCCATCGGCTAGCTTGATGTAGGTTCTAGCTCCCCAGTAGGTAATTTTTGGGACGTGCAGGGCGATATTAAAATTGTAGTGGGCATTGCTGGGCAAATCTTCGATAATACCTGCTATAGCATACTGCTGTGTATCTATTTTAAATACTTGATCGAGTAGGTTTTGCTGTTGCCAATCTTTGCCATAGAGTCGCGCTGCCTCACTCTGGGTAAGCACAGCAGTATAGCGCGACTGGCCAAAGTTTTCTTTAGAACCTTCCAGGAAAGGCCAGCCAAAGAACTCAAAAAAGTCTTCGGGTGTATTGGTTTGGAGAATGTCCTCCGCACGTAGTTCTTTATTGGCTGTTCTCAAAATCTGGGGTTGCGTAAAGGTGAAAAACTGACAAGCTTGTTCCACGCCCTTCACAGATCGGAAGCCTTCTATATACCGCTGCTGCGCGTCGGGAGTAGTGCTGAAATAATCGTAATAACTCAGCATGCTATAACCTTGGGAGCGTAGGTTCATCCCTACCCGATACTTTTGATCTACCGATGGAATCATTGTATCGAAGCCCGTTTCGTACTGCAAATAGAGCACCGCTAGGGTGGTAGTCAGAATACCTACTGCCAGGCAGGTGTAGTTGACGAGATTAAAAAACCGCTTACGCCGAAGATTGCGTAGCGCCATTTTGAGGTAACTCGGAAACAAAAAGAAAAAGCTACCAAAAATACTACCGGAAGCAGGGCTAGATGCTTTCCGAAATTCTTTAGCAGCTACCTTATGATCGGGAGCAACCTTGGCTTTGGCTTGCTCAAAGGCTTCTTCAGGGGTAAGGCCTCGGATCAGATATTCTTCGTAGCGGTCGTGCAGACCACTCTCTAATTCCTCGATAAATCCTGGCTCTAGGGCGGTTTGGCGCTGAATATTTTGGCGCCAGCTGCGAATAGCTTGTTCAAAGTTGAAAGGCATGATAGGGATAGTTTTTATTTAAGGGAAGGTTGGTAGGGCGTTTCTCCCATACCCCAAAGCTGCACAAAGATGCGGTTGACATTAAGCCACTGCGCTCTTTCCCGCTCCAGGGTAGATCGGCCGAGGTCGGTAATACGATAGTACTTGCGCTTGCGTCCATTTTCTGTCTTGACCCATTGCGATGCAATGAGTCCTTCTTTGTCCATGCGATTCAGCACGGGATAAAGCATGGCATCGGTCCAGTTGAGCTGGCCTTGTGAAAGGCGCTCTACCTCTTTAATGATTTGATAGCCATAATTTTCGCCATACGACAAAATGGATAAAACGAGGGGTTTGGTGGATGCCGCAACGAGTGCTTTGGTAGCCATAAGGAATGATTTAGTTGGGTGATTTATTTACTTTGTTGTTTGTATTCGTGCTCACTAATGAGTTGCTTACCATCAAATAATTCAATCGTTCGCTGTGCTTGAGCAGCATCTTCCTCAGAGTGGGTCACCATTACTATGGTAGCGCCTTCTTGATGAAAATATTGAAGTTTCTCCATGACGATAGCACTATTTTCAGAATCTAAGTTTCCAGTAGGTTCATCGGCTAGGATGATCGCAGGGCGGGTAACCATAGCACGAGCAATAGCAATGCGCTGCTGCTGCCCGCCAGATAGCTGCTGGGGATAGTGCTGCTTACGATGTTCCATATCGAGTGCGGCAAGTGCCTCACTTACCCGAGTACGCCGTTCTTTGGCAGGCAATCGAAGGTAGAGCAAGGGCAATTCGATATTTTCTGCGGCGGTGAGTTCATCAATAAGGTTGAAGCTCTGAAAGATAAAGCCAATATTGCCTTTGCGCAGTTGGGCCTTAGCATTTCGGGAGAGCTGCGATACTTCTTGTCCATTGAACCAATATTTGCCCTTTGATAGGTCATCGATGAGTCCAATGAGGTTGAGTAAGGTGGATTTGCCACTGCCCGAAGGGCCCATAATCGCTACAAATTCGCCTGGATGAATACTCAAATCGATGCCATTAACGGCAGCTGTTTGTAGCTCGTCGGTATAATGAAATTTGTACACTTGCTCCATACGAACAACAGGCGGAAGGGTGGAGGATGCTAACATGGTTAGTTAAATTTTATGGTTTTATACGTTTTGAAATTATCATAGCTCGAAGTGATCACCTGATCGCCAGGCGAAAGTCCTTCTAGTACTTCATAGAATCGTGGATTTTTTCGGCCGAGTTTTACATACTGTCGGCTGGCTTGATCGCCATTGATGACATATACCCAATCGCCTCCGGTAGAATTATAAAAATTGCCATTGGCCAGCAGGGTGGTCTCTGTAGCTTCGCCAAAAAGCAAGCGCACCCGAAATGATTGTCCTCTCACTAATTTGGGGAGTTCTTTTGCGGTGTCTGTAAAGCGTAGCTCTACCCTAAAGCGCCCATCTTCAATGGTGGGAAATATCTTTTCTACTTGTAGGCCGAAAGTATCCCTGTTGATGGTAGCAATGCCGCGCTGCCCTTGGGTAACTTTTTCTAGGTAGTACTCATCGACTTCCGTTGCAATAGTGGGTTGAGCTAACGAGTAGATCTCCCCTAGCCTGTCGCCACTATCAAATGCCTGGCCCACTTGGGCAGTGAAATTGCCAAGCTGCCCAGATACTACTGCAATGACATGCAGCCGGTTGAGTATCTTTCGAATGGCACTCAGATTCTCTAGAATACGCTCTTCGGCATCTTGAATCTGCTGAATCTGTACAGTTCTGGCTAGCGAATCAGCGCGGAAGGACTGTAGAAGGAGCTGTTGGCGTTTTTGTAAAAAGAAGTAGCGATCGGCGATAGGTTCAAAATCAGCAGCAGCCAAGAGGCTGTCTTGAAAAAGCTGCTTATTACGTTGGAATTGCTTGTGCATTAGTCCCAATTCATAATCCACTTCTACCAGCTGCGTCTGTTGACTGAGGTAGTTTTGGTTGAGCAGCAAGGCGGTTTGCCGTTGGGTATTGAGCTGTTCGATCAGCTGTGCTTCCCGCTGCATCACTTCTAGTTCTAAGTCGGCATTGGCTAAGCTCAGAAGCGTATCCCCTACTTGGATAGACTGCCCAGACTCTGTATACACCTGCTCCACATTGCCAGCTATTCGGCTATCAATAAAAAAAGTGCTCGCTGGTTCTACATTGCCTGTTAAGTTGATGTATTCATAAAAAGGGGAGCGCACTACAGCAGCAAGGGTTAACCGATCAGCATCTACTACTATGGTAGAAGCATCGTACTGCTTGACCATCCAGAAAGCGGCTAGGCCAAAGAGCAGGATAGCGCCTCCTAAGTAAATACTTTTTACGCTGTAGTTGGGTCGGGTAAGTTGAGTGTCCATTCGTTTTGCAATTTTTACCTAATGTTGTTAGGTATTTATTTTACATAACGGTGTTAGGTATAATTAAGTTGTGCCTAAGCGAATTTTTTTTGGCACGATAAGCCCTTTATGCCGAACTTTGGAGAATAGTTCTACAACCCAAGATTTGTGAATTCTGACTTGCCCTTTTTCCGTCTTGCTGCGTTGAAAAGCCTCGCCATAACTATGGTTATGCCTACGTTTTTCGCCTTGCAAGTCAAAAAAATGCCGTCGCCATATTTTCATAAATCTTGCATTGTAGAACTATAGAAAGAATTCAAACGAATGCATGGCGAGATACGCGATTTCTGATATACACGGCTGCTTAAACACCTTTAAAGAAGCGCTCGAACTCATTGCTCTCACTAAAGAAGACACCCTTTACCTATTGGGTGACTATGTGGATCGAGGGCCAGATAGCAAGGGGGTAATCGACTACATTTGGGAGCTACAAGGGGAAGGCTTTAACGTGGAATGTATTGTGGGAAATCATGAGGCATTACTATTGGAAGCGGCCCAAGCTGAAGACTGGAAAAATCGGTACTGGGATGCTGCGTGTTTTCAAAGCTTTGGAATACAAGCGCCTTCGCATATTCCGAAGGAGTATTTAAAATGGATAGCCCAATTGCCAGTCTACCTAGATATTGGAGATTATCTTCTGGTGCATGCAGGCTTCAATTTTAAGGCAGATAATCCTTTAGCAGACGAACGCTCGATGATCTGGATTCGCAATTGGTACCACCAGATTGACATGGAGTGGCTAAATGGCCGAGTTATTGTGCACGGGCATACGCCTACCAGCTACTTGAAGATCCAGTCTAAAGTATTGCAATTAGCCATTGCTCCAGCCTTAGATATTGATGCTGGTTGTGTATTCCCCTATGAGCACCTTAATCACCTTTGCGTATTTAATTTGGATAGCAGGGAATTGGTCTTTCAGCATAATGTGGAGGGATAAAGCTACCCAACCAACTATTTTTTTCGAACAAACAATGCCACCAAAGCCGCCGTCACTACTCCCATGATGAGGGCTCCAACGGACGCTTGAACCATATAACTATTGAGGTTAAAGAACGCTTCGGCTTGCTCCTGAGAGACGGCGCCCGTCTCCACGCTATAGGCAATGGCATTGGAGAAGTATTCTGGGGAGATGATGGTGTGGGTAACCCATTGCGCTAAGGGCGAAAGTACAGCTACAATTACGGATATGATGAGGCCAGCAATAAAGCCTTGCTTCCAAGTCATGGTGCCGCCCAGTTGCTTGCGTTTGTCTAGCAAGGCTAGTACGTACATGCCAATAGCGAGTATGGCAAAGAGGTTGGTGTAAGTCGGGTGCATGTCGATATGTTCACCATGCCAGCCCATACTTTTTTCGACGACTATCCATAGCAGGGCTACGGCTGTGAAGAGGAGTCCCCATTTGAGTTCCAGTTGATACTTGCCCATTTCTTTCTTTTGTTTTTTGTTTGCAATAATTTGTTTCTTCAAATGTACGGCTTTCTGGTTATTTTTACTGTGTTTTGGCTAGTAACTGCTTTTGTAGGATGGCGCGGTAATGAAAAAAAACTTTAAATTGTAGAAAACACCATAGATGGATTTAATCATAAAAGAAGAAATGCTAAAAGCAGCAGCGATGTCTCCAGAGGAGCTATTAGTAGAGATAGCTGTGCATCTTTACGATATAGGTAGATTATCTATTGGGCAGGCAAAAAATTTAGTAAACATGGATCATATCGCTTTTCAAAAGGAGTTAGCAAAGCGGGATATTTACATTAAATATGATATAGATGATCTAAATACAGATTTAAAAAATTTGAAAGCTTTTCGGAGTAAGAGACGAATGTAGTTAGTGGGTAAACTTCTTTAATGATAAATGATAATAGTAAGCGACACTTCGATAATTACCAATTTAATACAGGTTGGGCAATTGAAATTGCTGGAAATGTTATTTAGCACCATCGTAATCCCTCAAAGAGTTCACGAGGAGTTATTGAGAATTGACGGAAGAGAGAACTTGCTATCAGAGAACCCTTGGATTAAGATAAAAGGAATCACCAATTATACGATTTATGAGGAGCTATTAGGTAGAATTGATCCAGGCGAAGCCGAATCAATCACGCTAGCTCTTGAGCATGAGGCAGAACTGCTACTGATTGACGAGAAAAAGGGAAGAGAAGTAGCGGAGGAGTATGGACTAGTCATAACAGGAATTATTGGTGTTTTAATAGATGCAAAATCAGAAAACCTCGTTGAGAATGTAAGACCAATTCTTGATAAGCTGATTTTTGAAAATGGCTTTCGTATTAGTCCGAAACTTTATAGAAGAGTGTTAAAACTGGTTAATGAATAGGTTACTTAAACTACACCTTCCTACATATGCGCCGTGTATTTCTGCTACTGCTCTTAATTGGTCTCAGTGCCCCCCTCCAAAGTCAGACTTGGAGCCAAACGGCTTTTCGCTGGTTTCCGGTACAGGCGATACAGGCTAATAGCCGTATTAAGGCGATTCAGAAAGACGAGCAGGGGAACATTTGGGTAGGATCGGATGACGGGTTGATTCTTTATAATGGCAAAGAGGTGCAAGCATTTTCGGGAGCGGAGCAGATTCCGTTCATCAAAAAAATAGTAACAACTAAGGCTGGAGAGCTGCTGATTGTGCATGATGATGGCTTGACCCGCATCGTGTATGAGGATGGGGTGGCAAGGTTTGATCGTCTGCTCACAGGCAGTAAGGTACAGGAAGAGGACCAATTATTCTTTCCCAAAACAGCCTATGAAGATCGCAATGGGGTGATTTGGATTGGGGAGAATGAGGATGTAGTACGGTATCGAAAGGGGCGCATGAAGCGCTACCTTTTCGATGAGACAGCAGAAAATAGTGATATTTTTAGCTCTTTTTCGTTTGCTGAAGATGGCTATGGTCGCCTTTGGGTGCTTTCGTATACGGGCGGCATGTATTATTATCAAAGTGGGGCGGATCAGTTTGTCAAAGTTGCACTTCCTGTAGCTATTGATGAGGTATCGTATCTGCTCTCTGACGGGACGAATCAGCTTTGGGTGGGGGCTGAAGATGGGGTGTACCGGATGCGCTTGGGAGAAGAAGCCGCAGTACTAGAGATGGAGCGCCTAGTGGCAGTAGACCGAGTGTCGAAACTTCAGTTCTTGAATGAAGAGGAACTACTGATTGCAAGTTATAGTAGCGGCCTATTTCAGTGGGTGAAAGGAAGTGGCCTGGCGCGCGTTACGCAAATTTCAGATGCAGATATTATTGATTTTTACGTTAATGAGCGCTCTGTTTGGGTAGCATCTAATGAGCGGATTGATGTGCTTAATTTCCTACCTTTTGCAATTGTAACAGCTACGGCAGACCGAGATATTCCCTCTATTGCACTTTCGGAGGATAATAAAGTTATTGCGTGTGATGGGGAGCGTATTTTCTTCTTACAAAAACGGTTTGATGGCTTTCAGATGGAGAAGGTATTTGATACGCAGCGCCAATTTTTTATCAATAAAGCTATTCAGCGCAAGCGTAACCTTTGGTTAGCGGCTTCTCACGGTGTCATTTACCGGTATAATCTGGATAGCAAGGAGCTGAAAGAGCTATATCGGGGGGAGTCAGAAGATTGGCTAATCGACATCTACATGGATCAGCGGCAGTCGCTCTGGGCCTTTAATCGAGTTTCGGAAAAAGTCATTGAGATTGACTCAAGTTTTTCGATTACAGCTCATGAAAATTTACGGGAGTGCTGGCAAATGAAGGAGAATGCTGCTGGTGAACTGATTGCTATGGGGCGTTCGCCAAAAGTGATGGTGCGTGCCGCAGGAGCGCAGCGGTTTAAAACTTATGCGATTGCCTTTGAAGAAGAGGTACAAATTATTTATGACTTCGATCTGAATGGAGCGTATATTTTGCTAGCGACTGATAAGGGGCTCTACCGCATTCCGAGTCAGTTTAAGTCAGGTGATGAACCTATTACTCCTAAGCTATTATACAGTGGCGTTGTACGTTCTGTGGCGGCAGCAGACGGAGGGGTGCTTTGGTTTGGCGATTTGAATGGTTTGGTGCGCAAGGAGGTGGATCGTATTTCTTATTTCGATCAGAACAATGGGTTGCCTTCCAGAAGGGTTACGGAGCGAGGGATGTTGATTGACCAAAATGATGAGCTGTGGGTGGCTACGGGTAAAGGAGTAGGCTTTGTGGCCAATAAGATGCTCTTGCAGGCTAAAACGCCAACGCCCCAGCTAATTCAACTAAAGCAAGATGGTCGCATCGAAGATGCGCAAGGTAGTGATCTAGGGGTTATTCCATCTAGTAGTATCCTACAGCTCTCTTTTGCACTCATTAGTTTTCCTGCAGAAAATGTTACTTACCAGGCACTTTTAAGCAACTCGAATGGAGAGGAGCAGATTATCCACGAAGGGGACGCTTACTTTTCGCTTATTGGGCTTCCGCCAGATGACTACGAGCTAAAGGTCAGTGCGAAGCAGCTATCAGGGCGGCGGTGGAGTGAGCCGGTGCTTTTACAGTTTACGATAAAACAGCCGTTCTATCAAACCAGCCTTTTTTATCTTTTGCTTACTTTGTTGGGCTTTGGGCTAGTGGTGGCAGGCACGCAATGGTACAATCGACAGCTCAAGCGATCCAATCAAAAGCTAGACCAGCTGGTTAAAGAGCGCACGCATCTGCTCAACGAGCAGAAAGATAAATTGCTCAAGCAACAAGAGGAGCTACTTCGACAGAAGCACGATCTGATCGAAAAGAATACTATCCTGAATGAAACCAAGGATGCACTAGTCTCCGCAGAGACACGCTATCTAGCCTTGAAAGATGAGCAATTGCAAAATGAGATTGACTTAAAAAATAAACAGCTGACAACCCATGCCCTCACGCTCATCCAGAAAAATCAAGCACTTAAGGAAATCAGTGAGCTCATTAATGTGGCCTTACGCAAAAAGGAGAATCAGGAAATTGTAGCCGACTTACGTCAAATCGGTAAGCAAATTGAGCAAGCCTCGGATGGCGATGAGAAATGGGACGAATTCCGATTGTATTTCGAACAAGTATATACGGGATTTTATTCCAAGCTCCGGCTGAGTCATCCCGAATTGACACCCAATGACCTGAAGCATTGTGCCTTGATTCGTCTCAATCTTTCGCTTAGCGAAAGCGCCTCCCTACTCGGTATTTCTTCTGAAAGTGTGCGGATGTCTCGTTTCCGTATCCAAAAAAAGTTGGAACTCCAATCCCAACAAGCTCTCATTGATTTTTTGTTGAAGTTATAGGTGCATCCCCCACATATATACCCAAAAAAATGTTTGTAGCGGTTTTGTAAGGCCTGTAAATACTAGCTTTCTGTATTACCGAACGCACTAAACTGACATTTCTATGAATTAGAAACCTTCTTCTAAAAATGACACAGTAGTGAATTTGTAGCGGTATGATTTTAGGAATTACTCTTCTGAATTCACTATTTTTATCGGTAACGTAATGATTCAAAGAAATTAAATTGGGAAGAGCCTAATTTTCGCAAAGAAAAGCCGCTTTCACGCTTTTGTAGATGTTGGCAGTGGCCCATTTAATTGGAATTTTTTAGCAAAAACTCAACTAGCGTATGAAACTTAACTTACTCGACCATGCTAAATGGTTGCCCTTCCTTGTGGTGGCCATGCTGTCGACTTCCTTCCTACTCGCCCAGCGAACGATCAGTGGGGTTATTACAGATGAACAAACGGGAGAGCCTCTCATTGGGGCGAACGTACTGATACCAGGTACTAGCACTGGTACTTCTACAGGATTTGATGGTGATTACACCTTGACCCTACCAGAAGGGACAACAGAAATAATGGTTTCCTACACAGGCTATGCTTCCCTAACGATTGATCTCTCCGCACAGCCTTCTAATGTAATTAATGTTACCCTCAGTTCAGGGGAGATACTGGATGAGGTGGTCGTGATTGGATATGGTACGGTAAAGAAAGATGATGTAACCGGAGCAGTGCAAACCGTTAGCACGAAAGACTTCAACAAAGGTGCCATTAATACTCCTCAAGAACTCCTTAATGGTAAGGTAGCTGGGGTGCAAATTACGCAAGGTGCTGCGCCGGGAGATGGCGCTGCCATTCGGATACGTGGCGGATCTTCACTTTCTGCTTCTAATGATCCCTTGATCGTGATTGATGGATTGATTGTAGATAATGGTGGAATCGCTGGTTCTAGAAACGTACTGAATATCCTGAATCCCAACGATATTGAATCATTTACAGTATTGAAAGATGCTTCTGCTACGGCTATTTATGGATCGAGAGCTTCCAATGGGGTAATTCTTATTACGACTAAGAAAGGTTCCTTGGGTAGTACGATCAAAGTAGACTATTCAGCTAACGTTTCTTATAGTACCGTTACAGATGAAGTGGATGTGTACAGTGCCGATGAGTATCGCGCGCTCATCAATGAGCAGTTTCCAGAAGGACACCCATCAAGAGACTTGCTAGGTGATGCCAATACTAACTGGCAAGATGAAATCTACCAGGGTGCTTTTGGGCAAGATCACAATATTAGTCTTTCTGGAGGCATCGCAGGCGTATTGCCTTACCGCTTCTCCCTTGGATATACCAATAGAGATGGAGTACTGAAAACCGATAATTTTGAGCGTACTACTTTAGGCTTGAATCTATCTCCTGGTTTTTTGGATAATACCTTGCAAGTAAAGGCAAGTGTGAAGGCAATGTTTACAGCTAACCAATTTACGGATGGTGGAGCCATTGGCTCTGCAGTGAGCTTTGATCCAACCCAGCCAGTTAGAGATGCTGAAAGTGTTTTTGGCGGGTATTACACTTGGTTAGATGGAGCAACAGGTAATCCCAACTCTTTAGCGCAAGCTAACCCATTAGCCCTGCTGGAACTTCGCGATAACCAATCAAATGTAAATAGAGTACTAGCAAATGTAGGAATTGACTATCGGTTCCCATTTTTGCCATCTCTCAGAGCGAACCTAAATGTAGGCTTGGATTACTCTAATGGATCAGGCACCAATGATGTGCCTACCACTGCTGCATTTGCCTTCAATGGTATAACAGGTGGCGGTGTAGACAATGAATACGAGCAAGAAAAGAGCAACGAGCTAATAGAGTTTTATCTCAACTATGTAGAGGATTTCGGAAAGCATAATGTAGACATCATGGGGGGCTACTCCTGGCAGCGCTTCTTCTTTGATAACTTTGCTCGCAATTCTGATGTAGCGGGAAGTGAGCAAGAGACCCAGATTTTTATTGACAAAGGTGAATTATTCTTAGCCTCCCTATTTGGCCGCTTTAATTATTCCTACGATAATAGGTTTTTAGCCACCTTCACGCTTCGTGGAGACGCTACTTCTCGATTCCCTTCTAATAATAGGTGGGGTGTTTTCCCTTCTGGTGCCTTAGCTTACAAGGTAATTGACAATGGATCGGGAGTGTTAAATAGACTCAAGGTTAGAGTAGGTGCAGGTACAACAGGACAGCAAGATGTGGGCTCCTACTACCAAGGACAACCTAGATATACTCTTGGGCAAGTGACTGCTTCTTATCCGATTGGTGGGGAGCAGGTGACTACAATTCGCCCAGAGGCATATAATGAAGACATCAAGTGGGAATCCACTATTACCTACAATGCAGGGGTAGATTTTGGCTTATTTAATGATCGCCTATCAGGATCTTTGGAGGTCTATCAACGTCCTACTTTTGACTTGCTCAACTTCGTTCCTGTCCCTGCTGGTACGAACCTGTCTAACTTCTTAGTGGTTAATGTAGGAGACTTAACTAATACTGGAGTGGAGTTTTCATTGAATACTATTCCGATCCAACGTGAAGATTTGACTTGGAATGTCGGGTTTAATGTGACCTACAACGAGAATGAAATTGAAAAACTAACGCTTTCCGATGATCCAAATTATATTGGTGTACAGACGGGAGGTATTTCAGGAGCTATCGGTAACACAATCCAGATTAATAGTGTAGGGTTTCCAGCCCAAAGCTACTATGTATATGAGCAAGTATATGATGAAAGTGGAGTTCCAGTAGAGGGGCTGTATGTGGATCGCAATGGAGATGGAATCGTTTCACCTGATGATTTATATCGTACCGAAAATCCAGCGCCAGATGTATTTTTTGGATTCAATACAAGTGTGGATTGGAAACAATGGACGTTCAGCCTATCAGGTCGTGGTAATATTGGTAATACTATTTATAATAATGTAGTTTCAGCCGGAGCTAATGTGAATAGCCTATATAATTCAACCAACTTCCTGTCAAATTCTCATAGAGCACTGAATCAGCTTGGTTTTCAAAATCCACAATTCCTTAGTGATCATTTCTTAGAAGATGGTTCTTTCTTTCGCCTAGATTTCATCAATGTAGCGTATCGCTTGGAAGACCTGTTCAATACGAAAAACCGAGTTACTATCTCTGCTCAGGTGCAGAATCCTGTTGTGTTCACTAGTTATGATGGCTTAGACCCTGAGATTTTTGGTGGTATAGATAGCAATTTATACCCAAGGGCACGAACGTATGTATTTGGATTGAATGTGAGTTTCTAAACTATTTAAGCAACAACTAAAATGAAAAAAACAATGAATATGAAAGCCTATTGGAAATACCTGCTGTTGTTGGTAGGCATTTCTTTTATCGCTACTTCCTGTTTTAATGATCTGGAGACCACGCCTATTGATCCAGATGAAGTTACTGGAGAAGATGTTTTCAAAGACCTATCAGGATATACTGGATTATTAGCTAAATTATATGCCGGCCTGGCGGTAAGTGGGCAGCAAGGACCTGCGGGGCAAGCAGATATTCAAGGTATAGATGAAGGGTTTGGGCAGTATTTACGGGCTCTTTGGTACCACCAAGAGCTTGCTACGGATGAAGCAGTAATCGCATGGAATGATCAAACTATCCAGGATTTCCATCAGCAAGATTGGACGTCAGGCGATGCCTTTATCTTTGCCTTCTATAGCCGCATCTTTTATCAGATTTCGGTCTGTAATGAATTCTTGCGCCAGACGGAGGAAGGAAAGTTGAATGAGCGTGGCATCAGCGCAGGTGACCAAGCCATTATTCAAACCTACCGTGCAGAAGCTCGCTTCCTACGTGCGCTGAGCTACTGGCACGCACTGGATCACTTCCGTAATGTACCATTTGTAACAGAAGATGATATTGTCGGTGCCTTCTTTCCAGAGCAAATTCAAGCGCCTGATTTATACAACTATATCGAAAGTGAGCTATTAGAAATCGAGAGTCAGATGACGCCAGCGCGCCAAGCCGAGTACGGTCGTGCAGATCAAGGTGCAGCATGGATGCTATTGGCAAAATTATACCTCAATGCAGAAGTGTATACAGATAAGCCTGCATACACAGAGTGTATTGAGTTTTGCCAGCGCATTATTGATGCAGGCTACACCTTGGAGCCAGAGCATGGCAATTTGTTCCGTACGGATAATGACCAATCGGATGAGATCATCTTTTCTATTCCTTTTGATGGTATAGATACTCGTACTTGGGGTGGTACCACCTTCATTGTACGCGCAGGTATCGGTGGAGAGATGAATGCGGTACAGGATTTTGGGGTAGAAAGTGGCTGGGGTGGCACGCGTGTGACGAGTGCTTTGGTGAACAAATTCCCGGCTGTAGCTAGTGAAGAAGGAGGTGGGTTTATCGTAATGCCTGCTCCAGAGCCAGATCCAGAAGAAGATGAGTTGGTTCAAATTTTCGTGCCAGGGAACTTCGTGGGTTGGAGCCCTGCTAATGCACCGGCGCTGACTTCACCAGAAGATGATATGGTATATGAAGGATATTTATTCTTCCCAGAAAGTAATACACAGTTTAAAATTACACCAGAGCGTTCGTTTACAGGTAACTATGGAGATGATGATGCAGATGGCGTACTTGACCTGAATGGCGAGAACATCCTGGTAGAAGAAGCAGGCTACTATCGCTTGCGAGTAGACCTTAATGATCTTACCTATACTCTAGATAGAACCGAGTGGGGACTAATTGGCTCAGCAACTGCTGATGGTTGGGATAGCGATCAGGACATGACTTACGACATAGATGAGCAGGCTTGGGTGATCGAAACCAACTTGGTGAGTGGAGCGATCAAATTCCGTGCAAACGACGCTTGGGATTTGAACTACGGAGATGATGCCGCAGATGCAATCCTGGATGAAGCAGGGGCAGATATCATGATTGCCTCAAATGGTAATTATCGCATCAAGTTGTTTTTGAGCGGCGCCGTCTTCACCTACTCTGTTGAGCTAACCAGCTCTGATCAGCGTGGTACCTTCTTCACTGAAGGTCAGACGTTAGAGATTGCAGATATTGCACAATTTACAGAAGGCTATGCGTCGACTAAATTCCGCAATGTTTCTAGAGAGGGTACGCCTGGTAGTAGCCAAGTACACGTAGATGTTGATTTTCCATTATTCCGTCTAGCAGATACCTACTTGATGTATGCTGAAGCAGTAGTACGCAATGGTAGTGGCGGTTCGATTGGTACCGCTGTAGAATATGTCAATCGAGTATTGACTCGTGCATATGGGGATACTGCTGGTAATATTTCAGCATCCGATCTCGACTTGCCGTTTTTGCTTGATGAGCGTGCTAGAGAGCTATTCTGGGAAGCGCAGCGTCGGACGGATTTGGTACGCTTTGGGCAATTTTCAGATGGCGATTACCGCTGGCCTTGGAAGGGAGGAGAGCCTGAGGGTGTTTCTGTAAGTGATCACTTCGATGTCTATCCAATCCCTGCGGCTGACCTTGGGGCTAACCCCAACCTACAGCAGAATAGAGGGTATTGATCCAGCTCATTTTTTAACATAAACAAACTACGACTAATGATTAAAAGAAATATAATGCTGGGTTTGTTGGCGCTCACCGCCACTTGGGGGTGTATCGACGATGCGCGCGACCCAGTAGTTAGTTTAAATACTGCTCCACAGCTGACTACTCCTTCGGAAGGCACTTCATTCGATTTAGTAGAAGATGCTGCTGAGGCAGAAGTGACTACTTTTGAATGGACAGCTGCTGATTTTGGCTACCAAGCCGCTATTCAGTATTCTGTAGAATTTGATTCTAAAGGGAATAATTTTGAATCTGCCATCAACCTGGGTTCGGTGAATAAAGAGCTGATTTTAGAGGGACTTACAGTTGGGCGGCTAAACAATATTTTATTGGCCAAAGGTTTACCTTTTGGGTTTGCCAATGAATTGGAAGTGCGGGTTTGCGCTGAAGTTTCTGACATCGTAGGAGTGCTATGCTCTGATGCAGTTACGATCACTGTAAGCCCTTACCAAGCAGATGTGATCTACCCTAAGTTGACCGTGCCAGGTGACTACCAAGGTTGGGATCCAGCGGATGAGACAAGAGCTGTATATTCTCGCAAGAGTGACGAAATCTATGAAGGATATATCTACTTCCCAATAGATAATGCGGTCTACAAATTTGCACAAAACCTAAGCTGGGATACCAACTGGGGGGATAACGAATCGGACGGGATTCTAGATTTAGGAGGTTTAGATAATAACATTTCTATTGAGACTGCTGGCATGTATTTTGTAAGAGCAGATCTCAATACGCTAGAACATACTAATATGCGCACGTCTTGGGGCGTAGTAGGAGATGCTACCCCGGGGGGCACTACAACTGATACGGACTTCGAGTGGGATGCAGATCGTGGGGTGCTGAGTGTAACGCTTGATTTGTCAGTTGGAGAACTCCGCTTCCGCGCAAACGATACCGATGAAGTTAACTTTGGAGATAACTTCAATAACGGAACACTAGATACCGATGGAGATAATATTCCCATCACTGAGGCCGGTAATTATACCATCGATCTGATACTGAATGTATCAGATTATATTTATACCATTACGAAGAACTAACACAAACAAACAGACTAGTGGGTAGGGCACCTCGTCCTACCTATTTAGCTCTCTACATTAGCGATTCTTATGAAAACTGCGTTCCGCTCATTCGAAGGACGCCCGACACTGGTAACAACTGAACTTTTTCTTTTAGGATGGACGGCAAGGCCAATGCCTAGCCCTGTCTATTCCGTGTACTTTTAATTTATATAACATTCACAAACAAAAAATCTCAATTATGTTGAAACGTTTACTTTTCTCGTTGACGATTCTTACCCTTACTGCAAGCTTTAGCTTTGCACAAATTGACTCCGTAAGTATTATTGGCGCAGCGACTCCTGGTGGCTGGGAGGCTGATACGCAAATGGAGCAAGACCCCATGAATCCAGACCTCTGGACGATTTCTATTGATCTAGTTACGGATGAACTAAAATTCCGCGCTAACAATGCTTGGGATATCAATTGGGGAGCCACTGATTTTCCAACAGGAATAGGCGAGCAGAATGGACCAAACATTCCAGCTGCTGGTTGCCCTTGTGATGTAACGTTGAATGTAGTTACCGGAGAGTATACCTTCGTATCTACTGCGCCAACGTACAATACCATTGGTTTGATAGGTACAGGTACCCCCAATGGAGATTTTGATACAGATGTAGTAATGGAACAAGACCCTAATGTACCCTGGGTATATGTCATTGAAAACATCTCTCTAACAGCAGGTGATGTCAAATTCCGCGCAGATGGTGCTTGGGATGCCAACTGGGGAGGTGAAGCTTTTCCAGCTGGTACCGGTACTATGGGCGGTGCTAATATCGCTGTGATGGGTGGTGACTACAAAGTTACCTTTAACTCTGCTACAGGGGAGTACGATTTCGAACTATTGATTCCTCTTTACGAATCATTAGGTATTGTAGGGTCTGCTACAGAAGGCGGCGCTGACATGGTTACTGCTTTAACACAAAATCCTAATCAGTTGGATGAGTGGTCAGCTAATGTAACCCTAACAGATGGCGAATTGAAATTCCGTGCGGAAGATAATACTGACCTAGAGTGGGGTAATGATGCCATGGATGAATTCCCGACAGGAACGGCTAGCTTAGAAGTGGCGGATGCGATTAGCGTTACAGCTGGTGATTACAGCGTAACGTTCAACTCTACTACTGGCGAGTACAGCTTTGACGATCCACTTGGTATTTTCAATTCTATTGGAATTATCGGTACGGCTACCGGATTAGGTTTTGATGAAGATATTGATATGTATGTTGATCCCGCACAGCCAGACTCGTGGAACGTATCCTTAAAGTTTACGGATGGTGTTATTAAGTTCCGTGCAGATAATGACTGGGCAGTGAACTGGGGAGATGATGGTTTCCCAACGGGCACCGGTGTACAAGATGGCCCAGATATTCAGGTATTTGCAGGGGACTGGGAAGTGGCATTTAACTCGACTACTGGCGAGTACAGCCTGACGCCATTATCTATTGGTATTCTAGGTACCGCTACGCCAACAGGCTGGGATGCTGATACGGATTTGACCGCTAGTACTACAGAGGGAAGCATCTGGACAATCGCTATAGATCTAACTGATGGTGAAAGCAAGTTCAGAAGAGATGATGTGTGGACCGTAAACTGGGGCGCCGTCGATTTCCCTGCTGGTACAGGCACACAAGATGGTGACAATATCCCGATTGTAGCAGGATCATATAATGTAACCTTCAATAGTTCAACTGGTGAATACTTATTCTCTACCGCTTCTGGGACGAGCAATGTGCTTAGCCCAAATACCGTACAGCTAGCTCCAAATCCAACGAGCAATGAGCTAAATATCCAGGTAGATGCAGAAGAACTACAGCGCAATGCAACTATCCGCATCTTCACGACTACTGGCCAACTGTTGAATCAGTACCAATTCGATAGCTTGGAGAACCAAACAATCAATGTAGCAAACTTGCCTAACGGCATGTACTTCATGCAAATAACGGCTAACAACTACTTAGTGGGTAAGCGCTTCAATGTAGCTAAATAGGCTCATGCGCAATAACTAAGTTTAATTGACATCGGGGGACACCAATAAAACATCCCTCGATGTCTATTTTCTGCTTACACTAACCGAAATAAACTCAACTCTATATTCTGCTCAAACTTCCTAGTCATGTACACTAAATCGTCTTTTTTACTACTGCTACTTTTCGTATTAAGCTGCTTTATCAATACCAGCTGGGCACAGTCTGATATGCGGGTGGAACCGCCCTTTTGGTGGGTAGGGATGAAAAACCCTAAGCTACAGCTACTAATTCACGATAAAGATGTTGGAGCATTAAAACCCAAAATAGAACAGCCAGGGATTACCCTAAAGCGAGTGATCAGCGTAGAAAGCCCCAATTACTTGTTCCTAGACTTAGAAATTGAGCCGGAGGCGAGCGCAGGGACATTTAGTATTGACTTTTATGAAAATGATAAAAAAACCAAGACCTACAGTTATGAGCTAAAAGCACGCGAAGGAGCTGCTGCCAACCGTCATGGCTTTAGCCCAAAAGATGTGATGTATCTTATCACACCGGATCGCTTTGTGAATGGGGATCCTTCTAATGACGAAGTAGCAGGTATGCTAGAGGGCAAGAACCGAGCATTCCACGGCGGGCGCCACGGTGGAGACATCGCTGGTATTGACCAGTCCTTGGAATACCTCAAAGATATGGGCTTTACGGCCATCTGGCTCAATCCGGTACTAGAAAACGACCAACCCGCTTGGTCTTACCATGGCTATGCAACTACTGATTATTACCAAGTAGATGCCCGTTATGGCACCAATGAAGAATATATCAATCTCATCAAAAGGGCCAAGTCGATGGGTATCGGTATGATTATGGATATTATCGTCAATCACTGCGGCTCCAAGCACTGGTGGATGGACGATTTGCCCACCTCCGATTGGGTGAATAATCAGGCCGATTTTGAAAAAGACCAAACAATAAAATACACCAATCACCTTAAGGCAACGATCCAAGACCCTTATGTTGCTCAGGTAGACCTACAAGACTTTACCGATGGCTGGTTTGACTCTAATATGCCTGACCTCAACCAGCGCAACCCCCTCATGGCTACTTACCTCATCCAAAACTCTATCTGGTGGATCGAGTATGCCGACTTACTGGGCATCCGTATGGATACCTACCCCTATCCCGAGCGCGATTTTATGACTGCATGGACTTGTGCGATCATGGAAGAGTTCCCAAACTTCAATATTGTAGGCGAAGAATGGCATGGCAATCCTGCTATTGTAGCCCACTGGCAGCGCGGCAAGGTGAACCCCAATGGCTACACCTCTTGCCTCCCAAGCCTCATGGATTTCCCCATTCAAGAAAGCTTGCGCAAAAGCCTAAACACGCCTGAAGGAGGCTGGAACTCTAGCTGGAAGAGCGTATACGAAACCTTAGCCAACGACTTCCAGTACCCCGACCCCTTCAACCTAGTGGTTTTTCCAGACAACCACGATATGAGCCGCATTTTCACGCAAGTGGATGAAAATTTCGACCTATACAAACTAGCCCTCACTTACATCCTCACCATGCGCGGTACACCACAACTCTACTACGGTACAGAGATTCTAATGAAAAATCCAGGCACTGAAGATCACGGTATTATTCGGAGCGATTTCCCTGGCGGCTGGGCAGGAGATACTATCAATGGATTCACAGGGGCAGGCCTAAGTGCGCAGGAGAAGGAAGCACAGGCATTTGTAAAAACCATACTTAACTGGCGAAAAGGTAGCAAAGCGATCCACGAGGGAAAGCTCATGCACTATGCTCCAAAAGGAGGAGTGTACGTATTTTTCCGATATACGGATACTGAAAAGGTAATGGTCATACTCAATAAAGAAGAAAAAGCAGTGGAATTGCCGACCAGTAAACTCCACGAAGCAATGAATGGTGAAAAGATGGCGCTGGATATTATCAGCGGCAAAAAAATAGCCTTAGACGATGGTATTACCGTACCAGCAATGAGTCCGATGATTTTGGAATTAAAGTAAAGTAGTCTCTAAATCCTTCTGCAATGTCGGCAACCAGATGCTTTATTGTACTTTTCGTGATGGCAGGTTTCTTTCAGGCCTGTTCCAATGGGACAGCTCAGGATAAGGCCCAAACGGCTAGTTCATCTACGCTGCCCAATATCATTTTGATTGTCGCAGACGACCTAGGCTATCCCTATGCAGGTTTTATGGGAGACACTATTGTGAAAACGCCTAATCTGGATCGATTGGCTAGCGCTGGCACGGTATTTCGCAATGGGATGGTGACTGCCAATCACTGTGCACCTTCCTTACGCACGATTATTACGGGCCTGCATTCCTATCAATACAATAAGCGGATGGAAAACCTGAGAGAGCAGGTGCGTACGGAGAAGACGGAGGGCCTAAGTAAAGAAGACAGTATAATTTGGGAAAAAGATTTTAAGTGGAAAGCCATGCCCTACTTCAATACCTTACCCAAAATGCTAGCAGCTGAGCAATATGCTAGCTTTCAAGGAGGGAAATGGTGGGAGTTTAATTATCAGAATGGAGGGTTTACACATGGCATGAGCACTGGTTGGACAAAAGAAGACCGACAAACCGACTCCATCTTCTACAAGTTTATGGGAAATGCTGGGCTAGCTCTTGGGCGTGTAACCAATCAGCCTGTATTCGACTTTATTGATGCACACCGCGAGCAGCCCTTTATGGTGTGGTACGCACCCGATTTACCCCACTTTCCACTTGATGCACCAGATAAATATTACAATAAGTACAAAGATTTGGAGCTATCCGAATCAGCTAAACGCTATTATGCCAATATTAGCTGGTTTGATGATAATATCGGAGCCATCAGGAATCACATAGAGCAAAAGGGGCTATTAGAAAACACCCTGTTCATCTACGTGAATGACAATGGCTGGGAGCAACCTCCTCAAGCCGAATATCGCAATGACCCTTTGCTATGGCATAATGGAGGGGACAAGGGAAAAATTTCCTATTACGATCAGTCTTTCCACACGCCCTTATTTTTTACCCTTTCGGGAAAAATTCCAGCAGCACAGGTCAAAAGTGAGCTGGTAAGCTCTATGGATATACTACCCACAGTATTAGATTATGTAGGCATAGAATCGCCCGCGTATTTACCAGGGCGCTCACTGCGTACGAATATAGAACAGGCCGACCAAGCAGAGGGCTACGAGCACCTCATCGGCAATTTTACCCAACTGCGGGATCGAGCGGATATGATGGGCAAAAAAGCAAACGGCTATTGGATGCGGACACCCAACTATCACTTTGTATGGGATGTCTTGGAGGAGCAAGTGGAGCTATACGATATGCAAAAAGACCCCAATAATGATCACAATATCGCGGCAGAATTGCCGGCTGTGGTGCATGAAATGAAAGAACAAATAGAAGCTTGGAAGCAAGAAATGGCTGCTTCCATCGCGACTATCCAATAAAAGCAATTAAGCTCAAAAAAAATTGTCTCAATAACTGAGGGTAACGTTTCATATGTTATTGAGTTGTACGGGGCGGCCTCTGGCTTTCGCTTGGGGCAGCCTCCTTTTACTAAAATGATATGAAAAATAGCCTATTCTTTCCGCTCGTCCTAATTAGTGCTTGTTTTTTCTTTGGCTGCCAAGGGACTAATAATGCCCAATCGTCAAAAGGGACGCTCTCGCAGCTCCCCGATTTTGAGTCGAAATACATCGGCTCCAGGAATATAGAGATTTACCTTCCACCTGGCTATGAGCAAAATTCGAACGAGCGCTATCCAGTTCTCTACATGCATGATGGACAAAATCTATTTAATGGAGCAACTGGCTATAGTGGGCAAGAGTGGCGAATGGATGAAAACCTAGACAGTCTGATCGCTTTAGGTCAAATCGAACCTTGCATCGTAGTAGGCCCTTGGAATGCTACAGTGGCTCGCTTTACCGAGTATATGCCTCAAGCGCCAGTACAAAACCTACCGGATTCTGTAAAAGCAGGCTTGGATAATCAGCTTCTAGCAGCACTCTCGGCAGATCGCTATTTAAAGTTTCTGGTAGAAGAACTCAAGCCCTATATTGATACCAATTATCGTACTAAAGCCGATCCACCCAACACCTTTCTTGCAGGTTCTAGTATGGGAGGGCTCATCTCCATGTACACCATCGCAAATTATCCAGCTATCTTCGGTGGCGCCGCCTGCCTGTCCACCCACTGGCCGATCAGCCTCGATAACTCTACTCCCGCAGTAGCGCATGCTGTCATTGATTTTTTTGGTGAAAACCTACCTGATCCAAGTAATCATCAGCTTTACTTTGATTTTGGTACAGAAGGCTTAGACGCTTTCTACGAGCCGTATCAGCAGCGCATGGATGTCCGCTTACGCGAAAAAGGCTATACCAAAGGCAAGAACTGGCTAAGTCAGAAATTCCCTGGCGATGGCCACAATGAGCGTTCCTGGGCGAACCGTATGGCCCTACCACTCACCTTTTTGTTGGGGAAGTAATAAAAATAGGTCTTCTACCGGTTACCTTTTGCTACTTGGTGGTATAAATAAGGAAACTAAGTGGTGATGACAAAATCGTATTTAAATGCACTGATGTATAATGTTACCGGAGCTGCCATAGCAGTGCATAAAGAACTAGGCCCTGGATTGCTGGAAAGCGTTTATCACAAATGCCTAGAATATGAGCTCCATAAGCGAAACATCAATTTTGTATCAGAGATTAAAATTCCGATACCCTATGACGAACTAGAGCTTGAATCCTATCTTAGAGCAGATTTCTTCGTAGAACGGTGCTTGGTAGTAGAGCTAAAGGCAACGGAAGGGATCCATCCTGTACATGCAGCACAAGTCTTGACCTATTTAAAACTGCTTAATGCTCCCAAAGGCTTGCTTCTAAATTTTAATGTGGTAAATATTGTTAAGGAAGGACAGCGATCACTTGTAACTGAGTTATATCGTTCTTTGCCAGAGTAAGGCTCGGGCCAGGCTTTTAATAACCACATTAGGCACTTAAGGAACACTTTAGAACTGGACTCATACTACTTCTAATGTGTCTCTAATGTGCCTAATGTGGTTCCAAAAAAGCCCGGCCCCCACCCAAACCAGGCCCCCACCCAAACCCGCCCTTACCAAAAATCACCGTACCTTTATCCCAATAACATACATACATGATTCAAATAGGCAAATACAACAAACTCGAAGTATTCAGAGAAAGCCCCCACGGCATGTACCTGATGGATGAAGAAGGCGAAGAAATCCTACTCCCCAATAAGTATGTACCAGACGGGATAGATATTGATGACGATATAGAAGTGTTTGTCTATAAAGACTCCGAGAACCGCCCCGTCGCCACCACGCTGCGCCCCAAGATACTATTGAACCAATTTGCGTGTCTGGAAGTGAAAGCTGTGACGAGCGTAGGGGCATTTATGGATTGGGGCTTGGAGAAAGACCTGCTGGTACCCTTTTCGGAGCAGCACGAGCGAATGGCGTTGGGACGTAAGTATGTAGTGTATATGTATGAAGACGAGCAAACCAATCGCTTAGTCGCTACAAATCAGCTGGATCAATTTCTGGAAAAAGAGAAGTTGACGGTCAAAGAGGGGGATAAAGTGAGCTTACTTGTTGCTAGTCCGGCGCCTCGGGGGTATTATGCGATTATCAACAATACACACTGGGGGATGCTGTACCGGAATGAAGTATTCCAACCCATCAAAATTGGGGATAAGCTGAGGGGGTATGTGAAACAAATCCGAGGAGATAAAAAGATTGACCTTACGCTACAGCAGCAGGGTTATGCTAACGTGGAGCCCAATGCGCAAAAGATACTGAAGATGCTGGAACGC
>JBCCRH010000004.1:0-41715 GCA_039208045.1 Bacteroidota bacterium
ATTTTATATGCGCAGTATGTAAAATGATAAGAGACACAGGATATGAAAAAAATATTAGTAATACTAAGTACAATTTTTTTCTTTGCTTCCAGCTGCGAAGACAAAAAAACAGACGTGCCCTGCAGCAACTGCCCCGATACAGAGCTCATCGATGGGCCATACAATCCACAACAATATACCTTTAATTTACCCTCCTGGTTGGTACAAAAACCCTTACTTCCAGAAAACGACACCATGACAATAGCGGGTGTAGAACTAGGGCGCTATCTCTTCTATGATCCAATCCTCTCTGCGGATAATACGCTTTCGTGTGCTTCCTGCCACCAGCAGGATAAAGCTTTTACCGATGGTAGCGCTGTTAGTGTTGGTATTCGTGGGATACCCGGGACGCGTAGTGCCATGCCTATTTTCAATTTAGCATTTAATCCTAGAGAATTCTTTTGGGATGGCCGAGTGCATACGCTGGAAACGCAAGCGCTACTACCCATTACTGATCCCTTGGAGATGGATGATACTTGGGAGAACGTGATGGAACGACTGAGAAACGACGAAGATTATCCCCAACTATTCAGGGCAGCATTTGGGATTAAGAGTAAACAAGAAATGACCAAAGAGCTAGCCGTAAATGCCATTGCACAGTTTGAGCGCAGTATCGTGAGCTTTGAATCGCGCTATGATCGTATTCTGCAATTTAATGAGGGGTGGCCCACCGATGAAGAGCTGAGAGGTCAAACACTCTTTTTTATTGAGCCATTTATGCAGACGGATAACCATCCCGGTTGTTCTCATTGTCATAATGGCCCTAACTTCACTAATCACACATACTCGAATAATGGCTTAGACAAGGTAGACGACCTCAATGATTTTGTGGATAGGGGTAGGGGAGCGGTTACCAACAATCTTTTTGATAATGGAAAGTTCAAGGTGCCTTCGCTCCGCAATGTAGCGCTCACGCCTCCCTATATGCACGATGGCCGCTTTGCTACCTTGGAAGAAGTGATCGATAACTATGCTTTGGGCGGGCATGGCGTCATTAATGAAGACCCCAATTTGGTGCCGTTTACCTTAACAGAAGACGATAAACGCTCCTTAGTAGCCTTTCTGGAGATGCTCACCGACACGAGTTTTGTGAATAATCCGGCCTACAAAAATCCCTTTGAGGAGTAGATGCAAGAAAAAAGGAGCAAATTTTTTTAGAAAAAAATGGCTCCTTTTTTTATTTTAAAAAATATTTATCTCACAAAATTACTTTCCTGTCTATCTTATTAACCATTGATAATCAGAAATTTATTTTTATATAGCTATCCAAATTGGTTAATTTTTTTTTCACAAATGTGTGTTTTTGTCCTTGTACTAGCCGTAAAGTTTTAAGATCATTGTATTGTCAAACAAAATTAACGCCGGTTAAAGAATTGGCGCACAAATTTTGGGATATGTACATGGGAATTTAGTTTGTCTATAGTAAGTCAGAATTTTTTTTTTCGTCTGACTTACTATGCACAAATCTCCAACACAAAAAGAACTTAACTTACTTAACGATATATCTTTTCTTTTTACTTGCTTTTCATTTTCGTATATGTTCATGGGATTATAATTATCAGAGAGTCGTATTCGCTTCAGGCGGGTGCGACTCTCTCCTTTTTAGAAAAAGCTTACTAGATTGTAGCAGATTTTACAATTTGAAGAAAAAGTGATACGAACGAAAAATAAATACGAGCTGTTTTTAGTTTATATTTACACTGTGACAATAATTAGGAGTGCTTTAATGAAACATTCCTATTAAGAATTTATATATTCATGGGATTATAATTTGTTAGTGGAGGTCGCATCCGCCTGAGGCGGATACGACTTTTTTTTTGGCCCATATCGTGCATTATTTTTTTGTTTAAGCATTTTTTACTTATTTTGCTGGTAGCTATTTAGGTAGTTACTTTTTAGACCCCACATTAAAAGCAGCGAAAAACGCTGCAACATTCCCTTTCATAGGCTCATGGCTCGCTGTGGTCTTGGCCTCCGTTCATACCTCCTTCTAGTTTACTTACTAAGAACTTAAAGCATGCCCTGTTTTTAGAGGGCTTATTATTATACTAACAAATTATAAATCCAATGCTTGACTCTACACAAGTGACTTTTGCTAGTGCAAGGCCTAGAAAACGCTATTACGCGTATTTGCGTCTGCATCTTCTAGCTCTTCTTCTGTTGACGACCGTTTCCCTTAGTTTTGCACAGTTATCTGTGACGTTTAATTTAGAAGAGCCTACCTGCTTTGGTTTACCAAAAGGAAAGATTACAGCTATTGTGAGTGGTGGAACAGCACCCTACACCTACAATTGGAGTACAGGAGCGACAGGCCCGATGCTCGAAAATGTGTTTGCGGGTACGTACACCGTTACTGTAATGGATAATAACGGGATAACCGAAGTCGAGTCTGTTATCTTGGGAGAACCCGATCTAGTAACTGCCACTCTAGTGGCTGACGAATGTACCCTGCCATTTAGTGTTACGGCCTTCGGGGGCGGGGGGATACCTCCTTACTCGTACTTTTGGTCAACCGGCGCCACCTCGCAAACTATCAATAACTTGGCGCCAGGTAACTACTGTGTGACGGTTACAGATGATAACCTTTGTGGTACCGTAGAGTGTATTAATTTGGATAACACCCCCATTAACTTAAATTTGGTGACCAATAATTTGGATTGCCCAGACAGCAACGATGGTTCGGTGACTGCATTTGTATCTGGTGGGACACCACCCTACCTATATAATTGGAGCAATGGTGCTACCACACAGACCGTTTCCAATCTAGCTGCTGGTAGTTATACAGTGACTGTAACTGATGCAGCAGGCTGTAGTGTTTCTGCAACAGGTATTGTAAATGCGCCTCCACCTATCATTGTTAACTTAAATGGTACTGATCCAGTTTGTGTGGGAGATATGAATGGAAGTATCTTTTCCAGTGTCAGTGGTGGCACACCGCCTTATTCTTTTTTCTGGAATACGGGTCAGACCTCTCAGTTTCTCACCAACTTAAGCCCTGGTAGCTATACCGTAACGGTGACTGATGCCAACGGTTGTGATGTGGTTGCCACTGAACTATTACAGCCTCAATCTACGCTCAATGCAGGTTCATTTGGCACTATGGAAACCTGCCCCGATGCAGATGATGGTTTCCTTACGGTAATGGCAAATGGTGGCGTAATGCCTTTCAGTTACCTTTGGAGCAATGGAGCGACTACTCAGGTGGTAACCAATGTAACACCAGGTAACTATTCCGTAACCGTTACGGATGGGTTGGGATGTACCGCTACCAGTTCTACGGTAGTGATGGCCGCTCCTGATATTGTACTTAATGTAGACGCCAATGACATTACCACTTGTGGAGCTAATAACGGAACAGTGTTCGCAACCGTAGTCTCTGGTGGAACGCCGCCATTCAGCTATAGCTGGAGTACAGGCGATAACACCGCAGTAGTGACTAATCTACCGGCAGGCAACTACACGGTCTTAGTGACGGATGCCAATGGCTGTACACAAGGCGGCTTAGCTACGATTGTAGCACCACCAGATGTGACGCTCTCCATAACTGCCACTACTGTCATTTGCCCCGATTCTAACGAGGGATCAGCCACAGCAATCCCTTCTAATGGTACGCCACCCTACACCTTCCTGTGGAGTACGGGCGCTACCAGCCAGACCATTTCCAACTTAGGTCCAGGAGGCTACTCCGTAACCGTAATGGACGCAAATGGCTGTATGGATAGCCGCTCTGTAGTAATCACAGAATCCCCTGATTTTACTATTAATGTAGTAGGAACAGAGACGGTTTGTGGAGCAGGCAATACGGGTTCTGCCACAGCGCTTATCACTAGCGGCAGCGGCCCATTCACTTATCTATGGAATACTGGTGCAACTTCTGCTTCTATATCTAATTTACCGGAAGGTACTTATACCGTAACTGTTACTAATTCAGATGGCTGTACCGAAACGGATAACATCACGATCGATATTATAGATGATTTCGCAGTGGCCGTCTCCAAGACCAATGTCGACTGCTTTGGAGACAATACAGGTACTGCCATGGCGAATCCTACAGGCGGAACGCCTCCCTACAGCTATCTGTGGAATACGGGCGCAACTACTCCTACGATTTCTAACTTGCCTTCAGGCCCCTACTCTGTAACGGTGACGGATCAGAACGGCTGTACGGCAAGTGGTGCGGTCATCGTCACTACGCCGCCTATGCTTAGTGTCACAATTAATGGCAGCGAATCCGTCTGTGAAGGGGAAAATACAGGAGTGGCAACCGCTATTCCTTCAGGGGGTACGCCCGGCTATACCTATCTGTGGAATACCGGTGCAACTAGCCAAACGATTACTGGCTTAGTTGCTGGAACGTATACCGTAACGGTGATGGATATTAATAATTGTACGGCAGTCTCCTCTATCCAAATTGTGGAGTCGCCTGGCCTTACTGCCGAAATTAACGCCAATACGATTTTATGTGGTATGGGTGAAACAGGCTCTGCCAGCGTGACCGTTATGGGCGGAACAGCACCGTTTAGCTTTATGTGGAGCACGGGTTCTACCGCCGAATCTATCGACAACCTGCCAGCAGGTACTTACACGGTTGAAGTAACGGATGCCAATGGCTGTTCGGATACGGCAGAAATCACCATCAATATGGTTAATGACCTTTCGGTTAGCGTGACGATAAGAAATATACTTTGCCTTGGTGATAGTAATGGCGGTGCATTGGCTGAAGCCAATGGAGGAATGCCTCCTTACTCTTTTACTTGGAATACAGGCTCTAACTCTGATGAACTAATAGACATCCCAGCTGGAACGTACACCGTCATGGTGACGGATGCTAATGGCTGTACGGCTGAAGCTTCTGGTACGGTCATTTCACCCACCGAACTCACTGTAGGTGCAACCTCAACCGATGCCGATTGCTTCGGTGAAAGTTCAGGCACCGCTACGGCAAGCCCAATGGGGGGTACGCCTCCTTATACCTATGCTTGGAGTACCGGAGGCACTACGCCGATGATTATGGGCTTAGCAGAGGGCATTTATGAAGTAACAGTAACAGATGCGAACTTATGTACGGCGGAAGCGAATGTAGAAATTGGCCAGCCAGATGATTTAAGTATTAATGTAAATGCACCAATTATTGAATGTGGAGGCACCAATAGTGGTTCCGCTTCAGCCATCGTTACAGGCGGTACAGGCCCTTACACCTACGCTTGGAGCAACGGTGGAATGACTCAGACAATAGATGGCCTCCCTGCGGGTATTTACGAAATTACAGTGACGGATGCTAATGGTTGTACGGTCGAAGGACAGGCCTTCACCCTATCAGAGCTACCTCAATTAGCATTAGATTTTGAAGTAAGCAATATCATTTGTACCGATCAAAACGTAGGAGAAGTCAGTGTGAGCGTGACGGGTGGTACGGCGCCATTTGCCTACCAATGGAATAATGGTGCAACTACTGAGACAATTAGTGGCCTACAGGCTGGTACCTACATGGTAACAGTGACCGATGCTAACAACTGTGAAGCGACAGGCATGGCCACTGTAACGCAGAGTCTAGGCCTTATGGTGACTGCTACCGGTACCGATGTGACTTGTAATGGGTTTAATGATGGCACGGCCACTGCGAATGTATCAGGCGGTGTAGCTCCTTTGAGCTACGAATGGTCAAATAGCGAGACCACGCAAATGATTAGTGGTTTGGCGCCAGGCACCTACATGGTGACCGTGACTGATAACGACGGTTGTACCGGCGAAGCAAGTGTAACCATCAGCCAGCCCGCTACCCTTGGCGTGATGCTATCCGGGATGGATTTGGACTGTTCTGGTGACAATAATGGCATGGTAACGTCTACCGTGAGCGGTGGTACCATGCCTTATACCTACGCTTGGAGTAATGGAATGATGACGGCCAACATTGGAGGCTTAAGCGGAGGTACCTATGAGGTGACGGTTACAGACGCCAATGGTTGTGGGGCAACAGCTTCTATCACGCTAGATGAACCAGACCCCATACAAGCAATTGCTATAGAGTTGATGGGTACTTGTGATGGCTCTATGGATGGAAGTGCTAGAGTGACTGCCTCTGGCGGTACACCACCTTATACCTATGAGTGGACTAATGGCGATACCGATGCGACCATCGCTGGACTCGCTCCGGGCACTTACACGGTAACCGTAACTGATGCTAACGAATGTACAGCTACCGCAATGGTGACTGTAACGGGCTTTGACACCCCAACTTGTGTAGTAAATATTATCACTCCATCTATGATGGGCAATGATGGTTCCTTAGAGGCAGTAGTTACAGGAGGTACAGCTCCTTACACTTATGCTTGGAGCAATGGCAATACCACTTCGCTTATCGCAGGTCTAGCACCAGGCACTTACACGGCTACCGTTACTGACGCCAATGGCTGCGAAACGGTCTGTGAAAATACCTTGGAGGCTCTAGCTGGTATCGGAAACTATGTGTGGGAAGACACCGATCGCGATGGTTTACAAGATGACAATGAGCCCCCAGTGAGCGGTGTGACCGTGAACTTGAAAGATGAAAACGGCATGATCATCGCTACAACAACTACAGACGATGATGGTATGTATCTCTTCTTGGGCCTCACACCTGCCACCTATTCCGTGCAGTTTGAATTGCCAGATGGCTTCGACTTTACCTTTGAAGATAATGGAGATGATGCACTAGATAACGACGCCATAGCATCTATGAACGGTATGACGATTAACACCACGCTCGACCCTGGCGAAATCGATTTGACCTGGGATGCTGGTATCTACGTGCCACCTACCAGTGATCTTACTGACCCTTGTAATTGCCTCAACAACGCAACGAATGAGAGTAATGGTCAGTTTGGGGAACTACTTACTGTATTTAGCTACCCTGGCGAGACTTGGACCTTGATCGAGGCAGAGAATATGTTTGATATCAATAGCCCAGAGCCTCCCGCAGCTCCTATTCCGATTAGTTTACCTTTTGTATTACAAGAAACTTCTCCGGGAGAGTATCAATTGCCATTCCGTATTATTGATGAAATGACTTACAATGCAGCAGTGATTACTAATGGTTTTGACACACTTGATATCAATAATACATGTACCTATCCGAGTGTTGGTTTAGACCAAATTCCTGATGGCGATGTGTGCGTATTTGACGATCCATTCCCAATTGAAGCTGCGCCAAGTATTCCGGGAACGCTTGTCTTTACATTAGATGGAGTACCCATTACAGAGTTTGATCCAGAAGAAGCAGGTATTGGTATATATGAATTTGTGGCAGAACTAGTACCTTTTGATCCAGATGAATGTACAGCGCGTATTGTGACTACGGTCAATGTAATAGGGGATTGTACGGCTAAAGTTGGTGATTTTGTCTGGCTAGATCAAGACCGCGATGGCACGCAAGACCCAGGTGAACCAGGTATTGAGGGCGTAAAAGTGATTATTAATGGCCAGGAAGAAGATGATGATATCTATGCAGATACCACCATGACGGATGCCAATGGGCTTTATTGCTTCTTCGTTCCGCCAGGAACGTATAAGGTCACTTTCATGAATCATGATGATTTATTATCACTTACTGACCCTAATCAGGGTGGTGATGATGCGCTAGATAGTGATGCGGATCCTCTCATGGGTATGACAGATGTCTTCTCCGTCACAGATGGGGATACCCTCTTGACGATTGATGCAGGTTATGTAACTAAATGTGATAATGCTACTGATCCAGGGGAAATTGGTTTTTATCAGTTCCTATGTGGCCCCGGGGTCGATCCCGAGCCATTAGTGGAAGTAGAAGCACCTTCTGGAGGTTCTGGAGAGCTAGAGTTCTTATGGATGTTCAGTACGGTACCTGGCCCATTCGACCCAAATATTTGGACGATGATTCCCAATTCGAATACCCCTAATTATGATCCAGGTCCACTATACGAAACGACCTTCTTCGCCCGCTGTGTGCGCCGAGAATGCTGTGTAACGTACTTAGAGTCGAATATTATTACGATTGAAGTGGGTAGCGTAGCGGAAGCAGTGATCAATGGCCCATCCATTGTTTGCGAAGATACGCCAACCACCTTCTTTGCAGCAGGCGTAGGCCCTGATGCCGTGGTAGAATGGGACTTTGGCCCCGGTGCTTCGCCACAGATGGCTATGGGCTCTAATGTAGATGTCACTTGGTCTTCTTTCGGCAACTTCGAAATTCACTTGAGTGTAACGGAGAATGGCTGTACTTCAACTGATGTAAGATCAGTCACGGTCACCAACAGCCCCGTGCAGTGTGGAAACGGTTTGGTAATAGATGTCAATGTACTCAATCAAGCCGTGATCATGGTAGACTGGCGCGTGCCAGAGCAGCAGCAGCAAGTAGGCTTCTCCGTAGAGCATTCGCCTGATGGAGAAAACTTCACCACTATCGGTCAAATGCTCGCTCCAACTATCACTGGTGATGGGCAAGACTACTACGAATTTATCCACGAAGACCCCAAAATGGGCCGTAACTACTACCGCGTTAAAATGGAAGATAGCTTTGGCACTACCGCCTACTCTGACATCGGAGAAGGCATCATTTATGGTGATTCGAGAATAGCCATGCTTTTCCCCAATCCAGTAGAAGATCAACTGCGCCTAGAGCTCTTCGAAACCTTTGACGATGAAGTGACCATCAACGTAATTGGCATTCAAGGTATCATTTATGAGACCCTGCGCCTTCCAGCTGATACCAAGCAGCTAGACGTTGATTTCTCTAACTATGCAGCGGGAACCTACTTCTTGCGCTTGAGCTTAGGGAAAGTGGATGTGAAGACGATGAAGGTGGTGAAGCAATAGGCTAGATGTAGCCGAAATAATAGTTGGCCTCAGCTACGCTCGGCCAACAATGTAAAATGGTCTCGACTATTCTTAGTCGGGGCCATTCTTACCCAAAAAACACCACCCAATGGCACAGCAAAAAATATATGCCCTACTCGTCGGAATCAATGATTACCCTGCCCCCGTCCCCCCTCTAGATGGCTGCCTCAATGATGTAAAAGCCATGCAAACGATGTTGGAAAGCCTCGATTGGGCAACCGTAGAGCTAGAGGTGCTAACCAATGATCATGCTACCAAACAAGCCATTGCCGATGGCTTTACCCAGCATTTAGCGAAAGCGACCCCTGAGGACACGGCCCTGTTTTACTTTTCTGGGCACGGCTCGCAGGAGGAAGCACATGAGGTATTTCGCTATGCCAGGGCAGAGGAAAAGCTGCAATCCGTGATCTGCTACGATAGTTTGACGAAGGAAGGGGAGGAGCTGGTGTACAACTTTTTGGCCGACAAAGAACTGCGCTACTTGATCCATCAAGTGAGCAAGGGAGGGGGAGAGCTAGTGACGATATTTGACTGCTGCCACTCCGGGGATAATACGCGGAGTAGCGAAAAAGCCAGGCAGTATCTAGCTGGTAATCAGCTGGATGAACCTTTTCCAGAACGTGCCTGGGAGCAGTTCCTTTTTGCGAAAGCACTACAACCCCAAGACTTTGCCAAGCAAAAAGTAAGTGAACTTTTGCCGGAAGGCAAGCATATACAACTAGCGGCCTGCCTGTCCGATCAGCGGGCTTACGAGCGCGATGGGCAAGGGCTTTTTACGAAGCATTTAGCGGATTTGGTGACCCAGGCAAATACCCCGATTTCATATGCGGATCTGATAGGGGGGCTTCGCCTACGATTGAGTAACGACCAGCGGCAAACGCCTGTAGCGTATGTGCCAAAGGGAGCAGAAAAACTGGCCTACCAACCTATCTTTGGGCAAAAAGTAGCCATAGCTGGAGGGGGAATTAGTGTAGTGCAATCGGATGGCGAGTGGTTGCTGAATGCAGGGAGTATAGATGGCATTACGGAAGTGGGAAAATCATTCGCAGTGCAGGACGCGGAGGGCCGAGAGGTATTTACTGCGCAGATTACTTCCATCGGACCTACTCATTGCAAATTGACAGTAGCGGAAACGCACATAGGAAAAGGCCCTTATCGAGTAGATTGGAGGAGTATTCGCGCTCAAACAGTGCCTGTTTTTCTGCGCAATGTCCAAGACCTACAGCCGGTGCAGCAGCACTTGATGGGCTTAGCTGATTTGGTAGAACTTGTGGACGAAGAAGCGCAAGCTTATGCGAGTGTGAGCTGGGAGGGGCAGCAATTGTGCTTGGCCAAAGCAAGCGCCCCGAAGCAACTACTAGTGCCGCCAATGCCCAGCCAAAACCAAGGTGACCTGAATCGCTTAGTCACCTACTTGAATCACATTGGCGCATGGCGCTTTTTGCTACAGCTCCAAAATGCACAGAGCGTCTTGCGCACCCAGCAGCCCATCACCTTTGCTGCCTTTGAAGTGCATCAAGATGGCACGACCACCCCCTTAGATATAGAAAATGGCCATATTCCGATGGCATTTGAAAAGGGGAGTACTGGCACGTATAGTGGGAAATTTAAGCTACAGCTAAAAAATACAAGTAGGTACCCGCTACATGTAGGTATGCTATACCTGAATATGAATTTTATGGTGTACCCCAATATGCTAGAAGGCGGTGTGGTATTGCTACAGCCCGGAGAAACCATCTGGATGTATGGAAACGACCCGATTGAGTTGGAACTAGAGCACCAAGTGGTGGCAGACGAGTGGGCGTACAGCACGACTTACTTTAAGCTGATTGCCAGCATGCAGCATTTTGATATTACGAAATACGAGCAGCCAGCTTTGCCAAAGCCCCACGAAGATGTCACTCGATTTGGCCGCTTTATGACCAAGCCCAAAATCGAACTAGATGACTGGTATACGGACTTGTTGACTTTACAATTGAAAAATCCGCATCTGTAGTACACCGCTATTGCTCAGCCTGTAATACCACTACCGAACGGCTTTCCACCTGAAGCGTCACTTGCTGTACAGCTGGTGCATTATCCCATTTGAAGTAGTCTTTCCCAAAGTTTGCAGCAGTATTAATGCGCACACGCCAGGGCTGGCCAGGGGGTAGCGGAAGCTCAAACTCTAAAGGGTCATGGTAGGCATTAACAATCACATACAGCTGGTGGTCGTAAGCTGGGTTGCTAAGTTGATAGGCTAGGGAGTGCGAGTGGTCGGCCCAATCGGGTTGGAAAAGCTTGGTGCCGTGAAACTGAATGCGCGTGCCTTCCGTAGTACCGTTCAAATTCCAGAAGACCTCCTCTTGCAAATAGGGCATCTTCAAGTTGAAATCAATGATTTGCCGTACAAAAGAAAACATATCCTTTTGCTGCTTGGTGAACTTCCAGTTCATCCAACTGATTTCATTATCCTGGCAATAGGCATTGTTGTTGCCATGCTGGGTGCGGCGCACCTCATCGCCCATGAGTAGCATAGGTGTGCCTTGGGAGAGCATGAGCAGGGTAAAAAAGTTCTTAATTTGTTTGGTACGAAGTGCATTGATTTTTTTGTCCTTAGTAGGGCCTTCATGGCCGCTATTCCAGCTGTGGTTATCGTTGTGGCCATCTCGATTGTCTTCGCCATTGGCGAGGTTGTGTTTATAATTGTAAGAAACTAGGTCGTTCATCGTGAAGCCATCATGGCAGGTCACAAAGTTGATACTTCGATTGGGGTCGCGGATGACCTGTCGGAAAAGGTCTTGGCTAGCAGCAGCGCGCTGGCCCATATTCCAGGCCATAAATTTATCGCCCTTGACAAAGCTACGAACATCATCTCGGTAGCGACCATTCCACTCGGCCCATTTGTCCCCTACAAAATGCCCGAGCTGGTAAAGCCCCAAATCCCAAGCTTCGGCAATAAGCTTGGTAGAAGCGAGCTTGGGGTCCGACTCGATTTCCCATAAAATAGGTGGATTTTCAATCGGAGCACCCCGCTCATCGCGCGATAGTACGGAAGCGAGGTCAAAGCGGAAGCCATCGATATGCAATTCGCATACCCAATAGCGCAGGCAATCCATAATAAAGCGACGCATCACGGAGTGGTTGCCATTAAAGGTATTGCCAGTACCGCTGTAATTCTTATAGTATTGCCGATCTGGCGTAAGCATGTAGTAGGCTCGATTTTCGATGCCTCTAAAGGACAGCGTTGGCCCACGATGATCGCCTTCTGCGGTATGGTTAAACACGACATCCAGGATGACCTCAATATCAGCGGCATGCAGCGCTTTTACCATATCCCGAAATTCGTCCAAGATTTCGTGCGGATCATTAGACTGAGCAAAATCTACATGAGGGCAGAAAAAGGCAATGGGGCTGTACCCCCAATAGTTGGTCAAACTGGGGTCTGGCAGATCGTGCTTGTCGAAGTGCATCACCGGCATGAGCTCTACTGAGGTGACGCCCAATTCTTGGAGGTAGGGTATTTTTTCGATGACCCCCCGATAGGTGCCTCTAAGCTCAGGGGCCAGGCCCGAAGTAGCACTTTTGGTAAAGCCACCCACGTGCATCTCATAGATCACCGTTTTAGAAGCAGGGTGATTGAGCGGCTGATCGCCTTCCCAATCGTATTGCGAGGTATCTACCACCACACTTTTCATGGCATAAGCACAATTATCGCCGGGGCCAATGGCCTTCTCGCGCACATAGGTGTCTTCTACTACTCCTTTTCCGTAGGGATCAATCAATACTTTTTCAGCATTGAAGCGGTGGCCGGTGGAAAGGTTCGCTGGGCCGTCGACTCGGTAGGCGTACACTTGGCCTGCTTTGGCGCCTTTTATATGAATGTGCCAGTAGTGAAACGTTCGGTTGGTAGCAGGGTCTAGCTGGAAGGTTTGGATAGGCTGCCGATGATCTTTAGCATCAAACAGGAGTAATTCCACCCCAGTGGCATTTTTGCTAAAAAGGGAAAAGTTGACACCGCCCTTTTCCAAGGTAGCGCCCAGGGGATAGCTACGCCCTGTCGTTGCAGTAAAATGACTCATATCTAAAGATAGTATGGTAGGGTTTAGCTTTCGCTAAAATATAGAAGATTCTTTGCGTCGGCGATCTAATTCTTGTTTGATAATTTTCTCGATCACCGGAGCATGATTAAAGAACTTGTACTTCACAGAAACATAGATGGAGCCTCCTATAAAACCGAGGAGTGCAAAAGGAATCAGCGCTAAGAAAAAGTAGCTGACAAAGAGCAGGCTAAAGGTCTGCGATAAAAAGGCAGCAGCAATCCACACCGAGATACTGGCTCCGATAACCAGAAGGCGGCGCTTTAACTCATAGACCAAGCTTTTCTTCAACTGCAACTCTCGCAACAGGCGCACCAACTCTTTAGTCGTATAATATTCAGGAGAGACTTCTAACAATAACATCAAATGATCATTAGCATCTCGTTCGATTCGTTTTAGTTGCCTGTTGAGGAAGAAATTTTTCATTGGAATTGGAACATCATACAGCTTGGAAATGGTACATCTTGCCTACTTACAAATATAACGATCTATCTAGTGGGAAATCAATTTTTTTTTGCAAAAAGCAATTTGTGTTTTAGGATAACTTATATTGGCCGACAATGTTTTAGAAAACATGCTCTAATAATCAACTTCGAACTGATAACCCACTAAAAACTCATACCCAAAGCCCTGATCGCTCCCCAAGTCGCTATTGAGGTTAAAATTTCCCATCATGCCAATGCGCAACAAGCCATCACCTAGCTCTTTAATAAATCCGCCCTGCACACCCATCGTGCCATCGCTCGCCGCAACAGCCCCTAACCAGAAAACGCGCTGCAATTCAAATTTCAGATTGGCAGTGACCAAAAAAACATCCCCCACAAAATTCACCCATACCGATGGGTCAACAATCAAATCCGAGTAGTCGGATATATTGCGATAGCCAATGACTGCATTGCCATGCAGTTCACGCTGGAAATTGGCCAAATCGCTAGCTCCATCAAACTTCAATTCGTTAGGTAAAAGCTGCTGCGCAGCAATTCCCGCATAAAAGTGCGAGTAATCATCTCGGTAGTCCGCAGTGGAAGTAAAAAATAAACCCACCCCTGCATTAAACTGAAAATCAGTATCCTCTCCATTCAAAATCAATTGATCACCTGGATCTTTGGCCTTCACATTGGTAGGGTCGATTCGGAATTGCCCCATCGTGCCAGATATACCAAGCGATAGTTGTGCATCATCGCCCACACGGAGGCGATAGGCATAGGTAAGCATCGCACTTGTGTGGGTGAGTGGGCCCGTCACATCGTGCATCAGCACAGCACCGGCAGCCATATTGAGGTTGACAAATGGAAATTGGAAGCGTGCCAGGGCAGTACGTGGCGCCCCCTCAAAGCCAAACCATTGCTGGCGATAGTTGGCGCCTACTTCCAGGTAGTTCCAGTGGGCGGTCATCCCAGGATTCCAGGCAAAGCCATTATCATAAAAGGCGCTAGAGTAGGGGAGTTGCTGGGCGCTTAGCGAAATGCCCAAGAATAATAGCGCGATAGTGAGTAGGTACAATGGTTTCATGGTCTTATGTTTATTCTCGGACAATAGTTAATGTACTTTTGATTTCGGCATTTCCGGGTTGTATACGCAGGACATAGAAGTAGACCCCTGCTGGCAGCTCTTGGCCGTTGTTGTTGGTGCCCTCCCAATCGTTTTCGTAGGTTTTCTGCTGGTAGACGATATTACCCCAGCGGTTAAACACGATCAATTCGTTTTCTTGATATTTGCCTAAGCCATCGAATTCCAGAAAGTCATTTTGCCCATCTCCATTGGGCGTAATGATATTGACGGTCTCCACGAAATTATTGGGATTATCAGCGATTAGTACTTGTACCGAATCGATTAGGCTACAGCCATTTTCGCCAGTAATTTCTACAATGTAAGTAGTCGTCACCCTTGGCGAAGCCATCGGGTTGGCAATGCCAAGGTCACTCAGCGGAAAGTCAAGATTTTCTTCCCAGGCATAGCTAATCCCGCCACTGGCGCTAAATTCATAGTCTTGGCCCAATAAAATGCAGGTATCTGGCCCTGCTGTAGCCGCCGGTGCAGGATCGATCTTGATGGTTACAAAGGCAGAGTCCACGTTGCTAGGGCAGTCGTTACTCACTAGTACTTGGAAAGTGGTAGTTTCGGTAGGGAAACCTAGCGGGTCGGCAATATCGCTTTCGCTAATGATGCTATCTGGCACCATCCATTCATACAAGGTACCGCCACTAGCTATGAGTTGGATGGTGTCGCCCTCACAAGCGGTATTGGTACTGGTTTCAATAGCGGCCGATACAACAGGCAAAATAGTAAGCTGAATAGAATCGCGATCTGTGCAATCGTCTTCATTGCTCACTTCTACCCAAAGGATGAGGTCTTGAGGACTAGTAGAGGCCGGGGCCTCAAAATCGATCGCACTGGTGCTTGCTCCGGTAGACCACTGGTAGCTAGCAAAGGTGCCCGCCTCTATAGTGAGCTGCTCATTGGGGCATAGTTCGAGGCTGTCGCCTAATTCTACCACAGGCCGTTCCAATAGGCCGAGCACGAGGGTATCGGCAGCAGTACAGCCTTGGGGACTGGTTATTTCCACTGAATAGGTATCTGCTTCGCCTAGACTTCTGGCAAGCTGATTGCTGCCATCTTGCCACTCCGCAGTACATTCGGTACAAGCCAGCACAACAGGCAAACTCGTACCCACACAGATACTTGTATCTACCCCCAAATTGAGCGGTGGAGGCGCGAAGGCAGCAACGCTAGCAGCTCCTTCTCCCATACAATTATCTACACTAGTGACCATCACTCGATAGTCGCCAGGCGTTGTGATGCTTAAGCTGGCACTTTGTGCTGTATCAATCAGTATTTCATTAAAAAACCATTCAAAGGTAGCGCCTGGGCCGGCGTTGAGCACTAGGGTGTCGTTGGTACAAATGCCCAGGTTAGCACCCAGCGTAGGGTCGGGAAGTATCCCTTCCGCAATAAGTAAGGTATCGGCAAAACTACAGCCTTGTGCATTAGTAGCACTTACCACATAGGTGCCGCTTTGGTCGGTTTGAAAAAGATTAGCCGCTCCTTCCTGCACTACCTCCCCATCGATCGTCCAAACCAGTTGTGGGGCATCACTCATCGCCATAAGGAGCAGGGCATCGCCTGCACAAAGTACCGTATCTTCCCCCAGCTCAACGGTAGGCAGCGGCAGCGCACTAAGCACTAGCGTATCCACAGCCGTACACGCCCCCGCATTTGCAGAAGCAACATACACCCCAGGAGAAGTAGCTTCAAATGCCTCCGGTGAGGGAGGTGAAAATGGCGCGCCATCCAGCGTCCACTCAATCGTTGCATCGCTTATATTGGTTTGCACCAAAAAGCTGGTATTCGCACAAAAAGAAGCATCCATACCCAAATCCAAAGGCGGACGATCGCCAAGGGTGGCCGTGAATGCGCTGCTAGCACTACAGCCAGAGCTATTCGAGGCTTCCAGTGCGTAAGTGCCCGCTTCGTTGATCGGCAGCATAGCGCTCGTTGCCCCTATCAATTCCACACCATCTAATGACCAATGGAATGAATCGGCATCACTCACTGTCACCATCAACACTAAGCTGTCTTCCAAGCAGATAATGGTATCAGCCGGCAAGGCAAAACTTGGAGCAGGAAAAATGGTCACATTGGTTGTATCTGAACTAGTACAATTATTTTCATCGGTTACCACTACGATATGCTCCCCGCTCATTGCAGGCGAGAAAGAAGCCATAGTTGCCTCGTCCACTAGCTCCCCATCTACGATCCAGTTAAAGCTCGCTCCAGCATTTCCCGCATCTAGCACCAAAGTAGTATTGGTACATCGAGTAGTATCAGGGCCAAGGTCAACGACAGGATTGGGAACTTCAGTCACTACAATAAGGTCAGTAGCCGTACAATTTGGCAGATTAGTGGCCACTACCTCGTATTGGCCAGGGCTGCTAGTGTCCAGCGTTGCATCGCTAGCATCCGCAAGAGGTTCGCCATTTAGCAACCAGCTAAACGTATCAGCCGTAGCATTGGCATTTAACGTAAGTGACCCCCCCGCACAGAACTGCTGATCAGTCCCCAGCTCCACCGCTGGCAGTGCGCTCACCTCTACCACAATTGTATCTGCACCCACACAATTGGCCCCGCGCAAAAGCGCTACGCTATAAGTACCCGCCTGATTCGCATTAAGGCCAGGCGCCGTAGCACCAGGGATAGGAGTGCCGTCTAAAAACCATTGAATATCATCCGTAGCTACACCCGCTTGTAGGGGTACGAATTCACCAGCACAAATCAGCGTATCTGCCCCCAGCGCAATCATTATTTCCCCCTCTTCCCTAAGCATAATGCTATCGCTTGCACTACAATTATTGGTATCGGTCACCTCCACCTGATAGCTGCCAGCTGCATCCGCTAATAAGATAGCGGCTGTTTCATCGTCGAGTAAATCGCCATCCAAGAACCACTGGAAGGTCGCCCCCTCATTACCTGCATTAAGGAGTAGCTCGAATGGCCCACAGAAAGAAGTATCGGCCCCTAGCTCCACCACAGGTAGCGGATTGACTGTTAAGCTAAGCGAATCCGTATTACTACAACCATCAGCCGAAGTGGCTTGTAAGGTATAGCTACCCGCCTCACTCGCCTCAAGAATGGGGTCAGTAGCCCCTGCAAGAGGACTGCCATCTAGTAACCACTGGAAACTAAGTCCATCCGAAGTACCCACCAGCATAGTGCTTTCTCCCATACAAATAGCCTGATCCGCCCCTAGCTCTACAGTAGGCAATGGAATCACATTAAGCGAGACAGTATCACTATTCACACAATTGTTGGCATCCGTCACTAGCACCCCATACGTTCCCGCTTGATTGGCCTGTAGCAAGCGCATGGTTTCCCCTACCAAGATAATGCCATCTAGCGTCCAGTTAAAAACAGCGCCATTATCGCCAGCATCCAGTGTAACACTATCGCTTGCGCAAATGGTCTGATCGTCCCCCAAATCAATGGCGGGCAGGGCATTGACGGTGAGTTCTAAGGTATCCGTGCCCGTACAATTATTTGTATTGCTGATTTGTACCACATAGGTTCCAGCAGCCGTTACTTCCAGATCAGCCTCCGTGGCTCCATCGATGAGATCGCCATTGAGAAACCACTCAAACGTACCACTAGCATTGGCATTCAAGCTAGTAGTGGTGCTTTCGCAAATGGTCTGATCCATTCCAAGATCTGGGATGGGGGCGGTATCGAGCTGCAAGTTGAAGGTATCTTGCGCGGTGCAGTTGTCGGTATTGGTTACCTCTACCGTATACGTTCCCGCTAGGGTGGTGGTGAGCGTAGCCTCCGTGGCATCAGCTATGGGGTTGCCGTTTAGGGCCCAGCTAAAACTAGCGCCAGGGTTTTGGGCATCTAGGGTAAGAAACTCGTTCGTACAAAGGGTAGTGTCATTGGCTAAAGCCAAAATAGGCGTCGCCAGGGCACTAACTACCACCGTATCTGCGGTGCTACAGTTAGAGTTGTTGGTGACAATGGCCACGTAAGTGCCAGGATCGGTCACTTCTAGGGTAGCACCAAGCGCATCAGGCAAGGTAGTACCATCGAGACTCCAAGCATAGTCGGTGCCTTCGCTCCCTGCATTGAGCATAGCACTCTGCCCTTGGCATAAGCCAATGTCGGCACCTAAGTTAACCGTTGGGAAAATATCTACGGGCTCTAAGGTATAGGTAAACTCTACCGTGCAATCTTGCGCATCTGTTAAGGTAATATCGTAGTCGCCAGCCACCAAGTTGGTGGCGATGCTATCCATCAATTCCGAGTCGTGCGACCAGCCATAGGTGTAAGGAGGCGTACCACCGGAAGGCGCTAGCGCCACGCGCCCCGTTGCACTACCACAGCCCGGACTTTCCTGCAAAAGCACCGATAAACTAATCGGGCTAAAGTCGGGTACAAAGACAGTCGTAGTAAAGGTATTGGTACATCCATTTTCATCTTCTACCTCCAAGGTAATATCGTACGTAGTATTCAGGTTGGGGAAGAGCTTGAGCGGATTTTGCAGGTTGGAACCTGTCATATCACCAAAGTCCCACCGCCAGCTACTAATAGCCGCAGCACCATTATTAGTAGCACTAAAAATGACCGCCTGGGGATTGCACTGGTCTTGCTGTACTTCGATACTAATATCTGGTTGGGCGATCACATCAATGATGAAATCGGCTGTGTCCGACCTGAAAGGGTCGGTTAGGATCAGCATAGCGGTATAGGTGCCAGCTTGCGAATAGGTGAAAACCGTATTGGTATCGGTATTGCTTTGCCCATCTCCGGATAGCCATTGCCAGTTTACTATATCGCTCTCATAGTTGGAATCGTCCACAAAATTTACCTCAAAAGGCGCACAGCCCGACGCTCCGTCGGCCTGATTATTGGCTAATCCCGCTGCTTCCAAAATAGGGCAAGTACTAATGATTGCTCCATCAATATAAGCAGATGGAATCTCTGTGGGCGTCCCATTGATAATTCTAACGACCAGCTGATCCGTAGGGCTATCCGTAAATCGCACTTGCGCGGTACTATCACAGCTTGAAAAAGGCCGGTAGTAGAGATTAAAGGCCAGGGTGCTGTCTGGTAAGCTAATATTATTGAGGCCACTCGAAAACCAAGCTACCGTCAGAATGCCGGTATCTGCTTGAGTCGTACTTAGATTCGATAGATTGAGATTCGGGATATTCAGATCAGCAATGGAATCAAAGGTGAGCCGAGCGGTATCCCATTGCAAAGTAAATTGAAAGCCGCTAACGTCTTCAAAATCTTCAATAAAAACCGGCACTTCAATCGGCTCATTAATTTCGGCTCGCACCGTGTCGATAAAAAAAGTCACAGGTTCTTGCGCCTGTAATAAAATCGTTCTTGGGATGACAAGAACAAGAACGAGGATAATTCTCGTTAAGTTCTTCATAATTGTTGTGTTCATAAGATGATGGGTGAAATTAGCCTAATTTTCTTGGGGAACATAATTTTTTGTTTGGGACACTAATTATGCTATCGATAAAAACATTTTGTGTTTTATTTAAATAAAAATATTATATTTGTTTTGAATTCAACAACAGCAGGTATCACACATTTCATTCACTTCCAAAAAAGTAGTGCTATGCTCACTTTCGAACGATGCCAAACCGTGCCTGTAGTTTCCCTTTGCGACATGAATCCGCATGTGGCTACGCTGCCTAAGACGCCAGATTTTCCGATACTAGGCGATACCTTCCATTTCTTACGCTTAGATTTGAGCTTGGCACAAATCAATAATCCTGCCGATACTTACTTTGTACAGCATACGGATGATAGTATGGTGGGAGAAGGGATCGGTGTAGGTTCCATTCTAGTAGTGGACTGCTCGGCGAAGCCGGAGCAGGGGAGGCTAGTCATTGCTTTTGTAGAGGGGATGTTTGTGCTGCGGCGTATTTTTTACTCTAGCAAAGGAGTTGTCCTAAAAGCTGCGAATGCTAACATCGATGATATGCACTTGCCGTTGGATATGACTTTTGGTATTTGGGGAGTGGTGAGGGACGTGCTTGGGCAAGCAGCAATGGCAGCATAGGTTCATACATTATCGCTACGCTTTTTTTCCGTTGGTTTTCTTTGGCTATATTAGCCCAAGAGAAACCTAACCAACGATCCAATGCGTATAAACAAACAATTTTTACACCTTTTACTAGCTGTAGCGATGATGACAACTGCTTGCACCAATAACGAGGATGCTTCTAATCAACTGCTTTCCTTTGATGACTATCCTGTATATGAAGGGACCGACCTGGGTCTCACTTTCGAAGGAAAGTATACCAATTTCAAGATTTGGGCACCCTCTGCGGATTTGGTGCGTATCCAGTTCTATGAGGAAGCACTTGGCGGAGAGCCTACCCAAATTCATGTGCTAAAAGCGGAAGATCAAGGCATTTGGTCATACACCACACGAAAGTCCTTGCAGGGGTTGTACTATACGTTTCAAGTGCGCATCAAAGACACTTGGCTAGCCGAAGTACCCGATCCTTACGCGAAAGCGGTGGGTACCAACGGCAAACGTGCGATGGTAGTAGATTTGGCGACGACCAATCCCGAAGGCTGGGAAAACGACCAGCGCCCCCCTTTAGCGCAAGCGACCGATATTATCATCTATGAGCTACATGTACGCGATATTTCGACCCACCCCAGCTCCGGCATTCAGAACAAAGGAAAATTTTTAGGCTTGACCGAAAGCGGTACCCAAAACCCTAATGGCGAAGCTACGGGCTTGGATCACTTCAAAGAATTGGGCGTGACCCACATCCACTTGCTGCCTTCCTTCGATTATCGCTCTATCGATGAGACCAAGCTGGAAGAAAACAAATTTAATTGGGGCTACGATCCCGAAAACTATAACGTGCCTGAAGGGAGCTACGCTACCGATCCAGCAGATGGAGCCGTCCGTATCCGCGAGTTCAAGCAGATGGTGCAGACGTTCCATGACAATGGCATGCGCGTTATCCTCGATGTGGTGTACAACCATACCGGCGCTACCGAAACATCTAATTTTAACCAACTCGTTCCCGGCTATTACTACCGGCAAGATGCAATGGGCGGTTTCTCTAACGCTTCTGCTTGTGGCAACGAAACGGCTTCTGAGCGGGCCATGATGCGCAAATTTATTATGGAATCAGTAGTGTATTGGGCAACAGAGTACCACTTGGATGGCTTCCGCTTTGACCTTATGGGCATCCATGATATCGAAACGATGAATGCGGTGGCAGCTGCTTTACGCAAAGTGGATTCTACTATTTTTGTGTACGGTGAGGGCTGGTTGGCTGGCGATAGCCCACTGCCGGAGGCCAATCGTGCGATCAAAGCAAAGACACAACAGTTGGATGGTGTGGCGGCCTTCAGCGATGACATTCGCGATGCTATCAAGGGGCATGTATTTACTCACGATGCCAAGGGTTTTGCTAGTGGCCAGCCAGGACTACAAGAAAGCATCAAGTTTGGCATAGTCGCTTCTACACAGCACCCCCAGGTCAATTACGACTCGATAAATTATTCCAACGCCCCCTGGGCAAAGCACCCCACTCAAACGATCACCTACACGAGCTGCCACGATAACCATACCCTCTATGATCGACTGCAAATATCCTGTCCAGAAGCGAGCGAGGCCGAGCGTTTAGCCATGCACCGCTTGGCAGGTACGATTGTGCTTACCTCACAAGGCGTCGCCTTTCTGCACGCAGGCGTGGAACTGGCACGCACTAAAAATGGCGTAGAAAACTCCTTCGAATCACCCGATAGCATCAATCAAATCGATTGGAATTGGAAGACGAAACACCAACCCCTTTTCAACTACTTCAAGGGCTTAATTGCTTTGCGCAAAAATCACCCCGCATTCCGCTTACCTACTACCGAACTGGTGCAGCAGCACCTCCAATTTTTGCCTACGAGCAACGATAATCTAGTGGCCTATACCCTTTCGGGAAATGCCAATGGTGACAGTTGGTCTGACATTTTGGTGCTCCTTAATGGCAATACGACCGATCAGGCGGTGGCTATCCCCGCTGGTCCTTGGACGATTGCTGTAGATGGACAGCAAATTGACGAAGCAGGCCTTGGAACGATAGATGCTGATCAATTGACGGTGAATGCCTCTTCTGCGCTTGTACTTTTTAAAAAATAACCACCTTTTTAAACGACACTTATGTTAGCTATTCAGAAACGAATTACTAATCTTTTCTATGCATTATTGAGCCTTCCGGCAACAGCCATGGGCTTTGCCCTTTCGGTACAAATTTCAGCCTTGAGCTGGATATTGGGAACTAAATACGGCTTAGAAATTGAGGACATCGGCTTAGTCTGGGCCGCAGGGCCTATTGCGGGTATCTTTGGGCAGGTCTTTTTTGGGGTGTGGAGTGATAATGTGTGGTTTGGCGGGGGGCGACGCAGGCCGTTTATCATTGTCGGAGGTATTTTGGCCGCTCTGAGTTTATTAGCTCTGCCAAACCTTGAAATTGTCTCTTCGGCCATTGGGATAGAAGGCATACTGGGGGTAGCCATAGCAGTTGCTTTAGCGCTCGACCTTTCGGTAAATGTAGGCTTCAACCCCACGCGCTCTATCATTGCCGATGTAACGCCCGAAGGCGAAAAGCGTACCAAAGGCTACACCTGGATGCAAACCATATCCGGTACTTTTGGGATGCTGGCCTATGTGATTGGGGCCGTTTCCGGCAAAACGTTTCTCATCTACTTTGGGGCTGTCTTGGTACTAGCTTTCACGGTGATTCCGCCCTTTTTTATCGAAGAACCTCGTGATTTTGAACAGACCGAAGGGAGTAAGTCGGGATTTAAAGAAGGTTTTATGGCCATCCGCCCGCTGTGGGGCTTTTTGCTCTATGCTATCTATCGCGTGCCAGTGCGGGTCATGGAGATTGAAGTGCACAATAGTTACATGGAAATTGCCTGTGCTATTCTAACGATATTTTTTGTTGCCCAAACCTTGTTCCAATCGGAGACTGGAAAGTCAAAAGAGGAAGCTAGCCAAATTGGATTTCAGAAAGTACTGGCGGCACATAGTTTCACTTGGATTGGGGTACAAGCCATGTTTATTTATATGTTTTCCTACTTGCAGTTTCGTTTCCCTGATTCTTCTCAAGAGGGCGTCGGGCAGGTAATTGATATTTCCTTCCTCATCCTAAATGGTGTTGCAGCGGTTCTACCTGCTTTCGTTTTAGAGCCCATCACGCGCAAGATTGGTCGGGTACGTACGCATATGCTTTGCATCGCGATTATGGCGGTGGGCTATGGTGGCCTCTGGTTATTGGGCACCAGCCCTACTATTATCTACTTCTTGATGGCTATTTTAGGCATCGGCTGGGCTGCCACGGTGAGCTTGCCGTTCGCCATCATGTCGCAAAAAGTAGATCAGGCACAAATGGGATTGTATATGGGCTTGTTCAACCTATCAGTCGTGTTGCCGCAATTGGTGGCGAGCTTGGGCGTCGGCGAGTGGATTGGGCAGGAGGCGGATAAGAGTCTGGTCTTTTTGTTGTGTATGGTGACGTTGGGGATTTCGGCGGTGGCGTGGGCGTTGGTGAAGGAGGAAGGGGGGAGGTGAGGGGGGTGGGGGAAAGGAGGACGGAGGAAAGGAGGATGGGGGGTGAGTTGAGGGGTTTTGGAGTTTAGGGGTTTGGGAGTTGAGGAGTTTTGGGATTTAGGGGTTTGGGGAGTTGAGGGGTAAGTGCTTGACTATGGCTGGAGCTTGAACAGACTTGGTTTCTTGTAGTTTAGTAAATGTTAGATTATTTAATCATTCTAAAAATCGAAAAATGAAAAAGAATATACTAGGATTTATACTGAGTTTTTGCTCGCTGGCAGTGGTGGCGCAGCAAGGAGGAATGGTTGATCCGCAGATGGAGATGGATATGGTCTATCTGGCGTCCGATTATTTGGAGGGGCGTGAGACGGGGAAGGCTGGGGAGGCTAAGGCGGCAGCTTATATCATTCGTCGCTTTGAGCAAATTGGGCTTTCGCCAAAAGGGGTGGATGGCAGTTGGGTACAGCCATTTTCGTTTACGTACCAGCCTAATCCTCACGCTGGGAAAAAGATGTCAGTTAATGGAAAAAATGTAGTTGGATTTATCGATAATGGAGCGGCTACGACCGTGGTGATTGGAGCGCATTACGATCATGTAGGGATGGGCAATTTTGGGTCGCGCCATTCAGGTGGACCGGCCATTCACAATGGCGCAGATGATAATGCGAGTGGGGTGACGGCTCTACTGTACCTAGCAGAGCAGTTGAAGGGGAGCACGCTCAAGAATAATAACTATTTGTTTATTGCTTTTTCAGGAGAAGAGTTTGGGTTATTTGGCTCTAAGCACTTTGTCGATGAGCCAACAATTGATTTAGGATCAGTGAATTACATGTTCAATATGGATATGGTAGGTCGTATGAGTGAGGACAAACAACTGGTTGTAAATGGGGCCGGGACTTCGCCGGTATGGAAGCAAGAGCTGAACGCCATAAAATCTGGGGGAATCAAAGTGACTACGACCGATTCGGGTGTTGGCCCTTCTGACCATACATCTTTTTATAAAAAAGACATTCCAGTCCTTCACTTTTTTACAGGGCAGAACAAAGATTACCATACACCAGAAGATGATGCTCGGTTTATCAACTTTGCAGGTATGCAATTGGTGAGTGACTTTATGCTAGAGCTGATGGAGCGGCTCGATGATGATGGCAAAATAGCATTTTCCAAGACGAAGGAAGAGACAGGGAGCAGAAGAGCAGCAAAATACAAAGTGACACTTGGTATCATGCCGGATTACTCTAGCGATGCTGGCGGGCTACGAATTGATGCTGTTTTGGATGATCGCCCTGCGGCTGTAGCTGGTATGGAAGATGGTGATATTATTACCAAAATGGGTGATTTTGATGTCAAAGACATTTACGGGTATATGGAAGCACTGAGCAAGTTCAAAAAAGGTGATCGAACGATTGTCGTGGTGCGCCGTGGGAAGGAGCTAATAGAGAAGATCGTAGAGTTTTAGTGAAAATCAAATAGATATATGATAGATATGGTGGTTAACTATAGTTTGAGAGTACAACGAGCTGTCTTGTTTTTGGCAGGCTTTATGCTTTCATTTTCCGCAATGGCGCAAGCTCCTGCAACGCCTGTGATGGAGCTCATGGATGTATTCGAACTCGAATATGTATCCGATCCGCAGATTTCGCCGGATGGTAAGCAGATCGTTTACGTTCGTAACTTTAAGGATGTGATGACGGATGGCAATCGCTCTAACCTATGGCTCATCAATTTTGATGGTACCAATAATCGGCCTCTAACGACAGGAAATTTTAATGACCGATCTCCGCGCTGGTCGCCGGATGGAGAGCGGCTATTGTATATCTCCAATAGAGCGGGAGATAGCCAGTTCTATCTGCGCTGGATGGATACAGGGGCGGAAGCCAAGGTGAGCAATTTCGTGAAAGGGCCATCTAGTCCGAAATGGTCGCCCGATGGCCGCTGGATTGCTTTTACGATGACTGTTGGGGCACCTTCGCCGAAGTTGGGTTCCTTGCCTTCAAAACCGAGAGGTGCAAAGTGGGTGCCACCACCCGTATTTATCGAGAAGATGAAATTCAAATCGGATGGTGCGGGTTTTCTCAAATCGCAATACCGGCATATCTTTCTAATGTCAGCAGAGGGGGGCTATGCGCGGCAGCTCACTACGGGAGACTTCAATCATGGGGGCAACTTTTGTTGGGCACCCGATGGTCGCTCCATCTTATTTTCGGCCAACCGAAATGAAAACCACGAGTACGAGACTAGAAACTCAGAAGTGTACGAAATTAGCGTAGCTGATGGGAGTATCACCCAACTCACGAAGCGATTTGGCCCGGATAGTGACCCTGCCATTTCGCCTGATGGCAAATTGATCGCGTACACGGGCTATGACGATCGTATCCAAGGTTACCAGGTCGATGAGCTGTATGTAATGAATCGGGATGGCTCCAAAGCACGCGAGCTTTCCAAAGCGCTTGATCGAGATGTGGATCGTATGTTTTGGTCAGCCAACAGTAAGCAGCTATATATTCAGTACGATGACCAAGGCAACACCAAGTTGGCCACGATCGATCTGGATGGTAAGGTGACAAAGCTGGCTGATAATGTGGGGGGTCTGTCTTTGGGACGTCCCTACTCCGGCGGCACTTTTCATTTGGGGCCTTCCGGCAAAATAGCCTTTACCCATTCCACCCCAGATCACCCCGCTGACTTGGCGGTAATTGATAAGCAGGGAAAAGTAAAGCGTTTGACGAACGTCAACGAAGACCTATTTAGCTACAAAAAGCTGGGAGCTGTAAAGGAAATATGGACGGAATCTACCTTTGATGGACGCCGAGTACAGGGTTGGATTTGTACGCCTCCCGATTTTGATCCGAGCAAAAAATATCCACTTTTGCTGGAAATTCACGGAGGCCCATTTGCCAATTATGGCGACCGCTTTTCGGCTGAGGTACAATTGTATGCTGCGGCTGGTTATGTCGTGTTGTACACTAATCCCAGGGGTAGCACTAGCTATGGGGAGGAGTTTGGCAATTTGATTCATCACAATTATCCAGGGCAAGACTACGATGACCTTATATCCTTGGTCGATGCCACTATCAGCGAAGGCTACATTGATGAAGATCAGCTCTATGTGACTGGGGGAAGCGGTGGTGGTGTGCTCACAGCTTGGATTGTGGGCAAAACGGATCGTTTTAGAGCTGCCGTAGTGGCCAAGCCCGTGATTAACTGGTATAGCTTTGTGCTACATGCTGATAATCCAGCGACCTACTACAAATATTGGTTTCCGGGCTTCCCGTGGGAGCATACGGAGCACTATATGAAGCGCTCGCCTATTTCGCTGGTTGGAAATGTGAAAACGCCCACTATGTTGCTTACGGGGGAGCAAGATTATCGTACCCCCATGTCAGAAACGGAGCAGTATTATACCGCTTTGCAGCTCAATAAGGTAGAAACGGCTTTGGTGCGCATCCAAGAATCGGGGCATGGTATTGCGCGGAAGCCCAGCAATTTGATGGCGAAGGTGGGTTACATTTTGAATTGGTTTGAGAAATATAAATAGGGAGCAGATGAAGCGACTAGCCTTGGTATGTAGTATCATTTTATCGCTTTTTTTAGTGGGATGTGGAGCATCAGAGGAAGAAGCTGTGGCAGAGGCGCAAGTGGCCAAGGCAGAGGCGATGCAGGCGAAACTAGCAAAGTATGCTAGCTTTAGGTTAACGACTAATGCGATCAATGACTTGACCCCCAAAGAGCGGCAGATCGTTCGCTTGCTCATTACAGCAGCTAATGTAATTGATAAGTGCTTTTGGTATGAGGCGTATGGCAATAAAGACGCTTTTTTAGAAGGTATTCTTGATCCGGCAACGAAGCAGTATGCCCAGATTAACTACGGGCCATGGGATCGCTTGGAAGATAATGCGCCCTTTATAGAAGGGGTAGGGGCGAAGCCGCTAGGGGCTAATTTTTACCCAACTGACATGACCAAGGAGGAATTCGAAGCAGCAGACCTGCCAGATAAGGAGAGCCTATACACTTTTATCCGTAGGGATTCTATGGGCCAATTGATTGCTGTGCCCTACCGAGCGCAATTTAAATTGCCGATGCAGTTTATATCGAGTTATTTGAGATCAGCAGCCAAGCTGACGGATAATGCTGCGTTGGCTAACTACCTCAATCTTCGCGCAGAAGCGGTGCTGACAGATGAATACCAAGCCAGTGATATGGCCTGGATAGATATGAAGGATAATAAGCTGGAGGTGGTCATTGGGCCTATTGAAACCTATGAGGACCAGCTATTTGGCTACAAAGCCGCCCATGAGGCCTATGTCCTCATCAAGGATATGGAGTGGAGTGCTCGCTTGGCGCGCTATGCAGCGTTTTTGCCTGAATTGCAACGCAATTTGCCGGTGGAAGATCAATACAAGCAAGAAGAGCCAGGCACGGATGCAGAACTCAATGCCTATGACGTCATCTATTATGCAGGTAACTGTAATGCAGGGAGTAAGGCGATTGCGATTAACCTACCCAACGATGAAGAGGCGCAGCTCAAAAAGGGCACCCGTCGGCTACAGCTCAAGAATGCGATGCGGGCAAAATTTGAGAAAATAATGCTGCCTATTGCCGAGCAATTAATTGCTGAAGATCAGCGTAAGCATGTCACCTTTGATGCGTTTTTTGGTAATACGATGTTTCATGAAGTAGCACATGGATTGGGGATCAAAAATACGATTAATGGCAAAGGAACGGTGCGCAAGGCACTTCAGGAGTATGCCGCTGCCTTAGAAGAAGGAAAGGCGGATATTTTGGGCTTGTATATGATTCGCCAATTGCATAAGCAGGGCGAAATTGAAGGTGATTTGAAGGATTACTATGTAACGTTTATGACGGGTATTTTCCGTTCTGTGCGTTTTGGTGCTTCTTCAGCGCACGGCATAGCTAATATGATTCGCTTTAATTTCTTTAAAGAACGCGGTGCATTTGAACGCAACGAGGAGGGTATCTATCGAGTTAATTTTGAAAAGCTCGAAGCGGCAGCAGAAGAGCTTACTCAGCTGATAATCAAGCTGCAAGGTGAAGGAGACTATACGAGCGTAGCTCAGCTGATGGCTGAAAAAGGGAAGATTGGAGCGCAATTACAAGCCGACTTGAACGGGCTAAACACGTCGGGTATTCCTGTAGACTTGGTATTTGAGCAAGGGATCAAGGCAATGGGATTCTAGGGTTTTATTTAGTATTTTTGTCTCATTGACTGAAAATTGAGATCCCTATGAACGTAAAAACAATACTAGGGCTGCTTCTGGTGGTAGCCCCTATTTTGTGGTGTAACGCACAAGTTTCTTCTGGTGGTACTCCCATTAGTTTCTCTCAATCCTTTACTAAAGTAGCTTCCACTGCTGAATGGACGTTTGAAGCCATTCCTGCCTTAGACATTCCGAAACTAATCAAAGAGGATGAGTCGCGACAGATTGATCGCTTTGCTGCGCCGATAGCGGTAGATTTTGGGCTGCAAAATGCTGGGCAGTGGTTTGAACTACCGAATGGCGGTCGGGTATGGCAGCTTGCTCTGGAGGCTTCAGGAGCGGCTGGTTTGGCTATCTTTTTTGATCAATTCGAGCTGCCAGCAGGAGCACAGCTGTTTCACTTTACGCCAGATCGCAAGCAAGTCTTTGGGGCTTACACCCAACAAAATAATCGGCCCTCACAGCAATTTTGGACGGGCATCTCCGCTGGCAAACAAGCAATCATAGAATACTACGAACCACGAGCGGTACGCGGCCAAGGGCGCTTGCACATCAATAGAGTAGATCAGGTATACGCTGAGGTATCGATGGAGTTCGGCTTTGGCACAGCTGCTAATTGTAACAACAATATCAACTGCCCAGAAGGAAGCGATTGGCAAGCAGAAAAAAAGGGAGTGAGTCGTGTGATCGTCGTTCTAGAAGAGGGAATGGGCTTTTGCTCCGCCTCTATGATTAACAACACCGCTAATGATGGAACGCCCTATGCATTGGGTGCTTTCCACTGCCAAGATGGCTTCACCCCACTTTACGATATGTGGCGCTTTGACTTTGGCTATGAAGGAGATGGATGTGCCAATCCTGCTGAGGAGCCGGGTTTTCAATCCTTGTTGGGAGCTGTGCGCAGGGCAGGCCTTCGCGATAGTGACTTTTTATTGTTGGAGCTTACCGAGCCTATTCCCTTTAGCTACGATCTTTATTTTAATGGCTGGAATAGAGCAGATGCCCGTCAGGATAGCGCTGTTTTGATTCATCACGCCAGTGGGGATGTTAAGAAAATTTCCTTTGAATATGACGGTGCGGAGATCTTTACTGGTAATATCAGTTGGGACAACGAGACGGTTACGCCGCGCCGCTACCATTTCGAACTATTTTTGGATGATGGCATTCATCAGGGCGGTTCCTCGGGCTGCCCCGTATTCGATATGGAAAAACGTATTGTAGCTCAACTGCATGGTGGCACGCCTGATTGTACGTTTCCTCAAACCTTTTGTGGTCGTCTTTTCCAATCTTGGACGGGGAATAACACAGCCGAAAGCCGCCTCAGTGATTGGCTCGATCCCCTGGGAACTGGTGTAATAACGCTAGATGGACTCTCTTTTCCCGCTGAAGTACAGGGCTTGATAGGGGGCACGCTTAGCTTGGAAGATGGTACGCCCATTCCCGGCTCCTTGGTTACGTATGAGAGTAGCCCATCGGGTAGTGTGACGAGCGCGCAAGACGGGAGCTATGCCATTACAGGGGTAGCTACTGGAAGCGATGTCTCCATCACCATACAGCGATCCGATCAAGCTTCTAATGGGGTCTCTGTCTTAGATCTGTTAGCCATTCAAAAGCATATCCTTACGGTAGAATTATTGGATAGCCCTTATGCCATCATCGCTGGCGATGTGGATAGTTCTGGTGATATATCCATCTCGGATTTACTACAGATGCGCAGAGTCATCTTAGGGCTAGAGGGCGAATTCCCCAATACTCCACAATGGCGCTTTCTGCCAGCAGACTATAGCTTTTCGAATCCGAATCAGCCTTTAGGCGAAAGCCTTCCATTTAGTACTACGATAACGAATTTCTCTGGCTCAACTACTGATAACCACTTCATCGGGATCAAAGCAGGGGATGTGACGGGAGATGTAATTCTCAATCCTTAAAAAAATAGACGTCTCACCCTTTTTGGGACGTCTCAAAATACGATTTGGAGCGATAGCAGCGGGTATTCTACCTATTTTTGGCATGCAATACTTCTATGAGTGAACATGCAGCATATTGAAATACCAGTATTTGATTTCATTCTAGCGATGCTCTCTTGGGGTGTCATTTTGTTTGGAATGGCCATAGGGACGGCTCTCTTTTTTAAGCGTGAAGGTCGAAAGGTGACGAATAGACTCCTTGCTACTGCTTTAGTGATAGCGGCCTCCTGCCTAATCAGTAAGTTGGTGGTGCTTGTAGGATTGGCCGAACAGTTCTGGGCTTTGTATGTACTCCCGTTTAATCTTACATTGAGTATCCCCTTACTGCTTTACTTTTACTTTAAGTTCAAGTTAAACCCAGGGCTTAGCTTCAAAAAGCAGGATATATGGCATTTTGTTATCCCCTCCATACAGGCCTTGATTTATGGGGTTATCGGATGTTCTAGTGTGGCGTTTAAGACGGAGATTTGGAGGAATGGATTTCTAATCCAACTGTATTCAGTAGAAGATATTTTGCTGCCATTATTTATTGGGTGTTATGGCTATGCTTCTTTTCGATTGTTGAAAATAAGTGCCACTGATTGGGGCTTGGCGGTACGGATTTGGCTACAAAACTTGCTACGAGTACTGGTTGTCTTACTTAGCATACACCTGCTATTTATGCTGATATGGAGGTTGAAAATTGGAGAACATGAGTCTATGATTTACCTCAATTATTTATCGCTATTGAGCCTGCTCTTTTTTACGACTATCAAAGCATTGGAGCAGTATTTCCCACAACGGATTTATGCGGGGAGTACTTTTCATCATAGCATACCTAGAGGAGTAGACCATTCGAGTGCCAATGAGGCTTGGTTCAGAGAGCAAACACAACGCCTATTTGAACGAGAAAACATTTTTCTCAACCCGGATTTAAATGTCGCTATACTTTGTAAAGCCTATGGAATTACGGAGCGGCAGCTATCGGAATACACGCAAAAAGCATTCGATAAGAATGTAAATGAACTCATCAATCATTATCGAATTCAGCACGTGCTAAGCTGTTTACAGGAGGGGCAACATACTCAGTATAACATCCTATCTATTGGCTATAGTGCTGGCTTTCCCTCCAAGTCGACCTTCTATCGCGTGTTTAAGAAAATGACAAATTGTACCCCTTCTGAGTATATCAAAAGCCTCCAAGACCAATAAATGGGACTATGAGACGCCTAATTTGAGACCTTCGAGTAGGTAGAACAAAGCATATTTGATGAACCTATTTTTTCATCGAATACCACAATCATGCGAACCCTATTCTATCACCTTCGGCTATTCATCATTTTGGGACTATGTATTACAAACACGCTGAACGCACAAACTTTTTGGTCAGAAGATTTTGAAACAGACGGTAATGGCAGCCGGTATACCCCTGAAGTAGAGGTGCGTCCATCTGGAAGTAGTGCTAGTTGTAATGACTACTTCGCGCGTAGCTTGGCGACCGATCAGTGCTCAGGCGACTTTATTGATGTGACGCTAGGGACGTACACTGGTCTGAGTGGTAGCTATCTTTGGGCAGCAGAGGATTTAGATGATAATGGGGTGGGAGGCTCCCAGAATTTTGAATTATTCATCACCTTTGATAATATACCTTCTATTGCTGGTAAATCTAATTTGGCATTCAGAGGCATTTTTGGGGCAGGTGCTACCGATAAGCATGATAATGTAACGGCAGCAACAACCAATCCCGATTTTATGATCGTGGAGTATCAAATTGATGGGGGAGGCTTTCAGCCAGTGCTCTCCTTTCATGCTAAATTAGGTGGTGCTGCGGAGACTTTTAATACGCCTTTGGCAGAAGATACCAATGGGGATAATATTGGAGATGGTGCAGATTTAACGAATGCTATGCAAACCTACACGGCGCTCATCCCTGGCACCGGTAATTCGCTTGACCTGCGTATTAGGGTGAGTGCCAACTCTGCCAATGAAGAGATGGCCTTCGATTTTTTCGAACTCTTAGAAAATTTTATCCTGCCAGTAGAATTGGTTGCCTTTGAGGGGAAAGCGGTGGAAAAGGGGGTACAGCTTTCTTGGAGTACGGCTACTGAGACGAATAACGCAGGTTTTGAGCTTCAGAAATCTTATGATGCAAAAGATTGGGAGACCATTGCTTTTGTAGAAGGCAGAGGGAATAGTAATGTATTGAATAGCTATGCTTTTGAAGATCAGACGGCTGTAGCAGGTACCAATTATTATCGATTGAAACAGTTAGATTTTGATGGTGCTTTTGAGTATTCGGAAGTAGTAGCCGTGGAGATGCAGGAGGAGGCAGGTAGGGTGCTTATTTTCCCAAATCCATCCAGCAGGTTTTTTACGGTTTCTTTTAAAAATCCTAGTGCACAGCCTGTAGAACTGAGCGCTTTCAATTCGCTGGGGCAGCTTATTCTGAGTCAGCAGCTACTGCCAAATGTCGAAAATCAGCAAATAGAGCTGTTAGAAGCAGGAACTTATGTTATTAGAGTTCAGATTGGCCCATCAATTTCTTATCATCGAGTGATAATACAGCTCTAAGTAACAGTCAAAGAATAACTTCTCGATTTATGGCTGGCTCTTTTGCTCTAATACTGCGTTGAAAAGCCTCGCCGATGCTAGGCATCGTCTGCGTTTTTCGCCTTGTCTTAGAGCAAAATCTCCTTGCCAAAATGCGGAACTTATCCTTTGGCTGTTACTAAGGGGTATTCATTCATGCCTAATTTTTAAGTGATGTTGCGATTTTTTGTAGTACTAGTTGGTTTCTTTTTTGCACTTGGTGGTATGGCCCAGGAAGGCCAGATTACGATTGGGGAGCGAAAGACGATTTATTCAGAAATTCTAGGAGAAGATCGTCCCTTTATTGTTGGGATACCTCCCAATTACGATGAGAACAAGAAATATAGCTTGCTCTTTGTGCTAGATGGGGACTATCACTTTATCTCTACCTATGGAGTAGTGGAATATCTGAGCAAGCGCTTTTTGATACCTGATATGATTGTAGTTGCCATTCCCAATACCAATCGCGTTCGAGATTTGACTCCTACCCACACCCTCATCAATTTTCAAGGGGAACAAGATAGCTCTTTATTGCAAAGTGGGGGAGGGGAACAATTTCTTCGGTTTATTGAAGAAGAACTGATCGCCTATATGGATTCCAACTATTCGCTCTCAAATCTAGAGGTGTTGGTGGGGCATTCTTGGGGTGGTCTCATCGCTACCCACGGTTTCTTTGATCGCGATGGAGCTATCGATAAATTCATCGCTATTGATCCGAGTTATTGGTGGGATCAGCAGTATTTTCCACAACTTGCCTCTAGGTACGACTTTGGGGCTTTTCCAGACCGTCGAAAACTGTTTATTTCTGCTTCTTCCCTAGATATAGAAGAGCAGCAAGGCCCCTGCTGTCTGCATCGCAATAGCATCGATTTATTTTATGCTACGCTCAAAAATCAAATGTTTTCTTCTGATCGGTTTAGCCTTTCTTACTTTGAAGATGAGGATCATGCCTCGGTGCCTGTACCTAGTTTATATTATGGTTTAAAAGCCGTATTCAGTGATTATAAACTGGAAAACCCCAATGAGCAAGACCCTTATGAGATTGAACGCCATTACGAATCCTACGCTAAAGAAAATAATGCACAGCTCTTACCTTCAGAAGACCTGATAAGAAATGTCGGACTATATCAGCAATATGCCGAAGAAGACCTCCAAGCGGCTAAAGAGTTGTATGAATACAATTATACCAGCTATCCCAACTCTTGGAAAGCCTGCTACACGCTTGGAGCACTATTACTCGAACTCAACGAAAAGGAAAGGGCTAAAGCATTGCTCCAAAAGAGCATCACAATCAACCCTTACGCAGAAGAAGTAAAGCAACTCTTAAAACAATTAGAGTAAAATGCTCTAAGGCGCTACCTTGACAATCTTCCCGGCATACTCAACAGTATTTCCTGTTCGAAGCTGTAAAAAGTAGGTGCCAGCAGCCAGCTGAGCCCCAACCTCCAGTTGTTCATTAGTAGTGATCTGATGGGTTGCCATCAATCTACCTAGAATATCATATACCTGTAGCTCTGCATTTTGCGCCAAGCTACGTCCCTCCCAAAGCACCGTGGTAGTGTTGGTGAATGGGTTGGGGTAGGAAGTGATAGTACTTTCTAGAGTTGCTATCTCAGTTACATTTACGGGATCACCTTCTTCTATCAGAAAAGCATCTACTCCTGCTTCTACGATATGCCCTACAGGAGGTGGGTCACCGGAGATAAAGGAGATGCGCATATTTTCCGTAAGGGCAATAAAATCAGTAAGCTGGATTTCGGAGCGGTTACGCCAACCAGAGCGTTCTTCATCTTCTAATAGCTCAATCTCTACAGTCTCTATACCATTATCTATTTGGACACTTAGTCGATCATCTTGTGGTGGGGTGCCGCCTACATTGAAAAACCATAGGTTATAGCTCACTACTGGATTGGTATATATGGTCAAATCCATTAGAGGAGAAGTCAGAAACACATCACCATCATCTATATCGTCTGTTCCAGCATTCTCACCACCATTACCAGTGGTATAACAAAATATACCTAAATCGCCCAAGACATCATTGGAGGGATTGGATTGGAAAAAGTCAGCATAAGTAGTTCCAACTGGATCAGCCCGTTCCCAAAATCCAGAAGTAGTTGATGCATCTGCAGTTGCGATCCATCCGAGATCAAAATGAAAGTCATCCTGATATCCTTCAGTGAGAGGCACTTCAACGGTGCTAGTCCCATCAATGACTATCTCTACGGGACCCTGAAAATAGCCCCATTTACCAGTATAAACTTCATAGGTATCGGGGAAGATGTCATTTACATTAAATAAACCATTTTCATCAGCTTGTCCTTCATAGGTATAGAGATCATTAATGATGTATAGCTGTGTGGATGCAATAGGCGAACCATCAGTAGCAGCTATGGTCACACCACTTACAGTAGCTATTGGAGCAATAGGCTCTAAGGCAATATCTTGAATAGTCACTTCTCCATTTACCAAAGTGACAGTGGCAAAGCCTCGCTTATAGCCTTCTAAACTATACCTTACCTCCACTATCCCACCTTCATGATAGCCAGTAGCATAGAACCCTAGGGCATCCGTTTCATTGCGATTTTGTATTTCATCAAGAATTTCAACTCTTGCATTCGGGAGTGGTAACCCAGTAGTGGCATCTGTTACCGTACCTTCTAAGAAAGCAGCACGCTGATAGCTAGGCTCAAAAACGTACAGGCCAGAATTAACATCAGAGGCTAAGATTAAGCCAGAAGGTAAGTAAGGATAAGCCCCCCAGCAGCCGGAGAACCCCCCATTTGGTCCATCAAACGTATCATATTGGGCAACAGGAATCAAGTTATTTGGTCTAGAGGCATCTAGTACGATGAGCCCATCGGTGTACCAAGAGGTAACTAAATAACCATCTTCGTAATGGGTATTATGTGGAATAACCCCCAGTCCTTCTGTATCGATAGGTCGATAGCGATCTGTTTGACTAATGTCCGTTATGTTCGAAATATCATAGGCACCTACATAAGCATTAGGACGTTCATCTGTAGTAAATAGATAATTGCCATCATCAGAGAGCCAACAATTGTGGGTGAAATTACTGGAAGTATTTCGTACGGCTAGCGTAGATATGCTATCAGGATCGGAAGCATCAATAATAGAGAAAAAGCCCACATTGATATCAGCACTGTAGATGGTATCGCCACGGGCAAAATTATCGTGGGAGTAGCGTGCATCTGAAGCCGCCACAAATTGTGGTGAGCCAGGGGTAGTCGCTACATCTATAAGTAGTACCCCACCACTATTGACGCGGCAGCCCGAAAGATAGCACATACCTTTTTCATCAATATAAAGGTTGTGGCAGCGCCGTAGGGTGGAGGTATTCCCTCCAATAGTGATTTCTGGTTTCCAATACTCAAAAGTAATGCTATCTGGGGCATGGGTCATATTGATAATTCCCAGTCCATCCTCTCCCTCATCTGTAGTGAAGTAAATATACTCTCCAAATGATTTGAAATCCCGCCATACCGACTGTGCGCCAGGTACATACGCCACTTCCTCCGGATTGCTAGGGTCTGCCAAGCTATATACGATAGACGCTTGCTGACTTCCAATGACAGCGTATTCCGTCCCATCGGGAGCGACATAGCCCCAAATATCATTGTATCTCTGATTGGCGTAATCTCCATTTTGTCCCACTAGGGTGAGATTAAAATCGACTTGGCTGTAGCCAAAAACACTCAGGCAAAGGAAAAATAACAGTAAAAAACGATTCATATAGTTGTGGTTAATTTTGGCTGAAAATACAGGATTTTCCAGAAAGAAAATTGCCTAATGCTGCTCAACAATTGCAATTGTTAGTCTGCTGACACAGATTAATTGCTGGGCTTCATTATGGATTTCGATATTCCAAACGTGTATTCTTCGCCCAATTCGGATGGGCTTCACGGTGCCATACACATAGCCCTCCCGCGCTGATTTCAAGTGATTGGCATTAATTTCCAGACCTACCGCAGCATGCGTCGTCACATCTTCTAAGCAAATCATAGAGGCTACGCTTCCTAGCGTTTCTGCCAACACTACCGAGGCACCCCCATGCAGCAGGCCCATCGGCTGCTTAGTACGATGGTCGACGGGCATTTTAGCCGTGAGATAATCATCTCCTGAATCGGTGAATTCAATCCCCAAGTGGTGTACGAGTGTATTGGGGTGTAGGTTGTTGAGGCCTTCGGCCGTGAAGGGTTGTTTCCAGATCATAGGTTGGTTTGTTTTCTAAGGAAAACTGTATTCGAGAGGAATGGTTTTATCTATACTTCCCGAACCTGATGATGCAGCACATATTTACTATCCGATCCTTGTAGAGATTTAGGAAAGTCTGCATTATTCCATCCAATACAAAAGTTTTGCCTCTTCTCTGCCAGTAGCCCCGATGTATGCTTCCATATCAACAGTCTTGTCTAATTCAATGACCATCGTATCTCCTGGGCTCGCCATAATAATTGACTTGCGATTATCTTCGAATTCAAATACAATGAAATCGGTACTGTAGGATTTCTGAGTTTGAAAAGATCAAAGCCTATTGAAGAGTGTTTTAGCGCAAGCTTTTTCCATTCAATTGTCTATTTCTTTTTTCTCATATTACGCTTATATTCGAGTTGCCGATTATTAAAAACTAAAACAAAAAATACAAACCTGAAAATATCACCAAAGAGTAAAAGGCTAAAAGATCACATTGAGAGTTTTTGGGTTGTCAACCAGCTATTATGTGGCAATAACTCTAATGCTCCGATGGTGTCTTACCCAGGAATAACGCCAGAAATTGTAATTCCTCTTTCAGGGTACCTTGAATTTCAATACCTGAATAAGAAATTTCTGACTCCAAAAAGTGTTTTATTTGGTTTTATTCATGGCAATGTATATTCTTATTTCAAATCTTCTCCGCGATTTGTACTGATTACTTTTAAAAGCAGAGCACTGGCCTCATTAATGCCTTTTACTCCTATTAATAGCATTTCCATAATTAAAAATTCAGTCGTTGAAGCCAGCCTTGTATTGGGAAATAGTATCGACAAACTACAACAAAGCCTAATCAACAAAACAGATGAAGAGATAGTAGAAGGGATTGAAAATTGGTTATTGGATATCATTGAAAAATCAAGAGAAGGCTTTGTGACCGACATATTAAAGGACTTATCAGATGATTTTTCTGTCCAATCCATTATGCAACAGACCAACTATTCCTATAGTACCGTTGAACGGAAATTAAAGAGCGAAACAGGGATAACACCAAAGCAATTGCTAACACTCAAAAGATTTAAATCAGTGCTTGCTGAAATGATTGAAACCCAAAATACCGATTGGATGGACTATGTTGTGAAATTTGGCTACTACGATCAAAGCCACCTTATAAATGAGATCAAAAAATATACAGGGATAACTCCTTCCAAGCTCATCCTTCAAGATAACCTTTTATCTAAAAGACCCGATATTAGTTTTCTGACGAATTTTTACAATGGGAAGGTGAAGTGACCTCCTACCTTTGAACTGTATTTTACAGTAAAAGGGAAAAATATGGTTTTAAAAGTAAGGGTAATCTGCCTGTTGGTTTACATTTTAAGTGTAGGATGTAGCTATCAAACTGAGGATCATAAACAATTATTTCAAGCAGAATTAGATAAAATAGTCTCCTCTAAATTTGATTGGACTCCCGGGGTTTCTATGTCCGTTTATGCTCCCAATGATCATATTGATTGGTCTGGTACAGCAGGAGTATCCGAACTCAAAAATTTTCAGGACTTATCCGTTAATCAACCTTTCAGGATAGCCAGTGTGACTAAATCCTTTGTAGCAGTAGCAATACTACGTTTACAAGAAGAAGGCCTGCTCTCCATTGAAGATCCCATTCAAACATATATTTCCAATCAGCACAATGCAATATTGAAATCAGGCGGCTACGATCCTGCCAAGATCACCATAAGACAATGCCTGAACCACACAAGTGGCTTATATGATTATGTACTAGGAACGCACGAAAACCCGAGTCCATACCTTTCTATCATAGTCAAAAATCCAAAAAAAAGATGGACTAGAACAGAGCAACTGGAAGGTGCAATACAATGGGGGAAACCGAAAGGAACTCCGGGAGAAATTTATCACTATGGTGATACAGGCTATATCCTATTAGGTGAAATCATTGAAAAGCTGTCGAATAAATCGCTCGGATATGCCATAGATAGCCTAGTGAATTATGAAAAGATCGGTATGCGTGCCACATGGCTTGAATCCATGCAAGAAGTAAAAGTTCAGGCTGAGCTGATCCATTGTTACTACCAACGAAAAGACTACTCCGAATTTGATGCTTCCATAGATCTCTATGGTGGAGGTGGCCTTATCTCTACCACAAGAGATCTAGCCCTTTTTTATTACCATTTATTCAATGGAAATATATTCAAATATGATACGACCATTGGATTGATGCTATCACCAACGAAGCTACTCAATACATCAAACGAATCGGATGAACAAGAAGATTATCGGCTCGGTGTGCAGGTGTTTAATTTGTATGATGGTCAAATAGTTGCTCATTCCGGTCTGTGGGATACTTATGTGCTTTACTCCCCTAAACACAATGTATCAATGGCCATAAAATTTACCGATGGAGGAAACGAATACCTGATTAAGAAAACGATTTCAATCATTAACAAGATTCAAGAATTAAAATGAGGGATCATGAAGCAAAATATTATTGAAATAGATAATTTGAATGTTGGCTATAGCCGTCAAGACATGGTTTTAACCGATTTGAATTTAAACATCAAACCATCTTCGATATTTGGTTTTTTGGGAAGGAACGGAGCCGGTAAATCTACGCTACTGAAGACGATCATGGGTTTAGTGAAGCTCAAAACTGGGTCAATCAGACTATTCAATTTACCCATCGAGCAACATCGAAGGGAGATCTTTTCAAGAATAGGCACCTTAATTGACAGCCCTTCTATATACAATCATTTAACGGGCATTGAAAACTTAGAAATATATGGTAGATATTACAACTTAAAAAAGAATCGGATAGATGAAGTGGTAGATATTGTCGGCCTGGGAGACTATGCCAAGAAAAAGGGCAAAACATATTCCATGGGGATGAGGCAAAGACTTGGTTTGGCATTGGCTATTTTGAATGACCCTGAATTTCTGATATTGGACGAACCCACAAATGGATTAGACCCAAAAGGGAGAGTAGATTTCCTAAACACCGTACGCCAACTTAATTCGGATGGTAAAACCATTTTGATTTCAAGTCATCTTCTATCAGAAATAGAAAAGATTGCAACACATATAGGCATATTGGAAAATAAAAGATTTGTGTTCCAAGGCACAATGGATGAACTCCATAGCTTTAATCGAAACGCACAACTAGTAACGTTCAAAGTATCGAACCCGAAACTCGGATCAGAACTACTAAAAAGTACTCATAGTATTTCTCAAGAACACAATACCAACCAATTAAATATTCAGATTAAAAATGAAAATGAAATCTCAGAAATCATCAAGGTAATGACCGCAAATGAAATTGACATTTATGCCGTAATTCCCAACCAAAAAAACCTGGAAGGATTATTTTTTGAATCGATAGACTAAAAAGATGAAATTATGATAAATAGTATCTCCGCAGAATTATTGAAAATGAGAAAAAGCTCGATTGTTTGGCTTTTATGGCTCACAGGTTTAGGCTTGAGTTTATCAATTGCTGTAATTTATGTGTGGGGACCTGAATCCTTTGTAACGATGGGAAAAAATCCATGGACAAAATATACCAATTTTAGTTTATCGCTTTTTAGCATGATTGTGTTTCCGTTTTTTGTACTACTACTAACGAGTTCCAATATTTTGTTGGAACATCGCTCCAATAGTTGGAAATCCATATTCACCCTTTCTAACTCTAA
>JBCCRH010000005.1:0-41654 GCA_039208045.1 Bacteroidota bacterium
CCACATTGGGCGAAGGGATCAGCAAAGCAGGTTGCCCCAATAGGCACAGCTCAGAAATCGTCAGAGCACCAGCCCGGCACACCACCAAATCAGCCCACTGATACGCTAAATCCATGCGATCAATAAATGGACGTATTTCAACATTTGGCAATTGTGCCGTTGCACATGCCTTATATTCTTCGTAATACAACTTTCCTACTTGCCACAGCACATGCACTTCCGGATGCGCTTTCAGAAAGGCTGCATTGGCAGCCATTGCTTCGTTGATCGATTTTGCCCCAAGGCTTCCGCCAAATACAAATAGCGAAGCTTTTTCAGCATCAAACCCAAAATGGGCAGCTCCAGCTGCTTTATCGCGCTCTTCCACTTTCAGCCCTTCTCGTACAGGGTTTCCCGTGTTTTTGAGCTTCCCTTTCGGGAAAAATCGCTCCATCCCCTCGTAAGCCACACAAATCTGCTGCATCTTTTTGGCCAACAGGCGATTCGTAATGCCCGGAAAAGAGTTCTGCTCTTGAATCAAGCAAGGAATTCCTTTTCTCGCTGCCACCTCCAAGGTTGGCCCACTCGCGTAGCCCCCCACTCCAACTGCTACATCTGGCTTAAAGCGACTGATAATGCTCCAAGCTTTGAGCAAGCTCCACCCCAACTTTATGGGAAAGAGTACATTCCGCAGCGTCAATTTCCGCTGAAACCCACTAATCCAAAGCCCCTCTATCTGGTAGCCCGCTTTCGGCACTTTCTCCATCTCTATTTTGCCTTGAGCACCTACAAACAAAAACTTAGCCGTCGGCACCTTGGCTTTGATCGCGTCCGCAATGGCAATGGCTGGGAAAACATGGCCCCCGGTACCGCCACCGCTGATAATCACTTTCAACTGCTGCTGTTTCATTTCGTCCACTCCCATTATATTATGTAATGGACTCAATGTATTTGCTCACACTTAGTATAATCCCGAAGGAAATACTGGTGAATAAAATCGAGGTTCCGCCCATACTAATCATCGGCAAGGTCAAACCCGTCATGGGTACCAAATGCACTGATACTGCAATATTGGCAAACGCCTGAATCGTCATACTAAAGGCCAAGCCAATCGCCAACATCGCACCAAACGCCTTCGAGCTTTTGGTGACCAAACGCGTTACTCGAAAGAGTAATAAAAGGTATAGCCCAATAATGATAGCTCCTCCAAATACCCCATACTCCTCACAAATGATAGCATAAATGCAATCCGAAAAAGAGTTAGGCAAAAAGTTGCGCTGTATACTATTTCCAGGCCCCAAACCAACCCACTCGCCATTGGCAATGGCAATCTTCGCTTGCTGCACCTGCCACCCCCCTTCAGGATTGAGCACAAAATCGCGCACCCGCGACACCCACGTATCCGACCGAATAATTTCAGGGAAAAACTCCCCCAACAAAATCAGTACCGAAAACGCCATAATCCCCATCATCAAAAGCAGCAAGATATACTGTATCGCCACCCGCCCCACAAACATCATAAAGACACAAGTAAAGAACAGGATCATAGCCGTCGATAAGTCTGCCGGTGCAATCAGCATACAGATCAAAACAATCGGTACAATGATGGGCAGAAAAGCACTATTAAAGTCCTTGATATACTCTTGCTTACTCGATATTGCTCGTGCTACATATATAATGAGTGCCAATTTTGCAAAGTCTGACGTCTGAAACGTAATACCCACGAAGGGAATCTGAATCCACCGCCGCGCATCATTAATATCCGCCCCATAGGCAATGGTGTAGACCAGCAATGGAATGCTCAGCAGCAGCAATACTGGCGCTGATTTCGAATATTTCATGTAGTGCAGCAAGTGGCACAAGTATGTCAAAAACAACCCACCTATCAGGATCAAGCCGTGCTTAATCAAGAATGCCTCTGTATTTCCACCTCGCTCTGCATACGCCAAAGTACCGGTGGAACTATATACCACCAGGATGGAGAAGATCGATAGTATCGCTACGATCCCCCAGATGGCGCGGTCGCCCCGTAATTCGGCATAGAGTCTGGTCGCAATGGTTGACATTGGGTTATGGTTATCTTTTTTTGTTTTCTTTTAATGTTAGTACTGCTGCTCGAAACAAGTCGCCCCGTTGGGCAAAGTTGTCGAACAAGTCAAAGCTAGCACAAGCTGGGGATAGCAGTACGGTATCTCCAGCTTTCGCCAAATGTTGGGCGGCCTCGGCTGCTGCGGCTGCCGTTTTGGTTTCCACCACGGTTGCTACCAGTGGGCCAAAAGTGGCAATCAGCTTGGTATTATCTGCCCCTAAGCAGACCAACGCTTTGACATATTTTTTCACCAATGGCAGCAAGCTCGTGTAGTCATTCCCTTTATCTTGCCCTCCTGCAATCCATACAGTAGGGCCAGTCATAGCATCCAGCGCATAAAAGGTAGCATCTACATTAGTGCCTTTGCTGTCATTGATATATAGGACCTCATCAATCGTAGCTACTACTTCAAGCCGATGCGGAGCACCCACGAAGGTGTCTATTCCTTGCTGTACAAGGCGTGGGGAGGCACCCAAATGGAGTGCTACCTGTACGGCAAAAGCAGTATTTATGGCGTTGTGCTGTCCTAACATTTTTATTTCAAATTGGCCTTGCTCGTGCAAGAGCCCTTCTTTTTCGATTGTGCTATATCGAATGGGTAGTCGCTTTGCTTTTAAAGCGTCCCAGTGTGGTGCCGCAGTAATATTGGCATCCTCACCATTGTAGAAGAAGCTATCTTCCTCCGTTTGATTCATCGCAATCCGAAACTTTGATCGGATATAGTAGGCCATTTGGTAATCGTAGCGATCCAAATGGTCGGGTGTAATGTTGAGCAGAAGCGCAATATTGGGGCGAAACTGCCGAATACCATCAAGCTGAAAGCTACTCAGCTCCAGTACGTAGTAGTCGGGCTGCTCTGCCTGTGCCACCTTTCGCGCAAAACTAAACCCCACATTACCGGCTAGCTCTACCCTAAAACCTGCGGTTTTTAGAACGTGGTAGAGTAGCAAAGTAGTAGTCGTTTTGCCATTAGTACCTGTGATGGCAATCAATTTCGCATCAGTATATCGATACGCAAACTCAATCTCCGAAATCACAGGAATACCCTTTTCAACTGCTGCTTTGATGAGCGGAACCGTATCCGGTATGCCCGGACTTTTTACGATCATCGCTGCCGCTAAAATTCGATTTTCATCGTGTTGACCTTCCTCATTTGGAATGCCGTATGTTGTTAATTCTTCTTTGTACTTTTCTTGAATTGTCCCTCTATCGGAAACGAACACCTCAAAGCCTTTTTGTTGGGCTAATATGGCAGCACCAATGCCGCTCTCCCCCGCTCCAAGAATCACCACTTCTTTGCTCATACTATCTGATCTTCAAGGTGATAATGGCCAATACTGCCAGCAAAATTCCCACGATCCAAAAGCGATTTACAATTTTCACCTCCGGCATCCCTAGCTTCTGATAATGGTGGTGCAAAGGAGACATTTTAAAAATGCGCCTTCCCTCTCCATATTTGCGCTTGGTGTATTTGAAGTAGGATACCTGAATAATTACCGATAAGGTCTCCGCAAGCATCACACCACAAAGGATGGGCAAAAGCAATTCTTTGCGTAGCAAAATCCCCAGCGTTCCAATAATCCCACCAATGGTCAAGCTCCCTGTATCTCCCATAAAAACGGAGGCAGGAAAACCATTATACCATAAGAAACCCAAGCACGCCCCTAGAAAACAAGCGGCAAAAATCACCAGCTCGCCCGTTCCTGGCAGGTGCAGGATATTAAGGTAATTCGCTGCAATGGCATTGCCCGATACATAGGCTAATATGGCTAGCGCCGCGCCGATAATACCCGACACGCCGGTGGCCAGTCCATCCAGTCCATCTGTCAAATTAGCTGCATTTGATACTGCTGTCACTATGAAGATGACGAGCGGCACAAATATGATCCACACCCACTTTTGGGCATTGCCTAAAAACCCGACAAACCACTCATAATTCAAGCGATTACCTTTCAAAAAAGGTACGTTGGTCAGGTACGTTTTATAATCCGCTTTCTCAATTATATCGCCTGATCGAGGATTTTCTACCTCGATAATTTCCCCAATTCGATGATCTACTGCTATACCGATCGACTCTGCTTCTTCTACCTCCATCCGCACCACTACATCATCACTCACAATCATCGTTATACTCACAATCAGCCCCAATCCAATTTGCCCCAAAACCTTAAAAATTCCCTTCAGCCCCGCTTTGTTTTTTCTAAAGACCTTAATGTAATCGTCCAAAAAACCAATGATAGCCATCCAAGTGGTCGATACAATCATCAAGAGGATGTACACATTGCTCAAATCTCCCATTAGGAGGCAAGGAATTAAAATCGCCATTACAATAATTACCCCGCCCATTGTCGGAGTACCTTGCTTTTGCAGTTGGCCTGCTAGGCCTAAATCTCTTACCGTCTCTCCGATCTGTAGCTTTTTCAAGTACCGGATGATACGGCCTCCAAAAATCATGGAGATGGTCAGGGATAAAATGACGGCCACTCCTGCGCGAAAGGAGATAAAATTGATCAAATCGGCTCCCGGAACGTCTTCGTAAATGGTTTTTAGCCAGTTGACTAGTTCGATTAACATGGTTTTCCGCTGTTTTTTGTGTTCAATGATAGCCACAAAACTATTATTCCGGGTGCGTTCTTTTGCTATCTTTCAGATTAACTAATTTCAAATTCTTTTTGCAATACGGCCCTATCGTCAAAATCGTGCCGTACGCCCTTTATTTCTTGGTATTTTTCGTGTCCTTTTCCTGCTACTAATATTACATCGCCCGCTTTCGCTAAACGGACAGCCATGCGAATAGCCTGCTTCCGGTCTGCATTAATTAGCACTTTGCTCGCTGCGTTGGGTGGAATACCCCGCTCCATCTCTTGTATGATGGCCATCGGCTCTTCCGAGCGCGGATTATCCGAGGTTAGTACCACCTGATCGCTGTAGGTGCAAGCAATCTTGGCCATTTTGGGCCGCTTCTCGCGATCCCGATCACCACCACAACCAACTACCGTAAGCACTTTAGCTTGCTCTGCTTTCAAGTCAGCAATAGTCTGCAGTACTTTTTCCAGGGCATCCGGCGTATGCGAATAGTCCACTATGCCGGTTACATTTCGCTTTTCGCTAAATAGTGTTTCAAAGCGCCCTTCTGCCGATTTGATCTTACTCAGCTCTTGCAATACTTCCATTGGCTCATAGCCTAAAATGAGGGCTACACTGTAAACTGCTAGCAGGTTGTAAGCATTAAACTCCCCAATCAAACGCGCAAAAAAGTCTTGCTCATTGATCTTTAGATGCAACCCACTAATACTATTTTCAATCACCTTGGCTCGAAACTCTGAAAGGGTTCGTAGGCTATAGTGATAGACTTTTGCTCGGGTATTTTGTACCATTACAGTTCCCCGCTTGTCATCTACATTTACCAATGCAAATGCGGTTTTAGGCAAATTGTCAAAGAACATCTTTTTAGCCTCGATATAAGCCTTGAAGGTCTTATGATAATCGAGGTGATCGTGCGACATATTCGTAAATACCCCGCCTCTAAATCGCAAACCGGCAATGCGCTCTTGCACCGTAGCATGCGAGCTCACTTCCATGAATACATAGTCGCAGCCTGCTTCTACCATTTGAGCCAATAGTGCGTTTAGCTCTAGCGCGTAGGGCGTAGTATTGGTCGCGCTGACCACTTCCGCTCCTATCCGGTTTTCAATCGTCGAAATCAAACCTACTTTGTAACCTAATCCTTTGAATAGGTCGTATAATAAATTAACAGTAGTCGTTTTTCCGTTTGTTCCAGTCACGCCAATAAGTTGGAGTTGGTGTGAAGGATCATCATGATACCAGCAAGCAGCATGACCAAATGCCTTATTACTACTCTCGACTAGCACATAAGTAACTGCCTCATGGAGCACTTCTGGCAACTGCTCAACTACTACGGCAACCGCTCCCTTTTGGATAGCATTTTCAACATAATCATGCCCATTAGAAAGGGTGCCATAGATGGCAAAAAAAATGCTTCCTGCTACTACTTTCCTTGAGTCAAAATCAAGCTGCTTGAACGAGCGATCTGGCTTTCCGATCAGCTCTTTGACATCCAAGCGTTGCATCAAATCCGTAAGTTGCATAGCTAGCGCAGGGTTAAAAGGATCGTTTGATTGTTGATCTTTGTGCCTGGCAAAATAGACTGACGTGCCACTTTACCAAACCCATCAATTTTTACCTTTAGCCCCTTATTCTCTAGTATATGCAGCGCATCACGCAAGCCCATCCCCACTACGCTCGGTACACGATTGGGTAAAATGCGACGTTGCTCTAAAATCAAACTATCGCCTTCTGTAGTCAGTCGTGTCATATTAGAAGCTGGCGTACCATAATAGGGCATCCCCAGATATTCCAACACGGTCTTCATATCTTCTGTACGGCCAATATCGTTGCGCGGCAATTGCCGACTCGCGAGTACTGGCTTTGGCTTAGCATTTAATTCTTCGTGTAGATTTAGCTTCGTCAAATAGCATTTTTCGGCGATTTCTTTAAATACAGGCCCTGCTACATCCCCACCATAAAAGCCATTTTGACGTGGCTTATTAATTACTACGATGCAGGAATACTTGGGATTTTCCGCAGGAAAATAGCCTGCAAAAGATGCTTGGTATCCTCCAATTCTTGTTCCTCTCCTGCCGCGCTTATAATCTACCTGCGCCGTACCTGTCTTTCCGGCAAAGGAAATGCGATCGCTCTGCAACTTGTAAGCGGTGCCATCTGTAACTACTGCCTCCAACAGCTCTTTCGCCTGCTCTATGGTAGTCGAAGAAGCAATTTTTCGTTGAAGCACCACTGGACGAAACTGATCGATGGTTTCGCCAAAGCGCGATATTTCTTTTACCAAATAAGGCTTCACCATTTCGCCATCATTGGCCACCGCATTGAAGAAGGTCAATATCTGCAAAGGCGTGAGCTTGAGCTCGTAGCCAATTGCCATCCATGGCAAAGTGACGCCACTCCAATTATCCTCTTTGCTGTACGCCTCTTTTATGTATGGATTGGGCTCGCCACTGATTTCTATGCCTGTTGGCAAATGCAAGTTGAAATCCTTCAAGCGCTTGATGAAACGGGCTGCTCCCTCATTGCTATTCTTGCGGTTTTTAGTGCTATAAGCACCATTTACCAATTTCGCCATTCCCACATTAGAGGAAATTTCAAATACCCGTTTGACGGAAGTCGAATCTAGCTTGAAGCTGTAGGGCGAAGAGTCCTCCATGGTTTCTTCATAGAATTCAGTCTGCCCTTTTTCGATATCCACTGAATCAGTGAGATTCACATAGCCATCCTCCAAAAGTGCCATGATCGATGCGAGCTTGAAGGTAGAACCTGGCTCTATGCCCTCCCCTACTGCAAAATTGTAGGTTTCCCACCAGCCTTCACCATCGCTGGTTTTCCCCAGGTTGGCAATAGCTTTGACCTCTCCTGTTTCCACTTCCATTAAAATGGCCGTTCCCCAGTCTGCATCATGGTAATTTATCCCTTTGTACAGGGCATTTTCCACAATATCCTGAAGATTCACATCCAGTGTAGTTCGAATATCATCACCACTTTTGGGCTCTACTTCCGATAGATCTTCCATAGGTACCCAGATCCCATCCCCAACGTTGAGCATAAGTACACGCTCATCTTCTCCACCTAAGGTTTCATGAAAAAATCCTTCTAAGCCCACAGGTTTTGATCCTTCCCGCACATAGCCTACCGATCGGTGCGCTAAAATTCCAAAAGGCTTTTTGCGTTCACTTTTCCGCTCAATAATCAGCCCACCTCGCATCTGTCCCAAATTGAAGAGTGGAAAACCCTCTATCATCTGTTTCTCAGCATACGAAGCCTTCCGCTTTATAGGTACATATCGCTTGCCTTCTGTACGCCAAGTGAGCAAATCTTCTCGAACACCACCTACTGTTTTGTCCATCATCACTTGGGTAGCCAGGCATTGGGCTAGGGTATCGAGATTATACATAAAATCCTCTTCCAACATTCCCGTTGAATTAGGATCGAGATATAGATCATAATAAGGTACTGAGGTAGCTAGTAGGCTCCCATCTTCTGCCATAATATTACCTCGCTCCGCTTCTACTGTACGCCAGTCGATGTATAGCTCATCTCCTTCCGAGCGCCATTCCTCTCCTTCCCACCAACTGATGTACACCGTCTTGTAAAGCAATACCATTGCAATAGGGACGAAAAAGACGAACACCAAGCCGTACACCCGATACAGTATTTCGTTTTTAACATCCATATTTCTATTGGCTATCGATTTTTACAATTTTGGGCTCTCTACGATTTTGGCGTAAGCCCATATCTTTTACCTTTTCTACCATCTCTGAGCGCATGCTGTTATACATATTTTCAGATTGTAGAGACATATAGAACCACCGCTGTTCTTTCAGGTCTTTTTGCATTTCCTGAATCAAGCGCACATTGCGCTCGGCAAAGTGGGCGTTGGCGATATAGATAGTAGCTAAGAATCCAAGGAATAGGAAAAAAGGAAGATGTTTGAGCAGGAACTCAGACGTCAGAAACCCAATATCCAGTATTTTTATTCCGCGTTTCTTGGCCATAGCGGTTTTTATTTTCTCTTGGCTAAGTCATTTATTCAAAAAGTCCTTCCTCTTCCGGACTATCAAAAATCTCTTCTTCCGTGCGCAGCCCAACGCGAAGCTTGGCACTTCGTGCTCGGGGGTTTTGCGCAATTTCTTCGGGTGTAGGCAGCACCGCTTTTTTGGTAATAATCTGAAAGGGCCTGTAAATTTTTCCGTAAAAATCCTTGATTACTTTTCCTTCCGGATTACCTGTTTTCAACATATTTTTAGTCATCCGATCTTCAATCGAATGATAGGAAAGCACCACTAGTGGTGCCCCTGGTTTCAGCACTTCAAGACATTGGAGCAGAAACTCCGATAGCGCTTCCACTTCCTCATTGACTTCCATGCGTATCGCCTGGAATACTTGCGCTAAATATCGATGGCGCTGGCCCCGAATCAATGGTTCCATTATACCCAATAAATCATCCACTGATTTTAATGGCCTCACCTGACGCTCTTCTGCAATTTTCAAGGCTAGTGTCTTAGCATTTCGCACTTCTCCGAACGCACTAAACATAGCTTGTAAATCAGCCGGGGAGTACGTATTCAAAATAGTCTCCGCCGTACGCGCATCATTTTGGTTCATCCGCATGTCCAAGTCTGCTTCAAAGCGGAACGAAAACCCTCGCTCTGGTACATCCAGCTGATGTGAGGAAACGCCCAAATCAGCTAAGATTCCATCTACCTTCCGAATTCCGTGCAAGCGCAGAAATCGCTTTAAGAAGCGAAAATTGTGCTGTACGAATAGCAGCCGCTCGTCTTCTGGCAAGTTCTGAAGAGCATCCTGATCTTGATCAAAAGCAACAAGCTTACCCTTAGGGCCTAGCGCTGCTAAAATCTTCCGAGTGTGCCCTCCCCCACCAAAAGTAGCATCGACATAAACGCCTTCTGGCTGAATTTGCAAGGCACTGATACATGCAGCGGCTAGTACCGGCTCGTGATACCCTTCCATCAGCTAGAGCTCAGATGTATTAATCCCTCCTAGCACATCTTCTGCCAGATCAGAAAAATCTGCTGGCTCATCATTTAACACCTGATCGTACTCGTCTTTAGCCCACATTTCAATGCGATCATTATAAGTGGAAAGAATAACGTCTTTCTCGATTCCAGCATACGTAGCTAGTCGCTTAGATACTAGAATTCGATCCGCACTATCCAACGCAACTTTTTGCGCTCCACGGTAAAAGTATCGGACGAACTCCCGATTCTTTTTGTTGTACAAATTCAGTTGATTAATCTCGGCAGTAATTTTTTCCCAAACCGCTTCGGGATAAAGCATGAGGCACTTTTCAAATCCCCGATTAATCACAAAATGATGTGCCTTACCTTCTCCAAGTTGACTGATCAACCCGCTTGGCATCCGCATGCGCCCCTTGGCATCCACTTTACACTCATATTCACCTAAAAGCTGCATTTATACACTTGACACATTATTTCTATTCAAAAGTATTATATTTTAACACACTTTCCCACTTTTACCCACATTTATATCACTTTTAAAGCAACTTTTTCCTCACGTTGTCAAGACATTATCAAAATAGGTAGTATCTGTACGCAAATAAGTAAAAACTAAATTTGTTACTCCATAAATTTAATAAACTTTTTGTTTTTAAATTAGATTTGGGAAGAAAATCCAGGGGCGATACAAGCATGGCATGTACTTGGCAGAGCGCACTAAACCTCCAAACCTGCCCGATGCAGGCGAGTCCGCTGGGCGCGTACAAAAGGAAGCGTTGGAAAGCAGGAAGCAAAGATTCAATCAGGCATAAGAAGCAAAAAAGCTACGCCAGCGCATTTGCAGCACCCCTAGAATAGCCTCTTTGACAATGCCTTTCGACATTTTGGAAACGCCTTCAATGCGGTCGGTGAAGGTGATAGGAATTTCTACAATCTTGAACCCAAGGGAGCGGGAGGCGAATTTCATTTCTATTTGAAAAGCATAGCCGACAAAACGTATCTTATCGAGATTAATTTTTTCTAATACTGTTCTGCGGTAGCAGACAAATCCGGCGGTGGGATCCTTTACGGGCATTAGCGTCACAAAACGCACATATAGGCTAGCCCCATAAGAGAGGAAGACTCGATCAAAAGGCCAGTTTTCCAATTTCCCTCCTTTCACATAGCGGGAGCCAACAGCTACGTCAGCCGTTTGCTGGATCATGGCCTCGTGGAGGCGAAGTAAATCATTGGGATTATGAGAGAAGTCGGCATCCATCTCAAAGAAAAAATGGTAATGCCGCTCTAAGCCCCACTTGAAGCCCGTAATGTAAGCAGTGCCCAGCCCTAGCTTACCGGATCGTTCTACTAAAAATAAGCGATTGGGATAGTTGGCTTGTGCTGATTTTACCAAGTCAGCCGTGCCGTCAGGTGAGCCATCGTCAATAATTAAAACATCAAATGGATGTTGGAGTTGCATCACTGTGTCAATCATCCGAATGATATTCCCTTTTTCGTTGTAAGTTGGAATGATTACTAAACAATCAGTCAAGGCTTGCGATCAATTTTTTGGTAAAGGCCCAAATATAGATCAATTTTTCGGCATCATTGGGCAAGTAATAGCAATTAAACCTTTTTTTTGATTTTATAGTTGCTCTCCTCCCTTTTTTAAGAACTTTCACTTGTCTAACGCACTGTTTGATTAATGACACTTTAAACGACTAATAGTCTTTACTTTTGACTTGCTCACCAAAGTCAACTATACATTATGCAACAAAGGCTCCATTTACTATTGATCATTCTTGGGTGCTTGGGCCCATTTTTTTGTTTGGCTCAGGGGCCAATAAGTGGTTTTATGCCGGGGCGTAAGGTAACGGATTTTGCCCTAAATTATGGATATGAGTCGTATGATCAGTATTTCTTTGGGTCAGAAAAACAGGCTGCGAGTAATACGATTCAATCGCTCAGTTTATTCATTGAGCATGGTATATCCAATAGAGCGAGTGTAGTGTTCACCGTGCCTTACATCTGGATCGATTCGGAAAACGAGGGAATTCAGGATGCCATTCTAGCAATTAAATATCGCAATCAGCGCAAGACGTACGACAACGGCAACTTAAACTTCATTACAAGTATAGGGCTGAGTGTGCCTGCATCCGCTTATGATGCAGAAACTGACAATCCTATCGGTAATCGAAACTTTACCTTCCAAGGCCGTTTCCTGATGCAGTATAACTTTAATTATGGATTTTTTATTCACCTACAAAGTGGTATCGACTTCCAATTTGCGCCGGTGAGCCGTTCGGCACTCCCCCTACTATTTCGGACAGGTTTTGGAGCAAAATATTTTTATGTGGATGGATGGATCGAGTATTTCACCACTTTTAATGCAGGCGCGGATACTCAATTGACAGGAGGAAGTGGATCACAATGGTGGCGGCTAGGGCTTACTGGCTACGCACCTATTTATAAAGGACTTGGCGCCTTTGTTGGATGGGCTTATATTCCTACCGGAAAAAACATAGGGCAGTCGCACCGGCTCAATACAGGTATTGTATATAAACTTAAAGGCAGGTCAAAGAAAGAATAAGGTAATGACTATACTAGATCGTCATCTTTCCAATTACGCGCTTGTTTTTTTAGTTCTCTTAAGTCCAGCGTTTCAGTACCGTTCTTTTGATCAGGGTCGTACCCCATCTTTTGTAGTTCTTCTGCTATAGCTCGTTTTTCCCAAGCCTTATCCATGTCACCAACTCCAGGAATGCCGAACACATCAACATAGTGAAAACCTATGCCTATTCCCCATCCAAGCATTGGCCAATGAAACCACCAGTTTCCGGGAGAGGTCAAATAATTTAGGATAAAAAAGAACGCTCCCATCACGACATAAGACGAAAAATGGGAATAAAATCCTCTCTTCTTTTTAACACGCTTTTGAGCTTCTAAATACGGATTCATCTTACAATTCTATGCTTTTAATTTTAAACAATTTCACCTTCATCCCAGCTATAAGACTTCGATTTTGAAGTCCTCCCGTTAGGCTTATTTTTATAATAGGTCTTCAGCTCGTTTAAATCTAATTTGTCGGGCACTTCTTCTCGGCCTGCTTTTTCGTACTCTTTTCGCATTATTTCCAACTCCCAATCGCCACCAATCCATTTTTCAATGGGTTTTGTACCAAATGTCTTTGCGAAATGTATTAGTAGTATAATTATCCAGATGAAAAAAGGTTTAAGAATGTCTCCTGCATCTATAAATCCACAAAAGTTAGCCCATATAATGCCGACTAACACAAAACCAAATACTCTTAAATGTTTATAAAACTTAATTTTTTGGTAGGTCAATTCTTCTAATTTAGATGTATCTCGGATCATATTGCATATTTTGACACGATAATATAAGAATAATTGATTAGTTCCAGAAAAACTAGACGAAGGTCTTCATATTTATGGTCAAAGTTTCTTAACAATTAAACTTCCAGTGAGTGCGCCGAGTCCAGCGACTAATCCGCCAAAGACGGCTGTCACTAAGGGTAATGCACTTCCAGGAATTCCCCCAAACAAGATTCCCATACGTGCTGAGAGAATACCTTCGTTGAGAAAATCAAGATAATAAGCATAGCCTCCCCACAACAAAGCAGCGCCTAAAAAACCTGCCACAAAGGCAAGAGCAGGGCTTAGTTTTACAAATAAACTGAGCAAGGCTGCAAACAAAGCCACACTCCACCAGGGCAAAAAGGGAAGAAAAAAGTGCAGGGCTCCCGAAACAACCGCTAAAAGTAGGACAAACAATATAAAGCGCATCTTATTGGTAGGTTTGTGTAAGTAATGGTTGATTAATCCAATCGGTTGGCGTTTTCATCAGGTACAAGGGATAGTACTCCCCCTTAACCCAAGGCTGTACCGTATGATCATAATAGGGACTTCCAGGATTACCAGACTGCCCTCCAGGGTATATTCCCTCTGCTTTTGAGCCATTTTCATCAAATGCTACAATCATTCGCCAGGAAGGGCCGTGGCTCCCTTTAATAGAGTTTGGTGCATCCTTATAGCCACCTACCATCAAGTTATAAACCCCAAAAGCTGGAATAAATCCCAGATGATTGATTCGAGTACTCTTGTACTTCCCCCAATCAAATGCAGGGTCAGTCCACTCCTCTTCCATCTCAGAGGCAATCTTTTGAAAACAGCGTACTACCACGTCTTTGGCCTGCTCTACCGCGTCTGTCTCCTGAATATCAAAGATGGCATGCGACGGATAGTTACCCAGTAAATCAACCAAACGCCATTCTTCTGGAAACAGCATCTCCATAGAATCTGCCAAAGTATATATCTCATCAAACGTTTCTTTATAGACTGCTTGCATCGTTTTTCGGAATACGATCGGGGCCTTCCAGTCCATTTCAAACTGGTAATTCCAAGTTTTTAGACTATCGTACATCGATTGTTCCAACGAACTTTTGCTGATACTATCAAGCAAAGCCAATAAAATAGGAGTGGCCTCTTCAGCTGCCAAGCTATAATTATCCAGCTGTAAGGCTTTCATATCCTCTACTGTCACTTTAGACATCTGCTCTAATCGCCGATTGATATACCTGCCCCGATATTCATCAAAGCCCCCATTATAGTAATAGGGATAATCTTTCGAAGCCGAGTGCTGATTAGCGGAAGCGACAAATCCACGAGCTGGATTTTTGTCCTTTGGCACTTGTTCGCGTGGGATGAATCCATTCCAAGCAGAAGCTTTGGTACTTCCATCCTGTACAAATCGCCCTTGTTGGTTTTCCTTTACAGGAAATTTCCCTCCAATAGTCATAGCGATATCCCCGTCTTTGCTGGCAAAAACGAAGTTCTGTGCGGGCGTATCATAGCCATTAAAGGCTGTAAGATAATCCTCGTAGTTTTTTCCTCCCATCAAGCGAGTGAGGTAAGCTAGCTCATAGAATGGCTTTTTGTCGGGCTGGTCGTGAGCGAGCCAACGCATCGCCATATCTTTGTAGGCATCCCCATCTGCTTCGTACACTACCGGCCCCCAAATCGTGTAACGAACGGTATCCAGCACATCTTCCTGACCGCGCACTTTGATCCGTTCCACGATCAAATCCACCTCTTTAGTTTCCCCATCTAATAGATAAGTCGTCTTTTCCTCATTAGCCCACTGTATGGTATACCAATCGAGCACATCTTGTCCTACATTAGTATTTCCCCAGCTAATATTTTCATTGAAACCAATAATAATGGCGGGTAGCCCTGGCAAAGAAACGCCATAGCAGTTCACCTCTGGTGTTTGTATTTGTATTTCATACCAAATAGCAGGTAAGGTCAACCCTAAATGCGGATCATTTGCTAGAATGGGATAACCTGAAGCTGTTTTGGTACCATCTACTGCCCAATTGTTACTCCCCGTAGAAGGGTCAGCCATTTCGAAAGGTCGAAATGGGATTACTGAACTCAAATCGGCAGGTAGATCGCTAGTATTCTCTTCTTCAGTAGAAATGGTTTCAAAATCATACGCAACAGCATCAGGGATAACGGGAGACTGGGTAGGAATACGCTCTGGGTATAAAAACTGAAATAACGAATCGCCAAATATCCTCATAGCATTAGTTGCTGGAATATCTGAGTGCCGAGCACAAAGGGCCTCTGCCATGCTTTTATTGAAGATGGCGCTTTTGAGGGGCGACCAGTACTCTGGCTGGTAGTTGAGCAGTTTGAATTCTAAAGGATAGTCCGCTTCCTGCAGCTGGTCGATCCAGGCATTCACCCCTGCGGAATAGGCCTCAATTTGAGCAATTTCTTCCGGACTCTCTTTCCATGCTGCCAACGTATTTTCGGCTGCCGAAATAATTCCCTTCCGCCGCTGTAGTCGATCCCTTTCTAGCAACCGAGGCCCCATTACCTCAGCCAACTGCCCAGCAGTCGCACGCACTGAAATATCCATTTGCCACAAGCGATACTTTGCTGTAATATATCCCTGCACATAATAAGCATCTTCTAGATTTTGAGCGAAAATGTGTGGAACCAAACGCTCATCAAATACCACTTCTACCTTATCAGAAAGGGCTGGAAGATCAACTATTTGATTGGTATGCTGATTATCTACTGCCTCTGCATTTTGCCAAAAGCCAGTAAACGGATTGATTAATTTGCCGATAGGAGGAATACTTTGGCCGAAAGGCTGATGCCAACTACCTAATACGATCAGTGCAATTGTACACAAGAGGGCTGCTGAAATAGATAGAATTGAACGCATATCCGATTTTACGATTAGTGGTAAGGGGAGGCTTAAATTAAACATTTTTTTTCCAAACAAGTCTATTTGTGGTTTGTTACAAGACAATTTGAAATAAGCCCACACTAAAATGTATCCAAATTACCTTCTTTTGCTCTTCACCAGCTTACTATTTTTAGGATCGTGTTCCAACACTAGTGCCCCACAGAAAGCGGTTGATCAGGCGTTCAAAACAACCCCTCCTTCTAGGATTTACTTCAAAAATATCCGCTCTGCCTCTTACAGTACCCTTGATAATGAACGAGAAGGAATGGATCTGTATCGCTTGCGCAAATACGAGCAACCGGCTAAAGCATTCCGTATCGTACCCACCATTGCGGACTACTGGCTGAACGATCAAGCGTACATTCTATTTCAATTTGAGAATCCCGATACCTTAGCCCTTACTACTCCATTGGAGATTCAGTGGGAGTCGTCTGGCCAAGAGAATGGAAGCGTGCAACTAACTCCAATGAATCAGAAGGGGCAGCATGCTTTCGCCAAAAACTTGTATGAGCTTCTCCAACAAAAACATCAGCTATTTCTTGCCTTAGAAGACAATAAGCGAGTTAAAATTTTTGACAATCATCAAGAATTGTCGTATATTATGACGGTATTGAGAGATTACTTCAAATTGACAGAGGCCATTTAGATTTTATCGAAAAAAAATCACAATCACACAGCGTATTATCCCTAAGTCTTTTATTAAACAGAGTTCCTCACGACAAAAGCCTCATTTTTAACTGTCACAACTTCGCCTTTAGTATAAAAATCAGTTTTTCACATTGACAAAAACGAGTTGTTTTCAACTTAAACAGGCAAATTTGCATGTCACTTTTTTTGGGTGATTCTTGCATATAAATTGACTGTAAATAGCTGATCAAGCCCAATTAAGCCAGTGAAAAGACCTGTTCTGACAGGTCACAAAAATTTAAAAACATACTTGTCTTTTCTATCAAAAGCCTGTATGTTTGTGACGAATCTTAAAAAGTAGTTTTTGTGTTTATTTGTTTGGGTTAGAGGCCCTTGCTACTCAAAGCAAGGGTTTTTTTTATTTCATTTTGACGCATAAAAAAATCCCTCTTTCCGCCGAAGCGAAAAGAGGGATTTTTTGTGTGTAATGCTTCCTAATTAAGGAATATTAGAACCCACCATTAAACATATTATCGTTAGCAGGTACACCTTCTTCTTGTGCTTGCTTTTCTACTTTACCTTTAATAGTCAGCACAATATTATCACCTTCTACATTGGTAGTTAGCGTTACACGCTTTGTAAACGAACCAATTCGCTTAGTATCGTAGCGCACCTTAATTTCGCCATCATCACCTGGCGCGATAGGCTCTTTTGGCCATTGTGGTACAGTACATCCGCAGCTTCCTTTAGCGTGCTTAATTACCAAAGGTGCACTACCTGTATTTTTGAATTTGAACACACGGTAAGGATCCGCATTTTGCACGATCGTACCATAATCAATTGTTGTAGATTCAAACTCCATTTTTGCACCAGCAGTCTGAGCTTCTTCCACGCGTTCTGCGCTAGCTGCATCTACTTGTGCCATTGTGACCGTCGCCATGCTAAACACTAGCACTAAGACCATAAAAATGCGATTCATCCCTAGATATTTTTAGTTAAAGAAATTAAGTTCAATTGCATTTGTCAAACAAAAATAACCAGATTGGGCTTCAAATAAAAGTTTTCAAAATGAATTAAAGGCTTATTAACAAACCATCGAATATTTGTGCCTTTTATTCAATAGACGATAAAACGATAGGTAAGTCTCTCTTTGCCTAAAACAAAATACGCAAGAAGTGTTAAGATGCAGCGAAAGCCAAACAAACAAAGGCTTTGCGCTGTATTTAATCATGTGCCAATTGCATAATATTTTGTATTTTCGACTGCAATTTTGCCTACCAAATTTACCAGATTAATTTGCCAAGTGTATGTTAGAACAAACCACTTTGCCCGTCACTTCCGTAGACGAAACCCATAAAAAAGCCACCACAATGCTTGATAAAGCAGCCATTCTCGAAGATTATCGAATCTGTTGTATTAGCCGAGAAGCAAGCCTATTGGCACGAAAGGAAGTGCTCACAGGAAAAGCGAAATTTGGCATTATTGGGGATGGAAAGGAAGTACCTCAAGTAGCTATGGCCAGAGCTTTTCAGAAGGGTGATTTTCGCTCTGGCTACTATCGTGATCAGACGTTTATGTTTGCCCTAAAGCTCTGCTCAGTGGAACAGTTTTTTGCACAACTCTATGCCGATCCCATCAATGACCCTTTCTCTGGTGGCCGACAAATGAATAATCATTTCGCTACTCCACTAGTTGATAAAGATGGTAATTGGACGGATCACAAAAACCGCTACAACATCAGTGCTGACATTTCGAGTACTGGAGGCCAAATGGCTCGTGCTCTGGGCCTAGCACTGGCTTCCAAGCATTACCGCCAATTGCCTGATCTAGCTATCGACACTCCATTTAGTGATCGTGGAAACGAAGTATGCTTTTGTACGATCGGTGATGCTAGCACCTCTGAAGGAGTATTTTGGGAAACCATGAACGCAGCAGCGGTTCAGCAAGTGCCCCTAGCGGTATCCGTTTGGGATGATGGCTATGGTATATCGGTACCCATTGATTACCAAACTACCAAAGCCAGTATTTCTGAAGCGTTGCGCGGCTTCGAGCTGGATGAAGAGGGTCGAGGTATTCGCATTTATGTAGAAAAAGGCTGGGACTATCCCGCATTGGTGGAAATGTATAAGGAAGGCATTAAATCTGTTCGGGAGGAGCATATTCCCGCGCTTTTCCATATCACAGAAGTCACCCAACCGCAGGGACATTCTACCTCTGGCTCACACGAGCGCTACAAGTCCAAAGAGCGCCTCCAATGGGAGCGAGAGCATGACTGTATAGTCAGAATGGCTCAATGGATACAACAGGAAGGCCTTGCAACAGCGGAAACATTGGAGGAGATTCGCCGACAGGCTAGAAAGGAGGTAAAGGAGGGTAAAGACCGCGCTTGGAAAGCATTTATTACTCCCATAAAAGAGCGTCAGGAAGAACTAAAAGCTATTTTTGCCACCATTCCTACTGCACTACCTTTGGCGAAAGCACTAGAAAAAGAACTGCATCGTACCCTACAGCCTTTTGTAAGCGAATTGACCCAATTTGCCCGCAAAATGCTTCTTATAATCATTGGCAAAGACCTCCCCGCAGAGCAAGCTCTACGCCAGTGGATTGCAGAACGACAAGTAGAAGCAACTACTTACTATCATTCAAAACTCTACAGTGATACTAAGTATTCTGCGTTAAACGTACCCGTAATACCTCCAACTTACGCCGATTACGCCCCACCTAAAAATGGCTATGAGGTTTTGAATACCTTCTTTGATAAGATATTAGAAAAAAATCAACGTATTGTCGCCTTTGGTGAAGATGTGGGGCAGATTGGTGATGTCAATCAGGGATTTGCTAATTTGCAAAAAAAATATGGTGAGGAACGAGTATTTGACACTGGAATCCGAGAGTGGACCATCATGGGACAAGCGATCGGGATGGCCATGCGCGGCTTACGACCGATAGCAGAAATACAGTATCTCGACTACCTAATTTATGGATTGGAACCTCTGAGTGATGACTTGGCCACTTTGCGCTATCGCTCCAATGGCATTCAGCAAGCACCAGCAATCATCCGTACGCGGGGGCATCGCTTGGAAGGCATCTGGCATGCTGGCTCCCCCATGGGGATGCTGCTCAATTCTTTACGTGGCATATATATCATGGTACCTCGGAATATGGTGCAAGCGGTTGGTATGTACAATACTATGCTACAGTCGGATGATCCAGGGCTCATTATTGAGTGTTTGAATGGTTACCGCCTAAAAGAGCGTATCCCAACCAATATTGGTCACTATACGGTACCTCTGGGAGTACCCGAAGTGCTACAAGAAGGATCAGATGTGACCTTGGTCACTTACGGCTCCTGTGTGCGCGTGGCGCAGCAAGCGCTACCACAGCTCGCCCAATTTGGGATTAGCGTGGAGCTTATTGATGTGCAGACGCTATTGCCTTTCGATTTAGAAGGACGTATTGTAACCTCTTTGCAGAAAACCAATCGCATTGTATTTTTAGACGAAGATGTTCCAGGAGGAGCTACGGCTTATCTCATGCAGCAGGTACTGGAAGTGCAGAAAGGCTATCAGCATTTGGATTCTGCACCAATTACGCTGAGTGCTAAGGCACACCGCCCACCCTATGGGTCGGATGGGGACTACTTTACTAAGCCTAATCCAGAGGATGTGGTGGAAGTGATTTATAATTTACTATTTGAGGTGGAGCCGGGAAGGTTGGCGGCGCTCGGTTAAGCTCGGCTACGCTCGGTTTACGAAGCTCGGCTGCTAGGCCTACTGGGTCGGATGCTATGGGGTCGGATTGCAAATCCAACCCGCGTGGGCTTAGCTACAATAAAAAGTATGGAAAAACAACAATTACAAAGGATAGTGGAGGCAGTACAGCTGCCGGTGCACAAGGTGGGCAGCACATTAAAGCTTTTGGAGGAAGGGGCAACGATTCCATTTATTGCGCGCTATCGAAAAGAGGTGACGGGGTCGTTGGATGAGACGCAGATTGCAGCGGTGCAGCAGGAGTATAAGCGGCAGGTAGAGTTGGCGAAGCGGAAAGAAACAATTCTGAAAGCGATAGAGGAGCAAGGGAAGTTAACGGATGATTTGCGGAAGCGGATATTAGTCACCTTTGATGGTACCGCATTAGAAGATTTATATTTACCCTACAAACGAAAGCGAAAAACGCGGGCTTCGGTGGCGCGAGAGCGGGGATTAGAGCCCTTGGCGGCAGCTTTGTGGAAGCAGGATAATCGAGTGCCCCGCCAATTGGCGAAGGGGTATTTGTCAGAAGCTGTAGCTACCGTGGAAGAAGCCTTGCAGGGAGCCCGGGATATTATTGCAGAGCAGGTGAATGAGGATGAAAAGGCGCGGAATAAAGTGCGCTACCAGTTTAAGCGGGGGGCTACGATTCGGTCAAAGGTAGCGCGGGGCAAGAAGGAGGAAGCCGCTAAGTATCAAGATTATTTTGACTTTGAGGAGTCGCTAAAAAAGTGTCCGTCGCATCGCTTGCTGGCGATCCGGCGCGGGGAAGAAGAAGGGCTATTACGAGTGTCGATTGGGCCAGAGGAAGAGGAAGCCATTTATCAGTTGGAACGGCTGTTCTTAAAGAATAATGGAGCGGCAGCGCGGGAGGTAAAAGCCGCAATTACAGATAGTTACCAGCGTTTGTTGTCTCCTTCTATTGAGACAGAGTTTCGGAATTTAGCGAAAGCTAAAGCTGATGAAGAGGCCATTACTGTTTTCGCAAAAAACTTGCGGCAGCTGCTGTTGGCGGCACCGCTGGGGCAAAAGCGGGTGTTGGCACTAGACCCTGGATTTCGAACGGGGTGTAAGCTGGTTTGTTTGGATGCTAGCGGCAATTTGTTGTACCATACCGCCATTTATCCACACCCTCCACAATCCGATAAAATAGGTGCGAAGCAACAGCTTTTGGATTTAGTGTATCAGTATGAGATTGAGGCAATTGCAGTGGGCAATGGGACGGCTAGTCGGGAGACGATGACACTGTGCAAGAGCATAGATTTTGGGAGGCACCTGGAAGTATTTTTAGTCAATGAAAGTGGGGCATCGATTTATTCAGCTTCAGAAATTGCACGAGAGGAATTTCCCAAGGAGGATATAACCGTACGTGGAGCAGTATCGATTGGGCGGCGCTTGATGGACCCGCTAGCGGAGTTAGTGAAGATTGATGCGAAGTCGATTGGTGTGGGGCAATATCAGCATGATGTGAATCAGACGCAGCTGAAGGAGAGCTTGGATCAGGTAGTGGAGAGCTGTGTAAATTCAGTGGGTATTAATTTGAATACAGCCAGTAAACATTTATTGACTTATGTGTCTGGCTTGGGGCCTGTCTTGGCAAATAATATTGTAGTATATCGAGCTGAGCATGGGCCGTTTCAAACTCGGAAAGCCTTACAGAAAGTGCCGCGCATGGGGGCAAAGTCATTTGAGCAATGTGCTGGTTTCTTGCGGGTACGCGATGCAAAAAACCCGTTGGACAATACCGCCGTACACCCTGAAAGTTATCCCATCGTCGAACAGATGGCGAAAGACCTGCGCTGTACCGTACAGCAACTCATTGAGCAGCCTCATTTGCGCAAGCAAATCCAACTTCAACGCTATACTACCGAAAAGGTGGGCCTTCCTACCCTACAGGATATTCTAAAGGAGCTAGAAAAGCCAGGTCTTGACCCCCGTGGCAGTGCCCGTACTTTTGAATTCGATCGACGTATCAAAAGTATCGAAGACCTACAGCCTGGCATGATCTTGCCCGGTATTATTAATAACATCACCAATTTTGGCGCTTTTGTAGATATTGGGATTAAGGAAAGTGGCTTGGTACATGTTTCGCAGTTGGCTAATCGCTTTGTGAAAGATCCAACGGAAGTAGTGAGCTTGCAGCAGGAGGTGAGCGTGAAGGTGATGGAGGTGGATTTGAAGCGAGGGCGGGTGGGGTTGTCGATGAAGGCGGTATAGGCTTCGCTCGACTACCCGAAGTTTGGTTGTGACTATCATTGGTATGCTTTCCTGATCTCTCATTGGTAACAATCAAAGAATAACTTCTCGATTTATGGCTGGCTCTTTTGCTCCAATTCTTGGCGTTTTTAATTTTCTACAACAACTTTTCCAATAGCTTTTTTGCTTTCAAGCCTTGCATAAGCTTTTCCGACATTTTCTAGCGAGAACTGTTGCTCATCGAGTAAAGGCTTTAACTTTCCTGCTTCAGCAATTTCAGTAATATTACTTAAAATTTCTGCGTGTTGCTCTCTTCTGAAATTGTGTATCATTGGAATCAACATAAATACGACGTGAAGGGATAACCCTTTAAAATGCATTGTACTTAAGTCAATTTGGCTCAAAGAAACAGTAGTTGCAACTTGACCATTTAAAGCAGTGGCTTCAAAGGATTTGAGTAAGTTTTCTCCACCTACAGAATCATATACAACATCAAATCCTACACCATTGGTGTGTTTCTTCACATAATCTTCTACGGATTCTGATTTGTAATTGATTGGTTCTGCACCATAGCCTCTGATAATTTCCATTCGTTCATCATTACTCACCGTCGAATACACGTCTGCGCCAAAATATTTAGCCAGTTGCACTGCAACGTGGCCCACACCACCCGTTCCGCCATGCACTAAAACTGTCTGCCCTCTTTTAACGTTTGCACGGATTAACCCTTCGTAAGCTGTTATTCCAACCAAAGGAAGAGCAGCGGCTTCTCTCATAGTAAGATTTTTTGGTTTTCGAGCAATGAGCTTGCTATCTGCGGCTATATAATCTGCTAATGTTCCTTGTAAATCTCCCAATCCACCTGCGCAGCCATAAACTTCATCACCTATGGAAAGTCCAGTAACACCTGTTCCAATTTTTTCAATTGTTCCTGCAAAGTCCATCCCTAATATGGCAGGAGTTGAAGGGGAAAATGGTAAATTCTCTCCCATACTTCTAATCATTGTATCTACAGTATTGATACTGGAAGCAGCTATTTTCACTAAAACTTGACCTCTTTTTAAAGTAGGTGTTTCTACTTCTTTGGATTCAAATGCTGCATTTTCTCCATATTCATTGATAACCATTGCTTTCATGATGTGTTGACTTTTTGATTACTATAAATTTTATAGTTACCAAAATAAGTACAGTGTTCTATCTTTGCAATAACGGTCAAAAATGATAGTATAAACTTTATGAAGACAGCAAAACCTAAAATGCTCAAGTTCAAGGGAAATGAATATCCTTGCTGTGCAAGTTTAACGATGGGAATTATTGGTGGAAAATGGAAAACAGTTATTCTTTTTCATTTAATGGACAAAACATTGAGGTATAACGAATTGAGAAAATCAATGCCTACCGTTACTGAACGAACGTTAAGTCTACAGCTAAAAGCATTAGAAAAAGATGGATTGATAAAAAGAACGGTTTACACTTCAAAACCACCTTTAAAGGTCGAGTATTCTCTGACCGATTTCGGTAAGACCTTAATTCCATTAATCCAATCTATTGCGGATTGGGGCGACTTTGTGGTTGAAAATTATTCGAAATAGGGGTTCTTGTTAGCTTGCTGCTAACTATCCCATAAACGTTACCACCCGCTTGATCACATCTGGATTTTTCATTAGGCGATAGTGTCCATAACCATCCACCACCAAAAGGGTTGAATTTTTCCAGGCTTCATTAATGGCTTGAGCACTGGAAAAAGGGACAACGGCATCTCTTTTATCGTGCACAATTAGAGCTTCCTCCACCCGAATTTGGGGGTAAGCATCTTCGACATTGACACTATCAATGTCACTTTTGAGTTTGTTGTTAATGATTTGTCTGAAGTACTTAGCCGGCTGGCCCTGCACGCCAAGGGTTCTCAGAGAGTTGCTAATCACCTTTCGGAGTCTATTAGGTACCCCAACTAGCACTAGCTTTTCCAGGCGGAGGGACAGATCAAGTTCCGCTAGAGCATAAACCGTAGAAGCTCCACCAAAGGAGTGCGCGATGATACCTTTTACATTTCCATTATAGTTCATAAAGGCGCGTATTGCTCCTGCAAAGTGGGGAAGATTCGTTTGTTTTCCGCCAGAGTTGCCGTGAGCGGGGCCATCCATCGCAATGACGCGATAGCCTTTGGCTACTAGCTCTGGGACGAAGGTGCGCAAGGCAGTGCCACGTGACTCCCAACCGTGCACGAGTAGAATCGTTTTTTCGCTACTCCCCCACTCGTAGCCTTTCAGCAGTATTTTTCCGTACAATACTTCAAATAAACGGGCACTCTCCAATATAGGATCAGAGGTTTTGTGGCGGGCACGCGTGCGGGGGGTAGAGAATAGACGGTAAGCTACTTCTGCTGCTTTGCGGGGAAATAAACGGCCTATTGTTTTAAAGCCTAGTTGGATAAACTTTAGGTAAAAGGGAAATTTTGGAGGTGCTTCTTTGATTGGGTCGTTGAAGCTTGATTGTAGGTATTCTATTCTGGTGATCGTGTCCATATTTTTTAGTTTAGGAGTTTAGGAGTTTAGGAGTTGAGGGGTTTGGGGGTTTTAATAGTTTAGGGGTTGAGGAGTTTGAGGGTTTAGGGGTGGTTTTTTTATGGGTTTATTTGGTTGATCATTTGGTGGAGTTGGGTGGCTACGGTGTCGAAGTAGGTGATGTCTTGGTAGAGTTGGGCGAGTAGGATGCCGCCTTCGACAGTTCCGATGAATTGGATGGCAAATTGTTTGGTGTCTACCTTGGGGAGAACTTGCTTTTTTTCTTTGCCTTGCTCTAGGGTATGCATGATGCGTTGCTGCCAGAGGTCGACTACTTCTTTGACCCTCGTTTTGAGTGCTGGATTACTATCACTGGCATCTACTGCGGTATTTTGTATGGGGCAGCCTCCTTCTATTGGTGGATTGAGGACGCGCTCCCGGTAGAAGGCGACTACTTCGCGCAGTTTGTCTAGCGGATTATCCATCATTTTAGTGCGTTGGCGGACCTCTGTCCATACTTTATCTACGGCATGGTCGAAAGCAGCGATGGCAATGGCTTCTTTGGTTTGAAAATTGCCGTACAGCCCGCCTTTGGATAAGCCGGTGGCTTTCATAATGTCTTTCATAGAAGTGCCCACATAGCCTTTGGTATTGAATAAATGGGCAGCCTGCTCTATGATGTGTACTTTGGTACGTGTTGCTTTGGTGGTTCGCTCTTTGGTAGTGGTCATGCTTGTTGTTTGGCTTGTATGCGTCGGATACTATTTAGATGATGCTCGTTGTGAAATAATGCGAAATAGAGCATTTGTCGTGCGCTAAGCGCCCCCAAGAAAGGATGCGGAATGGTATACTGATCGAGCTCTTCTTCCGTCCAGTTGGCCAAGCGTTGTTCGAATTTGTGAAGGATCATTTGCCAATTCTGGAAAAGCGGCTCGATGGTAGCTGCCGGTGTCAACTGAGGTTGTAAGCTCGCAGGAGCCTTCACGCCTACTACTCCTTTGGTATATCGTGCTCGTAGCGCCTGATAATTCGTTTCTGGCTGGGCAGGTTTCCCAAAGGCAGAAAGACGATTTTTGGGTTCCTTAAATTCGGAGGCAATCGAAGCATTGGATTGAATAAGGTGCTGCAGATGCCCTGCTGCCGACCACTTATCGGCTTGCTCTAGCTCGAAGAGCTGAGCTGCATCATAGTCTTGAAGATGGGCCTGAATTTTTTGAAAGGATTCCCTCAGCAATTGTAGCAGTGCTGGTCGATCTATTTTTTGTTCTGACATACATAAGTAGGTTTGACACGTTAAAAATAGACCGATCGGTCGGATTGTTCAAATATTGTTCCAATTTTAACTTTTAGTGGTACGTACTGTTTTAGCAGGTATGAAATCGGAAGAGCGTATTTTTTTAGGATTAGGCACCAATGAAGGGGATAGAGACGTGAATCTGAAGCAGGCCATTGATTTTATTCAATTGGCTGTTGGGGAAGTCGTTCAGTCTTCTGCTGTTTATGAGACGGCGGCATGGGGAATCGAAGATCAGGCCTCTTTTCTGAATATGGTGATAGAGGTTCGCTCTCCGCTGCCTCCCCTGGTATTATTGGATACGCTTCTGGCTATTGAGCAAAAGATGGGTCGAATCCGAAAGGTGAAGTGGGGCGAACGCTTAATTGATCTTGATGTCCTATTTTACGGGGAGCGCATCATTGAGGAGGAGCGCTTGCAGGTGCCGCATCCGTTTATTCCACAGCGGAATTTCGTCTTAGCTCCCTTTGTAGAGATAGCGCCAAAGTGGATGCATCCTGTACTGAAAGTGCGGATGGAAGTATTGATGGAGCGAAGCTTGGATAACTTAGCAGCAAAGCGAGTACATAAATAATGGTTTGCCTACCTCCGCTTTTTCATTATTTTTGGCCATTCAAGTATTCACCGTATGGCCACAACTACATTTCCGCATCGCTTCATTGCTATTGAAGGCAATATTGGGGCTGGTAAAACGACCATCAGTACCCTATTAGCGGAAGATGCTGGCTGTAAGCTTATTTTAGAGCAATTCACAGACAATCCCTTCCTCCCCTTTTTTTATGATAATCCCGAGCGCTATGCCTTTCCCGTCGAGCTATTCTTTATGACCGAACGCCATAAGCAGTTGCAAGAAGAACTCAGTCAAACCGATCTTTTTCAGCACGGTATTATTTCCGATTACTTTTTTATAAAAACACTCCTTTTTGCCAAAAACAACTTACAAGATGAGGAGTATCGACTCTTCCAACGCCTATTCCACATTCTGAATACGAAAGCTCCTAAGCCAGATTTACTTGTTTACCTTCATCGCTCTATTGATCGTTTGATTTATAATATCAATAAGCGTGGTCGAGACTTCGAAGAAGATATTGACCCTAATTATTTGCTACAATTACAATATGCTTATTTTGATTATTTCAAGGCAACCGACGATCTGCCTATCCTAATTTTGGATATCGAAGAGGTCGATTTTTTGCAAAGTAAGCAACATTATCGCCAGCTTATCGAGCTCCTTTCTGCAAGCTACACTACTGGGATACATCACTTTAAAATAGGCTAAGTTCACCTTCTTAATAATTGCCGTTTCTATAGTATCTTCACCTAAAATACACTCCATGAAGGTGAAGGTTAATATCCCCGAAACAGACAAAAAACGAATTGTGATAGTTGGCGGTGGCTTTGCGGGCTTGACGCTAGCGCGAAAACTTACGCGATCTAATTACCAAGTTGTCCTTATTGACAAAAATAATTTCCATCAGTTTCAGCCACTATTTTATCAGGTAGCGATGGCTGGCCTAGAGCCGAGCTCTATTGTATTTCCATTGCGCAAGCTATTCCAAAAAAACAAGGATGTTTATATCCGAATTACAGAAGTGCAGTCCGTAAACACACAGGAAAAACAGCTCCACACTCCACTTGGCATAGTTAACTATGATATACTCGTCATCGCTATCGGAGCAGATACTAATTTCTTTGGAAACGAGCGCATCGCAATGCAGGCCATTCCGATGAAATCGGTTGCTGAGGCCCTATTCTTACGCAACCAAATCCTATCAGACTATGAACAAGCGCTTTCTACTACCGACTTTGAACAGCGGCAAGGCTATATTGATATTGCCATTGTAGGAGGTGGCCCTACTGGGGTAGAAGTAGCTGGCTCGTTGGCCGAAATGAAAAATAATGTCCTTCCAAAAGATTATCCAGAACTCAATACTAATGAGATCGACATCTATCTCATCCAGGGAGGTGATCGCTTGTTGCCCGGCATGTCGGATCAAGCAGGTGAAAAAGCTAAGGAGTTCTTGGAGCAGCTAGGCGTAAAAGTGCGCTTAAATACTCGTGTGACTGATGTGGACGGCGAATTTGTCTACATGGGTGAAGAACGACTCCCTGCTCGCAAAGTCATCTGGGCTGCTGGCATCAAGGGGAATAAGATGGAGGGACTTCCTGCGGATACCATTACCTACGGCAATCGGCTAAAAGTTAATCGATATAATCAAGTGGATGGCTTTGAAGACATCTATGCGCTTGGTGATATTGCTTATATGGAAGAAGAGGCTTATCCGCAGGGCCATCCGCAAGTTGCTCAAGTAGCGATGCAACAAGCCAAACATTTACATAAAAACCTAAAGGCCCAAGCTAAGGGTCGAGCTATGCAGCCTTTTAGTTATAAAGACCTGGGTTCTATGGCCACCATTGGTCGCCACTTGGCGGTTTGTGATTTGCCCAATTTCAAGTTCCAGGGCGCTTTCGCTTGGTTTGTCTGGCTGTTTGTCCACTTATTTCAGATACTAGGCGTCAAGAATAAGCTATTTATTTTCCTAAATTGGCTGTGGGGTTATTTTACCTATGACCAATCCCTACGTTTAATCATTCGGCCCCGCATTGCCCGCAGAGAGCAGGCAGCAATGGAAACAAAAGATTAAATGATCCATTCCATTTATTTCACAAATTCTTTATTTTCATGCCATAGAATAACGTTACCCTTCTCTTAAGCAAACAAAAGCAATCTTTCGAAAATTAATGGTATTAACTATGCAGTCCCAATGTCTGCCAAGGATTCTGCGTGTTATTCCATCCAAAAAAATCAAAATAGATGACTTTTCTGAATGTGCTTCGAAATGTAGTATGGGTGTTCATTCTTATTGGTATTACTACCCCTCTATTCACGCAAAATGTAATGATGCAAGGTTGGTATTGGGACTACCCTAAAGACGGCTGTAGCGGTTTTGATGGAGATAACTGGGCTGTTGCCTTGAACAATAAGGTAGGCGAACTAAAAAGTGCAGGAATTAATATGCTATGGCTCCCTCCCTTTACCCGTGCTAGCTTTGGTAGGTGTAGCAATGGATACGATCCAAAGGACTTGTATGACTTGGGAGAATATGGCCTGGGGCCTACTGGTTTTGGCACCAGAGCAGAAGTAGATGTGCTCGTTTCAGCGTGTAATGCTAATGGTATACTACCGATAGCAGACGTAGTATATAACCACAGAGATGGTGGCAGCCCTGAAACTAACCCAGCAGTAAAGGACTATATTACTACCCATTACTCTACAGGTAAAGGTCCATTTCCTTCCGATCGCTATCGTTGTGTCTTACCCATTGGCCCGGGTACCAGCATTGCTGGGCCTGGTGACTATTACCTAAAAATCAGCTCTAAGACAGGAAATTTTGCAGGTTCGGGCTATAAAGTGTACGTCACTACCAATTTAAAGGAAAGTGATGCCTATGGAGGAAGTATCAGTGAGACAGAACCCAATGGTGGCTGCGATTGTGGCTGCGAAGGGTCAAATGTCCTTCCTCTAAATACGGACTTAGTGGCTAGTATTGACGATCCTAATTCAGGCTGTGGCACAGATGAAATTCAAGTTACCCTTACTGCTTCAGATTTCAACGCTACTGGGGATCAATTGGTCATCTATCTCAATAATACAGGGGGATATACCGATCATCGTATCTATGGCATTTTCTATGATGATGGCACCAGTGGGCGCAATTTGGATATGAATACGGAGTTTTTTTATGAAACATATACTGATTTCAACAACCTTCCTTCCGGACAAGGTGGTATGAATTTTGAAAATTTCAAGCCCAACAGCAACAATGCCAGTAGCACTTTTTTGAATGGCGATGGGGATGCTATGCTTTTCTTTTATGATGTCGATCAATTTCAAGCTAGTACCCAAAGTATCTACAATGCTTGGAGTAGCTGGCTATGGAATGATGTTGGTATTCGTGGCTATCGTATGGATGCGGTTAAGCATTTTCCCCCTCAATTTGTTGGCGATTTAATGAATTACTTGGTTGGCCAAGGCATCACCCCAGGCATGGTAGTGGGCGAGCATTTTACAGTAAGTGCAGGGGTGCTCAAAGGCTGGGTCGATCAGGTCGAAAATGCCATGTCGGCAAGCACCAAACAAGTGGTCAATATGAGGGCATTTGACTTTGAGCTTAGGGCTGCCTTGGAAGCAGCATGCGATGCCTTCGGCTATGATGTGCGCAATGTTTTCAATTCTGGAATGGTCGATGCGGCAGGAGCATCAGGTTTTCAATCCGTTACGTTCGTAAACAACCACGACTATCGTGGCTCCAACGAGCTGGTAGACAATGACCCAATTCTAGCTTATGCCTATATTTTGTTGAACAATCAAGTGGGTTTACCTTGTGTGTTCTATCCTGATTACTATGGTGTCACCTTGCCTAACCACAATGCTCCACCGGCTAATTTAAGTGCGGAGATCAATCAACTAATCAGTATTCAAAATCAACATATTGCAGGAGCTTCCAAGCGCGATTATCTCAGTCGATTTGGTACACCTTATACCCAAAACTTCACTTCAGGAGGAGCTAGCACAACCCTTTTCTTTCAACTTTCAAGAGGCGCTGGCGGCAAAGATGTGCTCGTTGCCATCAATTTCGCTGGGGAGTCTTTGGAAATGGCACATACGGTTAATACTGGCCTCGACTTTAGCTTGAGCCCAGGCAGTGAACTAACAGAACTCACTGGAAATTCTACCACCAGCCTACTTACCGTAGACGGCGGTAGTTTTGTCAACTTTCAAGTACCTGCTCGCTCCTATGCTGTTTGGGTGGAATCAAATAATATAGTACTTCCCGTAGAACTTTTAGCCTTCAATGCAAAAGCAGATGGCAATACAGTAAACCTGAGCTGGGAATCTGCTGCTGAACCCGACTTGGCAGGTTATGAGCTTCAACGGTCGACTGATGGTAAGAGCTTTGAAAAAATAGACTGGGTAACTGCAAGGGGAAGCGCTAATTCGGGAGATAACTATGCTTACACAGATAGGCTTGATCGCCCTAAAGGCGTATACTACTACCGCTTAAAAGCAATTGACGATGATGGAGCTTTTGAATATTCTCCCATCCAAGCGTCTTCTTTCACAGCAACTCCCGAAAAGCTATCTATTTTCCCAAACCCAGCTAAAGAGTCAGTTACCATTACTTTTGAAGATGCGGCCGAGTCTTCTGCTACCCTTCAAGTAATTAACAGTACGGGTGAACAACTTTATGCTCAAGCGTTTTCTACCATTGAAGGTACGAATCAGCTGATCTTAGAAACTTTAGCTTATCCAGCTGGAGTTTATTTTATTCGTATTATTGCTGAAAGTGGCCAAAGCTGGACAACCCGCTTAGTTGTCAATAAATAGGATCATATGGATATATCTACTCAAAAGTTACGGTTAATTGAAGCCATCCTTCAATGCCACGATCCCAAGGTCTTAGGTGCTGTCCAGAGCGTTTTGGCATTACAAGCACCCCAGGTAGATCAACTTGCGGCTAATCCTCCTTGGATACAAGCGCAGCAGGCTTCCAGCGATAATCAAAATGCCGGTAATAGTGAAAACCTGCAACAATTACAAGATGATATCGATTCTGTATTCAACGCCTTTTAATATGTGATTATGAGCGAAGATGGAGGCTTCAATGCGCAAATAAAGCTATTCTTTAAGGACTTTCAGAATGTCCTCACGTTTGGCTATATCAGTTTGGTGGCCATCGGGATGATCTTTGAAGGGTGCTATTACTACCATTTCGGGATTAATATTTTCGAGTATGCGGACATCCTAGATTTTTTACTTGGCCCCTTCCGCAGGCCTATTTCTATTTTTGTGCTCTTGGTAAATATTGTCATCTTTCTTTTTGTCTTTCGGATAGATAATTTTTACTACAAAAACTATCCCAAGATGCATCGGATGATGAACCTGTACATGTACGACATCCCCTTTTTCAAGCGCAATCGGGTGAATATATTTGTACTGGTGGCTTTATCGCTCTTGCTATTTTATGCCTATGATATTGGGAAGGAAGCTGCGGAAGAAATGCCAAAACTAGATCCAAACTACCAAGTCATTTTTGCAGATGATCCTAAATCGAGCGCGGAGTACTTCAAAATAGGTCAAAATCGACAGTATCTCTTTATGCTCGATTCTACTAAAAAGGTCAATATCATTCCCATCAACTCACAAATTCAAGTCATCAAACCATATTAAACAATGAGGTACCTTTGCTTTTTCTGCTTCTTATTGCTTACCCTTTCGGGAAATGCCCAGTACGATATGCCCAAAATACTATCGCTCCAAGCACAAGGCGAAGTACGTGACGCCTGGCTAAAAGAGCGGGTAGCAACCATCCTCCCTGAGCTGATGCGGCGCGAAGGCATCGATATGTGGATACTTATTTCTAGAGAATATAATGAAGACCCCGTGCTGAAGACGATGCTCCCTTCATTCTGGCTCTCTGCCCGACGGACGACGATGCTGGTGATGTATGACAATGGGGATAGCGTAGAGACACTTGCTTGTGCCCGCTACGATGTAGGTGAAGTATTCAAAAAAGCGTGGGATAAAGAACAGCAACCGGATCAATGGAAGCGCTTGCGCGAAATTATAGAGGAGCGCAAGCCCACCAAAATTGCGGTGAATCGCTCCGAGCATTTTGGTTTAGCAGATGGGATCGCTTCTTACCATTATGACAAACTAATAGCAACCTTGCCTGATAGCTATAAAGAGCGGGTAGTAAGTGGAGAACGCTTGGCGATTGGTTGGTTAGAGCGCAGGATTCCAGCAGAGGTAGTCGCTTATCAGCAAGTTTGTCGCATTGCCCATGCCATTATCGCAGAAGGCTTATCGGATCAAGTGATCCAACCGGGCGTAACTACCACCAATGATGTAATCTGGTACTATCGCAATCGCATCCAAGAACTTGGGCTAACCGCTTGGTTCCACCCTATCGTAGATGTTCAGCGTGCTGATCCTGCTTCTACCGAAAGCACCCGGAGCTTCTCTGCTCGCCCTAGTCAGGACGTCATCCAACCCGGTGATTTAGTCCATTGTGATGTCGGCATTACCTACCTTGGTCTGAATACCGATACCCAACAGAACGCCTATGTCCTACGCCCTGGCGAAACCAAAGCTCCAGTTTATTTGGCGAAAGCCCACCAAAAAGGCCTAGCCGTAATGGATTTTTTAACCAATGAATTCAAGCAAGGACGCACCGGTAATGAAGTACTGGCTGATGCACTAAAAAAAGCAGTTATGGCAGGATTCAAGCCCACTATTTATACCCATCCCCTCGGCTACCATGGCCACGGCGCAGGCCCGACTATCGGCTTATGGGATCAGCAAGGTGGGGTGCCGCACAAGGGTGATTATCCATTGTACCACCAAACTGCCTATTCGATTGAGCTTAATACCAAAGTATTTCTCCCCGAATGGAATAAAGAAATCCGCATGATGATGGAAGAGGACGCCTACTTTGATCAAGATGGCGTCCGCTATATTGATGGCAGACAAGAAGAGCTGTACCTCATCCCTCGGATGAACTAAGAGCATGTTTGGACTTTGCTTTTTGAGCGAACGCCGCCAAATTTTGTTCTGAATAAGGCGCGATGCGGGAGTATCCCGATATCTATCGGGACACGACCAAAGAGGCAAGTGTACCGACGGATACAGTTGCGTGAAGTGCAGGGCAAAATTTGGCAAATGTAGCCGAAAGGGTAAAGTCCAAACATGCTCTAAGACCTATGCTGCTGGCTGAGGGTCATTGATGGAGCCTTCGGCCGCCTGCACTTTCACGCGCATCAGTAGAATGATTCCAACGATAAAAAAGATACCCAGGGCCAACAAGCTTACGCGCATATCGCCCGTAATTTGATCGAGAAAGCCAAAGAGAAACGTACCACCGATAATGGCTACTTTTTCCAATACATCATACATGCTGAAGAAAGAAGTCGTATCCTCTGTTTTTTCTGGTAGTAGCTTAGAATAAGTCGAACGAGATAGGGCCTGCACACCTCCCATTACCAAGCCCACTGCTGCCGCGATGGTATAGAAATGCCCTTGCTCTTGCACAAAATAAGAGACAAAACAGATAAGCATCCAAACCAAAAGAATAACCACTAGCGATATTCGATTGCCCCACCGGTCAGAAACTTTTGCAAATAAATAAGCCCCTACAATAGCCAGAAATTGTAGTACTAAAATGATCCCGATCATTTGCTGCGTAGAAAAGGCCAGCTCTTTTTCTGCAAAGGTAGACGCCATAAATAGTACCGTTTGCGCCCCAGCGCTATAAAACAGAAAGGAAAGTAGAAAGTACTTCATATTAACCTGCGTGCGGATGAAATGCCACACTTTTAGTAGCTCTTCTGTTCCTTTGCGCATTAGATTTTCCTGCGGTTTTTCTTTTGAATCATCCGGCAATACCCGAAACGGGATGAGTGAAAAGCCAATCCACCAAACGCCCACCATCAGAAAGGCGATGCGTACCGCCAAGCCATCGTCCGTAATGCCGAACCAATGGGGATTCATAATGACTACCAAATTAGCCACCAATAAAATCACACTGCCGATATAACCATAAGCAAACCCCTTGGCGCTGACCGAGTCATAGCGGTCTTCTGTGGCTATTTCTGGAAGGTACGAATTGTAAAAGACCAAGGCCCCAGCATACCCAATTAGGCCAACCACAAAGGCAATAGTACCCAAGAGCAACTGGCTCAAGTTGTAGGCGTCGCTCGCCCCTTCTTGCATGCCATCAAAGAGGAAGAGCGTCAGACAGCCCCCTGCGCCCATGTAGGTAAATAGCTTTAAGAAAAACTTCTTTTTACCCCCATAATCGGCAATGCCCGAAAGCAAGGGCGATACAATAGCTAATAGCAGGTAGGCAAATGAAATAGCAAAAGCATAGAGCGCACTGTTAGAAAGCTGCATGCCAAATAAATCTACTTCATTAAAAGTTACGTTGATATAATAAGCAGGAAATATAGCTACCGTAATGACCAATGCAAATGCAGAATTCGCCCAATCAAAGATCGACCACGCATTGATCATCCTTTTATCGTTTAAAGGAACAACTGGAATTGTACTCATGTTTTTGTTTTATATGTTTGACAACATAGACCGCCCAATATAACTAAATATTCAATAGAAATAGTATATCGAGTGAAAAGGGGCTTCTCGTAATAAAGGGATGTAATCGCTAGTATATTTGGTATTTCTTAGGGTTTTACAATAAAAATAAGGAGGTGTTCCATCTAAGCCCAAAAAATTAGGAATAGATCACTAGATATTGCCTACCTTAAAGCACTATGAATATTGTGATCTTATCGAAAGGACCTACGCTATATTCTACCCAAAGCTTGGCTAAAGCCGCTCAAAAACGAGGCCATACCGTAAAGGTATTGGACTATGGCCGGTGTAATCTGTTTATCGAAAAAGGGAATATCAAAGTGTATTACGAGCACGCCATACTAGATAACATTCATGGAGTTATTCCCCGTATTGGCGCATCGGGTACGGCTCAAGGGGCAAGCATTATCACCCAATTTGAAGCACTTGGCGTACCCACCACCATCAGTGCTATGCCCCTTTTGGAAGTGCGCGATAAGTTGCATTGTTTGCAAAAGTTGAGTCAACATAGCATCCCAACACCCAAAACGGTATTAGCTACCTTTGACACGCCCATTGTGAATTTAATCCATCAACTGGGTGGCTTCCCAATTGTGCTCAAGCTCTTGCAAAGTACGCATGGCGAAGGTGTATTTTTGGTCAATAACCTACCCCACCTGAAGGCTAGTATGAGCACCTTCCACCACTTGCAAGAACGCTTCCTCCTCCAAGAGTTTATCGCTGAAGCGAAAGGGCGAGATGTACGCGTGCTGATTGTAGCAGGCCAGGTGATCGCAGCAATGGAACGCCAAGCAAAGGCCGGAGAGTTTCGTTCCAATTTGCATCAGGGAGCTACAGCTGCCCCTACAGCGCTTACCGCTTCAGAGGCAGAACTCGTCAAAAAAGTAATGCAAATCCTGAAGCTTGAAGTGGCGGGGATTGACCTTTTACGCTCCAATCGCGGCCCGCTTATTCTTGAAGTTAATGCTTCGCCAGGCCTAGAAGGGATCGAAGCAATTACCGGCATTGATGTAGCAACCAAGATCATTGAAGTCTTAGAAGCTAAGCATCGTACAGCTACCGCCACTTCTGTAAAATGAACAAATGGTGCCTAGAAAAATGTTTACATTTACGTGTTAGAGCCTGTCAGCAGTGTTGGCGGGCTTTTTTGTCGTAAACAATTAAATGGTAAAGATGAGTGAAATAGTAGAACAACCCAAACACCCAATGAAACCGTGGGGCAAAGTCGTGAAGGGAGAAAATTCTTGGACGATGTTCAAGGTACTTTCAGAATTTGTAAAAGGATTTGAAACACTGAATAAACTAGGCCCTTGTGTCAGCATCTTCGGCTCTGCCCGAACCAAGCCAGACCACCCTTATTACAAACTAGCAGTGGATATTGCACGCTTATTAACAGATGAGGGCTATGGTGTGATTACCGGTGGTGGGCCAGGTATTATGGAGGCGGGTAACAAAGGGGCGCATATTTATGGCGGAAGGTCTGTCGGATTGAACATAGACCTGCCCTTTGAGCAAGGCCACAATCAGTATATTGATTACGATAAAAATTTGAGCTTTCAGTATTTCTTTGTCCGCAAAGTGATGTTCGTCAAATATGCGCAGGCATTTGTGGCGCTGCCCGGGGGCTTTGGTACGATGGATGAGCTATTTGAAGTGCTGACCTTGGTGCAGACCGGGAAGATTTCCAAAGTGCCGATTATTCTGGTAGGCTCTGAATTCTGGGGCGGCATGCGGGAGTGGATTATCAATGTCATGCTAGAGCGAGAAAGTAATATCAGCCCTGGCGATATAGATTTGATTCCTATCACTGATGATCCACAAGAGGTGGTACGCATCGTCAATGCCTTTTATAAAGAGGGAACTGCTGAGCTTACGCCGAATTATGAGTTGTAGGGGAGAGGTGGTTTAGGGGTTGGGGAGTTTAGGGGTTTTGGGGTGTCGGATTGTGGGTTTTGGATTATGGGTTTTGGATTATGGATTATGAATTAAAGTAACACAGAACTCGTAACTCGTCACCCGTCATCCAAAACTCCTAAACGCCCAAACTCGTCACCCGTCATCCAAAACCCCTAAACCCCTAAACGCCCAAACTCGTAATCCTCCCCTTCCTCCCCTCCAGTAATATCATTTAGTCTTTCTGTAAAATCTTTAAGTATCGTACCAGAGATAAGGGTAGTTTTGTAATCAAAAGAAAATATCATGAGTAAAACCATTTTAATTACAGGCTCTAGTTCTGGTATCGGAAAGGCCACTGCAAAATTATTTCAAGCAAAAGGTTGGAATGTAGTAGCTACCATGCGTACACCTGAAAAGGAAGAAGAGCTGAATCAATTGGACCATGTATTGGTCACTCGACTAGATGTGCTTGACCTAGAAAGTATCGACCATGCCCTGGCTGCCGGTATTGAAAAATTTGGGAAAATAGATGTCGTGTTGAATAATGCTGGATATGGCTTGATGGGTACTTTCGAATCTGCTAAGCGGGAAAGCATTATCCGTCAGTTTGGGGTGAATGTGCAAGGCCTTTTTGATGTTACGCAGAAAGCACTGCCACATTTTAGAGCGAATAAGAGTGGTATGTTCATCAATATTTCTTCAATTGGTGGCAAAATGACCTTCCCTTTGATGCCGCTCTATCACTCCACGAAATGGGCTGTAGAAGGTTTCAGCGAATCATTAAGCTGGGAAATGGCGCAAATTGGCGTGCAAGTGAAAATTGTGGAGCCCGGTGGTGTAGCTACTGATTTTGGCGGGCGCTCACTGGATATGCAGCACAACCAAGAGTTGACCGAGTACAATGAATTTGTGACTCAATTTATGGCGTCTGTTGGCAAAATGATGGATCCGAGTCAATTGAGCACGCCCGAGCTAATCGCGGAAGTAATCTATACTGCTGCTACTGATGGAACGAACACGCTACGCTACCGTGCTGGTGCCGATGCCGAGCAGTTACTCACCGCACGTAAGCATATGACGGATGAAGAATTCTTCGCCATGATGAAGACGAATCTGCAAATGAATTAGCGGGAGTAGCCACCCAAAGGAAATTTAAACAAATATGGCCGAAACGATTACCCTTAGTTCCATTAACCAGATACATGAAGCCTTGGGCTTACCCAAGCCTAAGCACCCATTAGTGAGTGTGGTACATGCCCAAGAAATGCACGCCAAAACGGGGCTTCGAGCGATTAAAATCGTTATGAACCTCTACCAAATTGTCTTGAAGCAAGGCATATGTGGCACGCTAAAATATGGCCGAAACTCCTATGATTATCAGGAGGGCACTCTAGTTTTCACCGCTCCTGGCCAGATATTAACGTACGAGAATACGGCTGAAGATCAGGATAATCGGCATGAAGGCTGGACCTTGCTTTTTCACCCCGACTTAATCCGAAAATCGAGCTTGGCAGATAAGATTGATGATTATACCTTTTTCAATTACGACGTCCATGAGGCCCTACATGTATCGGATGAGGAGCGCATCACCATTGAAGAGCTCTTGGACAAAATTGTCAAAGAATATAGCCAGAATTTAGATAAGCATAGTCAGCACTTGATCAATGCCAATATCCAGTTGCTCTTAGACTATTGCCTACGGTTTTACGATCGTCAGTTTTATACACGAACTAACCTGAATACCGATGTTGTCTCTAAGTTTGAACGCTTACTGAAGGCTTATTATAAATCCGATCAGGTACCAGTGATTGGTCTCCCTTCGGTGCAGCACTGCGCTCAGAAGTTGCATCTATCGGCTAACTATTTGAGTGACCTCTTGAAGAAGGAAACTGGCAAATCGGCGCAAGAGCACATCCACTTATTTATTGTTGAAAAAGCCAAGAATAGCCTGCTTAATTCTTCTGAATCGATCAGCGAGATTGGCTATGCATTGGGATTTGAATATCCGCAACATTTTAGCAATCTCTTTAAGGCGAAGACGGGGTATAGCCCGAGGGCTTATCGGAGTTTGGGGAGGTAGGAGGGTGAGGGGTTTGAGGGTTGAGGAGTTTGAGGGTTTTGGGGTTTTGGAGTTTGAGGGTTTTGGGGTTTGAGAGTTTGGGGGTTTGAGGGTTGAGGAGTTTGGGGTTTGGGAGTTTTGGGTTAAGGGTTTTGGGTTAGGAGGTGGAGAATTCTTGGTCGATGAAGGCGTGTAGGGCTTCGGCGCTTTCGAATTCTTCGAATAATTGTTGCCAACGAAGCTTGGGCGAAGCACTGGCGGGTACGACGAATTGCTCTACATCGGCTCGCGTAATACCTTTTCCGCTAAGGATAATGAGGCGTTCTACCACATTGCGTAGTTCGCGAATATTTCCGGTCCAATTGAGTGCTTGGAGGCGAGTAATCGCGCTTTTATCTATCGCTTTTTTGCTCACCCCATACTCTTTACAGATATGCCCAATGAAGTGCTGAATGAGCAGTGGAATATCTTCTCGACGGTCATTCAAAGAAGGCACCTGGATGATAATAACTGCTAGTCGATGGTATAAATCTTCGCGAAAGCGGCCTGCTTCAATTTCTTGGCGCAGGTCTTTATTAGTGGCCGCCACCACGCGCACATCCACTTGAATTTCTTTATCGCCCCCTACTCTAGTGATCCGATTTTCTTGTAAGGCCCGTAGTACTTTTGCTTGCGCCGAAAGACTCATATCGCCGATCTCATCCAAAAAAAGCGTGCCGCCATTGGCTTGCTCAAATTTTCCAATGCGCTGTTTCACAGCCGAAGTAAACGCCCCTTTTTCATGTCCAAACAGCTCACTCTCAATCAATTCCGAAGGAATAGCCGCACAATTCACCTCCACAATCGCTTTTCCTTTACGTCCACTCTTCTCATGCAACCATCTGGCTACCAGCTCTTTCCCAGTCCCATTCGGCCCCATCACTAGCACCCGCGCATCAGTCGGCCCCACCCGCTCAATCGTCTGCTTAATCTGTTCAATCCCCTCCGAAGCTCCAATAATTTCCTGCACTTTCGAGCGCGAAACCTTACGCTTCAATAGCTTCGTCTCTGTAACTAGCGACGACTTATCCATCGCATTGCGCAAGGTAATTAGCAAGCGATTCAAATCAGGTGGCTTAGCAATAAAATCGAACGCCCCCTTCTTCACTGCCTCCACTGCCGTATCAATATTCGCATGCCCAGAAATCATCACCACCGGCACATCCGGCGCTAAAATCTGAAGGCGCTCTAGCGTTTCCATCCCATCCATCTTCGGCATCTTAATATCCAACAGGATCACATCAAACTTCCCCTTTTTCACCTTCACCAAACACTCCATCCCATCCGCTGCTTCTTCCACCTGGTACTTTTCAAATTCCAAAATTTCACGCATCGTCCGACGAATACTCCGCTCGTCGTCCACAACAAGAATCTTTGCCATAAGACTGCATTTACTGGCTTACTTTAATTAATACTATCTATTGTACGGGAGTATTGGGGTTTTGTTTCAAGTCTTTGAGGGCAGCCTGTAGCGCTATCCACTACAACTCAGCAGCCCCAAGCCGTACAGCTGCTCTAGCCGTTAAGTAGTCTTCGCCATTCGGACTCAGCCTCCTCAACGTCTGCATCTGTTACTGCTTGGGGCCACTTCGTACCGTTCCTATCGCTGCTGCAGCCTAGCACTTTCTCATACAAGGCATTCACGCGAAATATTGGATATTACGGTGGTTCCGCTTGGGAATTTTCGTTATACTTACACGCAAAATATTGGATATTATGGTGGTCATGCTTGGAGGCCTTTGGTACGCTTGCTCGCGAAATATTTGGTATTACGGTGTTTACACTTGGGAATCTTTATTACACTTACGCGCGAAATATTGGATATTACGGTGGTCACACTTGAGGCCTTTGGTACGCTTGCTCGCGAAATATTGGATATTACAGTGCTCTTACTAGGCTTAAATATCCAATATTAGCCACGCCCTTCGTCCCCCCGTCCCTCGCCCTCCTAAATTCGTCCCCCGTCCTCCCAAAACCCCTAAACCCCTAAACTCCCAAACTCCTCAACTAACTCCTTCACCCCCAACCACGCCATCAAGCCCATGCCAATTTCCAGGCTCGCCTCATCTACATCAAAAGTCGTGGTGTGTACCGGAGAGGTAATACCCCGCGAAGCATTGCCCGTACCGAGGCGGTAAAAACAAGCAGGCATCGCTTGGGAATAATAGGCAAAGTCTTCCGCCGTGAGGCGAATGGGTAACTCTACTACATTTTCGGCCCCGAGGTATTCGATAGCCCAGGCTTTGGC
>JBCCRH010000006.1:0-36957 GCA_039208045.1 Bacteroidota bacterium
ATCGCCCGCGCATACGGCCCATACGAGCACCGGCATAGCGGCACCTGATTCATAATCGCCGCACCATCCACCAGCCAGCCAATCGCCCCCATATCCGCCCACGTCAAGGTCGGATAGTTGAAAATACTGCTATACTTCGCCCGCCCCTCATGCAATTGCTCCAGCAGCTCCTCGCGCTCCACCCCCAGCGTTTCCGCCGCGCTATACAAGTACAAGCCATGCCCCGCTTCATCCTGCACCTTCGCCAATAGTGCCACCTTCCGCCGCAAAGACGGCGCCCGCGTAATCCAATTTCCCTCCGGCAACATCCCCACAATCTCCGAATGCGCATGCTGCGAAATCTGCCGTATCAGCGTCTTCCGGTACGCCTCTGGCATCCAATCCTTCGGCTCAATCTTTATTTCCTGATCTATCCTTTGCTGGAACATTTCTTCTTTCGTCATACTACAAATATAAGGCATTTTATAGTAAAAACGAACATTCGTTCGTATGGTTCATGGAGAGCTATGTTTACCTGTTTCTTTCTCATAGCAGCTTATCCCGCTATCCGTTCTTACTCAGCACCCTCAAAAGCAACAAGAGCTAGTTGCCGCGCAGTCTTCGTTTTTCACTCAGCCTACACGGCGCCTGCTCTTGTAAGCTTTTGAGCGCACTTCGTACCACTTCTATCGGGGCTGCCCCTGGCCTCACCGCTCTCCCTAACGATCTCGCAGATTGCAAATCTGCTAAGCGCGGGCCTGGTCTTTTAGGCGCGTACAAAAACTTACTTCGCTCCACCTGCACATAGCCCGTGCCTAGCAGATTTGCAATCTGCGGCTCCACTTACTCCACTACCACCCGCTCCACCTGCACTACTTTCCTTGACAAGGGCTCCAACACCTTCACCAAATACACCCCACCTGCCAAAGTCGAAACCTCCATTGGCGCAAGCCCACGCTGCCTCTCTACCAAACGACCATGAATATCATAAAGCAGGATATCATAGTCCTCGGAAGTGCCGAGCGATTTGAAGTATAGGTGTGTATTCGCTGGATTTGGGAAGACGATAAGTTGATCCTCCCTACTATTATCTGGAGCTAAAACAGACGTTGGAAAATCATACATCAACATCAAATCATTGGTGATAATAGGGTCATTAAAATCAAAATAAATAGCAGCATCATTGCTAATCACTTCACCTATCAGCACTTCTTCCTTCAACTCTATACTGAAATTGACGAAGCCTTGCGAAGCAGCATTATTAGTCGTGCTATCCGGTAGTAAAATATCATTGAACCGAAACTCCAGAATATGATCTTCAAACATGCTGAACTGAAATGGGTGACTAGCCGCTCCCAAGCGAATGGTAGATACATCAAATTGCGCGGCCAAGGTGTCGAGAATCACGACGGTAAAAGCGGTGTCTGTACCTGTATTCTGAAAGCGGATTTGGTACTCTAGCGCGCTGCCAGGCGGCAGATAGTCTTCTGATAAACGCCCATCGACAAAGGCACGCTTATCATTAGGGTCGTAAGAGCCGATATTATCTTGGCATTCCTGATCGAAAGAACGATCTTCGAGATCTGCTACACAGAGTTCGTTAGGGGTGATAGAGGCCTGGATGCAGTGCTCTTGCCCAAATGATGCGCTGCACGAAAGCGTATAATGAATATGAATATAGCCGCAATCGCCAGGCGATAATTCATTGACCTCAAAAGTCAACGTCTGCCCGTCTTGCGAAGCAATAGGTACAGAGGTACTGTCTACAATCATGAAAGGATCAAGCTCTACTACGATTTGTACTTGCGCTGCTGTGGCATTACCGTTATTGCAATATTTCACAATATACCGATTGGAAAAACACCTGCGAATGAATGCTGCGCTTAACTCCACTTCCAAGTGTGGGCAGCTTCCTATCCGATTGACGATAGCCGCAATTTCTAGCACGGTGTCCTGAATTCCATCACTTGAAGCAACCGTGAATGGCGTTTCGCAACTCTCCCAGAATACGTTATTATTATCCGCCTTGATCGTATACTCGCCAGGAAATATAGGAGCAGAAAACTGCCCGATACTATCCGTCAACATGCGCAAAGAGGTAGGTCCTTCCAATTCGATCATCTGGTTGGGCAAAGCTATCGCGTCGTTTGCCAGTACACATGCTCCATTAGCAAGATCATTTAGAAATAGCGTGCCTGTTAGATTAACAATATCGGCTATTGGGATAGAAGAACGAAGTAAACCAAACCAGGTAGCTCGATATAAATGGCCATCTGTGGGCGCAAAAAAGCGTCCGATAGCGGAAAAATCCTGTTCATCTTCTTCTACGAAGGGGATAGGAGACCAGCTTTGCCCTTGGTCAGCAGACCAGATAATATGATCGTTAGCGTCGCTCCATCCAAATATATTGCCATGCTCATCCGAAGTTAAGTGGCTTATCTCTTGTAAGCTATCAGTGTACGAGCTTTCCCAAGATAATCCTCCATTAAAGCTTACCATGACTGGAATTTCGGCAGATGTAATGAACAACGTATCTCCATTTGTTTCATCAACCCACAATGGCTCAACAGGGGTACTCATCAACTCCCACGAGGCACCTAAGTTGATAGATCGTTGTAACCCCGCTTCACTAACTACATATATAGAATGATTGGAGGCTATGTGAAGATTCGAGATCTCTTGGTGGGATAGAGATACCTCCCAGGCATTTTCGCTGGCGTCAAAATGGAGTATACCATTACTTAGTACCATAAATAAATCGCCATTCGGATGTGGCACTACTTCCTGAATAAGGCCTGTGAGCAGCTCGGCAGCAGGAAAGGGGATTTGTGTAAATGTTTGCCCAAAATCGGTCGATTTGTATATCGCATTGTGATAATGCAGGTAAATTTCTTCATTTGCACCAGTGCTGAGGGTAAGAGCAGCATCAAACAAGTTTTCAGGTGCAAAAGTCAACTCCCATGTCCGCCCCTGATTAACTGATCGGAATAATCCTGTTCTATTTAAAGCATATATCCGACCAAAGCTATCCGTGACTAAATCCAGTACAATATTTTTATTCATACCCACACCAGAGAAGGCAAACTCATCCGTTTCTTCTGCATATTGGTACAAGCCAGCATCTGTTGCAAATAGGCGTTCTCCATTGTAGAGTTCTATCATCCATAGCGGTTCATCCGTCACTACTTCCCAATCCCCATTAATGCTATTAGCACGGTATATCCCATTCGCGGCCACCCAAATTTCACCAGACGTGCCAACGGAAAGCACGCCTGCCACTACCTCTTCGCTGGGGCTTCCATCAGATAAAAAGTCAACTATTTCCCAAGCACTGCCAGTTGCCGTCTTCCACCAAATCTGGCCATCCACAAGCAGGAAAACAGTACCATTTGGCGCTACTTCGACATCTAATAAATGGGTAATTGGCTCCTCAAAAAACAGCTGCCAGCTTACTCCCCCATCATCGCTTCGATAAATTCTAGGCTCGTTATGCCCCCTTAGATAAAGATGTCCCGTCGATAGGTCTTCTTCAAAATGCGCCCAACTAGCATTCAATGGGTTATCTCCAAGTACATCCCAACTGCTCCCACCATTCGAAGATCGATAAAACTGAAACTCATCCGCCAGTAAAATGTCCCCATTCGCCAGCAAGATGGAACCGCTGATGAGCGCATCTGTCGTAACAGTAGTATCCCAAGTTGTTCTGAGATCGTTAGACTTAAGCAGCATAAAACCATTTACACCGTAAATACTTCCTACATCATCCACCAAAAAGCTGGAGAGCGGGAAATTGGGTGTAAGAGGGGTATCCAACAGCTGCCAACTATCGCCGTTGTCAATAGACAGATAGTGTGTATGCCAATCATTGGCACTTGCGGCAACCAACACTCCATTGTGATTGGAAGCTACATGAAGAATATGATCACCATATGGCCCCGATAGCTTTTCCCATCCAAAATCCTGAGCAAAAATGGGACAGCTGCAATAGGTAAGTATAAGCAATAGGGTAGTTAGCCTTTTCATCAGTTTAGATTTAGCGCGGTTCTATAACAGTAAATGTACAAAACCTACTTTGCTTAAACCTACACTGCCAAACCTTTCAATAAAATAATTGTCAGCTCTTGCTCGATTTCTTCCTTGGTTTTGCGGCCTTCGGGGCGGTACCAGTCGTAGAGCCAGCGCATGGAAGAGAGGATGGTGTATAGCGCGATGGTGGTATCGACGGGTTTGAGGAGGCCTTTATCCATGCCCTCTTGTAAGATTTGCTTAAAGCGGCGCTCGTAGTCTTTGCGCAACCCCCGAAAATGATCGAGGTGCTCGCCGCTGAGGTGGCGCCACTCGTCGTTGAAGGCGGTGACGGAAGTAATATCTTCCATTGCCATTTGAATGTGGAGGCGAATGAGGGATTGCAGTTTTTCGATAATACCATCGGGCTGGGCTTCGATGGTTTTCATGGCGTCTAGGAAGCGCTGGGCATTGCTGTAGCAGATTTCGCGAAGAATTTCTTCTTTGCCGCCGATATGGTTGTACAGACTAGAGGCTTTTAGGCTGACTGCTTTGGCTAGGTCGCGCATAGAGGTGGCGGAATAGCCTTTGTCTCGGAATAATTGGGCGGCTGCTTCGAGTATTTCTTGCCGTTTGGAATGTTCTGCCATGTATTAAGTTTCGCTTAGCTGCCAAGTATAAGAAGACTCTGCTAACTATCAAAATCGATGGCCACTTTTGGGGTAGTGGGATGTGCTTGGCAGGTGAGGATATAGCCTGCCGCTACCTCATCAGGTTCGAGGGCGTAGTTGACGTCCATGCTGGCGGCCCCTTCGGTGACTTTGGCGCGGCAGGTGCAGCAGACTCCGCCTTTGCAGGCAAAGGGAAGGTCAAGGCCTCCTTCTAAGGCGGCATCTAACAGCGTGGTTTCGGCTGAGGTCATCGGAAAGGAGTAGCTGGCGCCGTCCAGTTGAATGGTTATTGCAGCATCTTTTACTACCTCCTTTTTGGAAATTGCCCGCTGCTGCTTGGCCTGGCCAGGAGTAGTGAATAGCTCGAAGTGAATTTTTTTCTTGTCTACTCCTGTTTGTAGCAGCGCATCCTGCACGTCCAAGATCATCGCTTCTGGACCACAAAGAAAATAGGCATCAACAGCTGTTGGGTCAAATAGCAGGTTGGTGAAACGCTCACATTTTTCTTGGGTGATGCGGCCATCGAATAACATACTACCTGTAGATTCACGGCTTAATATATGGTGGATAGATAAGCGCTCCAGATGTATATTTTTGAGTGCTTCCAGCTCTTCTCGAAATAAAATGGAATCCGTCGTTTTGTTCCCAAAAAACAGGGTAAAACGCGATTGAGGCTCTACTTCAAGTACAGTTTTCAAGATCGACATAATCGGAGTAATGCCACTTCCGGCAGCAAAGGCAACGTAGTGGTGGGCATTGTCTGGCGCTAGCTGGGTATAAAAATTGCCCATGGGGGGCATCACTTGTAGGGTAGCTCCTACTTGTAATTGTTGATTAGCATAGGTCGAAAAGCGACCATTAGGTACTTGCTTGATGGCGACGCGTAGATCAGCTTCCTTAGGGCTGGTGCAGATGGAATAAGAGCGGCGTATGTCTTCTCCCTTAATCGTAGTGCGTAGGGTAAGGTACTGGCCTTGTGTAAATTGGAAGTTTGTAGCCAGAGCCTCTGGAATGTGGAATGCGATGGAGACGCAGTCGGTAGTTTCGCGACGGATGTCTTTGACTTGGAGGTGGTGGAAGCTGGGCATGGAATAATTGATTTAGCTAAAAAAACAGGGAAGATGTATGGAATGTTTTGTAAATCTGCTCGGATTGCAAATCCGAGCGGCGCGGGCAGGGTGTCTAGAGTGTGCGGGTGAGGGTGCGCGAACTTGCTTTGCTCGGATTGCAAATCCGAGCGGCAGGGCGGGGCATAAAAAAAGTGTATGTAGTGAGGGTTTCACTAGATACACTTTTTCGATGTAAACAGGCTGTAGTAGAGCAGCTTAAGCGAGCTTGTTTACGTGTTTTGAAAGGCTACTCTTTAGGTTAGAAGCCTTGTTTTTGTGCCATGTCTTGCGCTTGGCTAAGCGATCGATCATACTTACTACTTTAGGCAAGAACTTTTCTGCCTCTTCTTTTTCAGTCATCTCGCGTAACTTAGCGATTGCGGTACGCGTGGACTTCTTGTAATAGCGGTTTTGCAGGCGCTTCTTGGCGTCCTGGCGAATTCTTTTCTTTGCTGACTTATGGTGTGCCATATGTTTTTACTTTCTTTTTTACAGCCGGTTTTTAATCGGAGTGCAAATTTATGGCTTTTCTGGGGAAAAAAGAAGGGGTTGTTGGAAAAAAAGTTGGTCTGGGCTTTGGGCGGGATGCGTGAGGGATCGGAGGTGTTGTTTGAATCCGCCTTAGGCGGAAGAGTGCCGGAGAGCCCGACCGCCATCGTTCACTTTGGCTATGCTTAGCGAACGATGGGGGGCACGCCCAAATAATAAGGCAATAGCCCTTCAAAATCAGGAAGAATTACGATATTTGTCTGACGCTGCGGCAAACGAAATTTGTAGCCGTGTAGTTTAGCATATAAATAGTACAAAAAACATAAAACTGGGGAAGATTAGCATGAACGATTTTTCATTTCTGGCCAACGCACATCCGGCCTATATCGAGCAAATGTATGAGACGTATCAGACCAATCCGGAGGCATTAGATGCTTCTTGGAATGCTTTCTTTAAGGGGTTTGATTTTGCAGCAAATAGCAATGGACATTCGGAGCAACCTACTGCGACAGCGGGGACTACTTTTAATCCCAAAGAATTTCAGGTGCTTTCGTTGATTAAGGCTTTTCGCAATCGGGGGCATTTATTGTCTACCACCAATCCTATTCGGCAGCGACTGGATCGTACGCCCAATCTCAACTTGGATGATTTTGGATTGTCGGAAGCGGATATGGATACGCCTTTTGTGGCAGGAAAAGAAATTGGAAAAGAGAATGCTACCTTGCGTGAGATTATAGAGCAGATGCGCAAGGTGTATTGTGGAAATATTGGTTTTGAGTACCACCACATCCAAGATCGGGCGAAGCGCCGTTGGATTCGCGATCGTATTGAGAAGCACCACCCGGATAATGCCTTTGATCTTTCTATCGATAAGAAGCGTAGAGTGCTGAAAAAGCTCAATGGTGCAGTGGTATTTGAGCGCTTTTTGCACACCAAATATGTTGGCCAGAAGCGATTCTCTTTGGAAGGTGGTGAGACGGCTATTGCGGCGCTGGATGGTATCATTAACAAAGGAGCAGAAGATCGAGTGGAGGAAGTACTTATAGGTATGGCGCACCGGGGTCGCTTGAATGTGCTGGCCAATATCATGGGCAAGACCTATGAGCAAATCTTTAATGAATTTGAAGGCAATGTATTGCCAGATCAGAGTTTTGGAGATGGTGATGTGAAGTACCACCTGGGCTTTTCTTCGCAGGTGGAGACGCCTTCCGGCAAAAAGATACACCTTAAGCTTGTCCCCAATCCTTCGCATCTCGAATCGGTAGACCCGATTGTAGAAGGTTTTGCGCGAGCAAAAGCGGATATTTTGTACGATAGTGATTATGATCGTATCCTACCGATCCTTATACATGGTGATGCGGCAGTGGCGGGCCAGGGGGTAGTGTACGAGACGGTGCAGATGAGCCAGCTAGATGGGTATTACACAGGGGGGACGATCCACTTTGTGATTAATAATCAGGTAGGTTTTACGACGAACTTTGATGAGGCGCGGTCTTCGACCTATTCTACAGGGGTGGCTAATGTGATTCAGGCGCCTGTCTTCCATGTCAATGGCGATGACCCAGAGGCTGTGCTGTTCGTTTCTGAAATGGCGATGGAATATCGGCAGAAGTTTAATAATGATGTATTTATTGATATGGTGTGCTACCGCAAGCATGGCCATAATGAGGGGGATGATCCAAAGTTTACGCAGCCCGCGATGTATAAGATCATTAATAAGCACCCAAATCCTCGGGAACTTTATTCTAAAAAGTTGATTGAGCGGGGCGATGTGGATGCAAAATTGGCAGAAGAGTTGGAAGAGGCTTTCTGGAAAGACTTGCAGGATCGCTTAGATGATGTGCGAGAGAATCCCCTACCCTATGAAGAGCAAGAGCCAGAATTAGCTTGGCGCAAAATGAAAATTGCGAGCTCTCCCGAAGATTTTGAGGTTTCGCCTCCAACGGGGATTGCGAAGGAGACTATTCAGCACTTAAGCCAGCATTTGGTGAGTATTCCTGAAGGTTTTAATCCCTTGGGTAAAGTAAATCGTATTCTGAAGGGTAAACGCAAGTTGCTGGATAATAATCAAATTGATTGGGCGATGGGCGAGTTGATGGCTTATGGTAGCATCCTGATTGAAGGGAAGGATGTGCGGATGAGTGGACAGGATGTGCGCCGGGGTACGTTCTCGCACCGCCATGCGGTATTTTATGATGACAAAACCTATGAGTCGTATAATCGCCTAAATCACTTCCAGGAGCAGCAGGGCAAGTTCCGCATTTTTAACTCTTTGCTATCTGAGTTTGCGGTAATGGGCTTTGAGTATGGCTATTCGATTGCTACGCCTGATGTACTGGTGGTTTGGGAAGCGCAGTTCGGTGATTTCTATAATGGCGGTCAGACCATTGTAGATCAATACATCTCGGCAGCAGAAAGTAAGTGGCAGAACCAGAGTGGCTTGGTGATGCTTTTGCCACATGGGTACGAAGGACAGGGGCCAGAGCACTCTAGTGCGCGCGTGGAGCGTTTCTTGCAGGCTTGTGCCGATTTCAATATGACGGTAGCTAATGTAACTACGCCAGCGAACTTTTTCCACTTGTTGCGCCGACAGCTGGCGCGGCCATTCCGCAAGCCACTAGTGGTGATGTCGCCTAAGTCGCTACTGCGCCATCCGAAATGTATTTCTGATTTGAGTGAATTGGAGGAAGGCAAAGCATTCCAAGAAGTACTGGATGATCCAGCAGTGGGGCCACGCAGTGGCAAGAAGATCAAGCGGTTGGTGCTCTGTACTGGAAAAATCTACTACGAATTATTAAGCTACAAAGAGGAAAATAAGCGCGATGATGTGGCGATTGCTCGCTTAGAGCAGTTGTATCCACTGCCAGAGCAGCAGATCAAGCAATTGATTAAGAAATATAGCAGTGCAGAGGTGTGCTGGGTGCAAGAAGAGCCTTCTAATATGGGCTACTGGCAGTATATCAATGCCTTGCTGTTCAGTAAAGAGATTGATATTGATCGCAGTAAATTCCGCTTGATTGCGCGCAAGTCGAGCGCATCGCCTGCCACTGGCTTTAAGAAGGTACATGATCAGCAGCAGGCTGATTTGGTGACGCAGGCGTTTGGGGAATAGAAAGTAGATCAGATGCAACGATTAACTGTAGCCCTAGATTGGACGCCCAATGTCAATCATATTGGCTTCTTTGTAGCACAAGCGAAGCACTTCTACAGCGAGCTGGGGTTGGAGGTAGAACTCCTAACGCCTTCCGCAGATAATTATGCCATAACGCCCGCCAAGAAGGTGGAGCTGGGGCAAGCCGACTTTGCTTTGTGCCCTATTGAAAGTGTGATTAGCTATAGAACTAAAAAGCAGCCTTTTGACCTGCTTGCAATCGCAAGCCTACTCCAAACAGATTTAAGCGCTATTGTAGTCAGAAAAGACAGTGGCATCACCAGCCCCCGAGCGTTGGATGGTAAAATCTACAGTTCTTACCAAGCACGCTATGAGGATGGTATCGTACGGGCGATGGTGACCAATGATGGAGGGAAAGGTGATTTGAAGATCATTTATCCAGCAAAGCTTGGCATTTGGAATACCCTACTGAGCGGCCAATCGGATGCCACTTGGATCTTCTTAAATTGGGAGGGGGTGCAAGTGGAAGCGTCCGCTCCTAAATTTCGTTATTTCAAAATGCGCGATTATCAGATCCCCTATTCCTATTCGCCAGTTATTGCGGCGAGTGCCTCCAGGGCGGCGGTCAACAAGGAAGCGTATCGCTTATTTCTGAATGCTACGAAAAAGGGATACCTCTACTGTCAGGAATTTCCGGATGAAGCAGTCTCTATTTTGGCGCCGCATCTTCCGCTGCATGATCAATCTATTGATTTGAAGCGGGCATTGGAAGTTTCTGCTCCCCACTTTGGCACTAGTGAGCATTGGGGTATTATGGAAGAAACGGCGGTTAAAAAATTTCTGGATTGGGTGCAAGAAAATGGTTTGGAAAAACATGAGCTAGCGTTTTCAACCATCATAAGTAATGGGTACTTAGCTTGACTTTATAATTTGCTCACAAGCTTCATCCAGCATATCGAAGACGTTTTGAAATCCATTATCATCCCAGTAAGGATCGGGCACGTCTTGTCGTTCGAATGGTGGGACGCGCTCCATAATCATCTGCACCTTTTGCTCCTGCTCCGGGGTGGTGGCTAAGCGCAAAATGTTTTGGTAATTGGATTGATCCATCGCAAAAATGAGGTCATACTCCTGCAAATCGCTGGCTTTGAACTGGCGGGCTCGTTGCTGTGTAATATCGATGCCATGCTGCTTGGCGATAGCAATGGAGCGCGGGTCGGGGCGCTCTCCGACGTGCCACGCACCTGTTCCTGCGGAGTCTACTTCCCAGGTTAATCCTTTCTCTTGTAGTTGATGTTTTAAAATCCCTTCTGCTAGAGGAGACCGGCAAATATTGCCTAAACATACCATTAATACCTTCATTGTATAGTAATCTACTTACAAATTTATGGTTCCAGATTCATTTCCGCAAATCAACTATTGAAATGAAAGAAGGCTGCTCCCAAGAAGTGGAAGCAGCCCTTAATTAAAAAACCTATTAAAATGTTACTTCGTAAGCTATAATATGAGTAAGCTTAAATGACCTGCAGCGGATTACAAATCCACTGGGCGCGGGCTAGGCTTTTTTCATATTGCTTAGAGACGATGTACTAATAATTTCTCTGTTTGCACGCTATCCCCTACCCTTAGGTGGAGGTAGTAGACACCAGCCTCCAAGTTGGATATATCCAATGCTTGTACTGCCTGCTCTGGCTGGCCGATGCGGAGTTGTTGTACTACTTGGCCACTCACATTCAGTATTGAAATATGCACTTCTTCGTCGGTGTAATGGTGCAGATCAATGTTGACCATTTCAGTAGCTGGATTGGGGTAGATGGAGAAGCTCTTTTCTGGAGCTATGGGTGCTGCTTGAATAAGATCATTATTCACTGCTTGCTGGATGGCTGTTCCTCCGGTAGTCACTACTTCTACCTGGCTAAAGATGGCAGTAGTAGCTGTGCCTGATTTCTCACCTGATACAAATATTCCGGCCTCTAGGCAGTCTCCCATTATAACGGTCTGGAAAATATAGGGCGTGTAGAATTGATCATCTACCGATGCAGAAGCTCTAAAGGTATTGCCAATCCGCTCAATTTTGAGCCAGTACTTATCATAGGATGTTACAGGCTGTGGCCAAGCTGGATAGTTTTCTACTACTCTTATTTCTTTGAGTATTCTATTGACTCTATTGGTACTCAAGGCTACCTTCTTTGCCCCTGCCGCCATACCATCTCGTAAGATGATGCCTGCAAAACCAGCACCGTCTACACTTTCTATGTAGGCCTTGATATACCCATCTCCACATAGCTCGTGAGCAACCATAGCCATATCGTCTTCTATATAAGGGGACTCTGGCGTACAGTTGCTGGCCGTCAGCGTGTGGCTTTCTGTATTGGCATCATAGGACGAGCTGTTTGAGTTGCCTGCACAGCCAATTCCTCCTTGGTCTTCCCAACCACAGGGCAAGCCTTCTACGATGATGTTGGATAGGCACATAGCAGTATTTCCATTGGCATCTTCTACCGTTACCATGAGTGATACGTCATTGCCGACTTCTGCGCAGTCGATCGTTACCCCATTTGCTGGCTCTACTATATTCACTGCACTACAATTATCGGTGGAAGCACTAAAGTCAAATAATTCATCTATATCGATAGCAATGCTTAATTCTCCATTAAAGCTCACCATCAGGTCTTTGCAGACAGCTGTTGGAGCTATCTCGTCTAAGACAGTGACAGTGGCGGTACAAGTGCTGCTATTACCGTTGACATCGGTCACACTTAGGACTTGATCGAAACTACCTACATCACCACAGTCAAAGTCGGTCTGCGTGGTGCCGTAGCTTGCAATAGCACAATTATCAGTAGAGCCACCATCTAATGCTTCAGCAGTCAGTGATCCATTACCGTCAATATCGAGTGATATAGTGGCATTTTGGCAAATTGCTACTGGCATCATTTCATCCATAACCATGACGGTGGCATCGCAACTGGCTGAGTTTCCACTAGCATCCGTCCCTGTCAGCGTTACGGTATTGCCACCAATGTGGCTACAATCAAAAATCGTTTGAGTTAAGCTCAATTGCTCGATCGCACAATTATCGGTAGAGCCTCCATCTACTTGGCCGCTGCTGAGTGTTGCTGCACCATCTCCATCCAAATAAATAGTCACATCCTCGCAAACCATGATGGGGTCTCTGCGATCAGAAATGGTCACCGTCGCCGTACAGCTGCTGCTATTGCCGCTTTCATCCGTTACCGTAAGGCTAACTGTATTACTACCTATGTCTTCACAAGAAAACTGGCTGATGTCTAATACTGTACTGGCAACTCCACAATTATCGCTAGAACCATTATCTACATCGCTAGCATTGATACTGGCCATGCCATTGGCATTGAGCATACGCGAAATATTTCTACAGCTAGCAATTGGGGCAATTTCTTCCACCACTGTCACTGTAGCGGTACAAGTGCTGCTATTACCGTTGACATCGGTCACCATTAAGCTTTGATTGAAGTTCCCCACGTCACTACAGTCGAAGGCCGTCTGCGTGGTGCTGTAGTTAGCAATAGCACAATTATCGGTAGAGCCGCCATTTAATTCCTGGGCCGCCAGTGTTCCATTGCCATCACTATCTAGTGTCACCGTCGCATCCTGGCATACCGCCACAGGCATCACCTCATCCAGAACGGTAATGTTAGCCTCACAACTGGCTGCGTTTCCACTAGCATCTGTCCCAGTCATTTCAACAGCTACAGGCGCACCAATATGGCTACAATCGAAGGTTGTTTGCGATAAGCTTAGTTGATCGATGGCACAATTATCAGTAGAGCCTGCATCTACCTGAGCACTAGTAAGGGTCACCTCACCATTTGCATTCAGATAAACTGTTGCATCTTGACAGGACATGATAGGGTCTCTGTTATCAGAAATGGTCACAGTAGCTGTACAGCTGCTGCTATTCCCATTGACATCTGTTACGGTGAGCGTAACGGTATTATCACCTATATCTTCGCAGAAGAAGGTACGGGGACTTACTTCCATAGATGCGATACCACAAGCATCACTAGAGCCATTGTCGATATGACTAACATTGATGTTTTTTCGGCCATTGGCATTGAGTCTGCGCGTAGCATTTTTGCATAAAGCAATTGGTGCTACACTATCTTCTACGGTCACCGTTGAAGTACAGGTACTCGAATTATTGTAATCATCCACTACGGTCATGGTAACTGTATTATCCCCAACATGACTACAGTCAAAATCAGTTTGACTTAGGCTTTGAGATGCGATATTACAGTAATCAAAAGAACCATTATCTATATCACTTACTGTTGTTGTAGCTTCTCCATTGGCATCTAATTGAATTGTCACATCTTTACACAAGGCTTCTGGTGCAGTATTGTCTACCAAATTAGGATAGGAAACGATACAACTAGAAGTATTCCCAGCTTGGTCTGTAAAAGTAATTGTAATGATCGTTGAGGTACCAATATCTGAGCAATCGACAAAAGACTTTGACGCAGTACGACTTACAATACCACAGTTATCCGTTGAATTGCTAGTTAGATTATCAATTATTTGCTGGTCGAAAGGAAAGCCACCAAAACCACCTATATTGATAGTAACTGGGCTAATAAAATCTCCTTGGGCAAGGGTGGGATGACAACTTGCTACAGGGCCTTCGGTATCTTTCACAGTTACCGTTGCCTGGCAATCAGCTGTATTATTAGATATATCTGTAACCGTTAACGTCACTATATGATCACCGACATCATCACAACTAAAATCGGTCTGATCCAATGTAATAGAGGCTATTCCGCAAACATCCGAAGAACCATTGTCAATTTCTGCTGCAGAAATACTGGCATTTCCGTCTCCATCTAGCTGGATCGACAAGTCTTGACAAAGTGCGGTCGGATTGGTGTTATCTTCTACCGTAACTGTTGAAGTACAGGTATTTCTGTTATCATAATTATCCTCTACCGTCATAGTGACCATATTAGTGCCAATATCCATACAGTCAAAGTCATATTGATCAAGGCTTATGGAAGCAATACCACAGGCATCCGTCGAGCCATTATCGATATCCGCCACCCCTATGGATGCGACTCCTTCGGCATCTAGTTGGATCGTTATATCTTGGCAGCGTGCTTTTGGAAAATTAGAATCAACAATATTGGTGTAGGTGATCGTACAATTCGAGGTGTTTCCTGCTGCATCACTTAGCGTAACTGTAAGCAACTTAGTTGTTCCGATGTCTGAGCAATCTATAAAGTTGGGAGTAATACTAGAACTGGTAATTCCGCAGTTATCACGTGAAGAAGCAGTCAGGGCATCCAAGTATTCTTCGCCCAATTCTGTAAATCCTGTTATGCCAATGAGAATAAAACCATCGACTATTGCATTAGGTACATCCCCTCCAAAATCACATTTTGCAATAGGTGCCGCATCATCTTCCACTGTGACTGTAGCCTGGCACTCCGACGTATTGTTGGATAGATCGGTAACCGTTAGCGTCACTACATGATCACCGACATCATCACAACTAAAATCGGTCTGATCCAACGTAATAGACGAGATACCGCAAATATCCGAAGAACCATTGTCAATATCGGTTGGTGAAACAGCTGCATTCCCTGATGGATCTAATGCTACTGTAATATCCCGACATAAGGCTTCAGGAGGCGTCTCATCAATAATATTGGTATAGGTAGCCGTGCAGCTTGAGGCATTACCAGCGGCATCGGTCAGGGTAAAGGTAAAAATCTTGCTCGTCCCTATATCCGAGCAATCAATGAAATTGGGCGATACCATACCATTGACGATCCCACAATTATCAGTTGACCTTTCCGTTTGGAATGCAATTCCCCCTTCGTCCCATTCTGTATATCCGATATTTCCAATATTGATTGGTACATCTACTACTATATTCGTCTGCCCATTTGCTGGATCACAACTTATTACCGGCGGCGTAGTATCTTCTATGGTTACTTTTGCGGTACAACTACTAGAATTGTTAGCATCATCCACTACTGTAAGGGTCACGGTATTCTCACTTACATTGCCACAGTCAAAGTTGCTCTGATCTATACTTAGCGTAACGTCTCCACAAAGGTCTGATGAGCCTGCATCAATAGCATCGGCGGTAATACTTACTTCTCCACCGCTATCTAAAGGCACGGTAATGTCCTGGCAGAGCGCCTCAGGTGCCTCTGTGTCCACAATATTAGTATATGTTATCGTACAGGAAGAGGTGTTTCCAGTAGCATCAGCTACGGTAAAAGTAATGACTTTTGTAGTGCCAATATCCGAACAATCAATAATAGAAGGAGCAACCGTTCGGCTTACAATCGAGCAATTATCAGTAGAACCACTGGTGACCAGATCAATGATTTGTTGCGTAAAATTGGTGGGCCCCAATCCCACATTAACAGCTGTTTCTAGTACTGCATTTAGGCTTCCATTGCTGCCCGGAGTACAGTCTGCTATTGGAGCCTCCGTATCTTCTACCACTACCGTTTGATTTTGAGTGATACTGTTGCCATCACTGTCTTCAAAAAGCCAAGTAATCGTGTACGTTCCTGTTTCGGTAAAACTTGTTGGGTCTTCCGTCGTTGGTAAAATCGTACCATCGCAGGCATCTGTCGCAGTCAAAGTGGTACTTACGTCCAAGGCACACGAGCTGGTGAGCACTGGAATGGTATTTTGATCTAAAACGGGTGCAGTCCCATCAATTATAGTTAAACGAGCGGTACAATCGTCTGAGCCACCATCTAGTCCAGTTGCGGTAAGCGTAATGGTATTTCTTCCTATATTATTACAATCAAAGGTGGTCATAGATGTCGACAGAGGAACAGCCGTACCACATGGAGTAGACGAGCCATCATCAATCAGGCTCGCTACGTCAATAGTAGTGGGTTCTCCACTGGTGAGCGTATACGTAGCGTTTTTACACCTTGCTGTAGGTTTGCCTTCGATAACACTCACGGTGCTTTCACAGGTAGCAGTACGTCCCACTACATCCGTCACGGTTAGCGTCACCTCAATGGGATTATCGATATTGGAGCAAGAGAGCTGACTGATAGAGGTTGAGTAAGATACAATACCACAATTATCAGTGGAGCCATCTTCTATATTGAGATAAAAAGAGCTGGGCAAAATATCAATACTATTCCGAAGTTTATAGACATAATCTTTACATTTAGCTACAGGCGGAAACGCATCATCCGGTTCTACAGCAAAAAGGTCAAAGTAAAAAGGATCTTCTGTATTATCGGGAGTATACAAACGAAGTTGGTAATTACCAAGTGGTAGGCTAAAGCGCCCTGTGGTATTTTGCTCCAAAAGAAATGGCCCAGACACTTCATAGATGATCCCGTTGGTACAGGCATTGGTTAGTGTAGCTTGGATTTCAACGTCGGCTTCGCCAGCAAATTGATCACATAGGCTGGTCGTTTCAATAATAGCATCTACTGTTGCCAGGCATTGATTCCCAAAGGTATATTCTACAAATCCATCGGCATTTGGCTCATCAGCACCTGCCGCTTCTTTTTCTCCAAAAACTTGATACGCCAGGTTGATGTAGCTCCCACCGCCACCGCCATTTTCATAGGCAGAAGCGCCGCCACCGCCAGAATAGCCACCACCACCGCCGCCGCCATTCGTATTGCCATAGCCACCAGCGCCATATCCGTATCCTCCTGTTCGGTCACCACCGTTATCGGTTCCGCAGCCAGTAGGGTAACACGCAATTGTACCAGAGCCACCACCACCAGGTGTAGAGCCATTTCCGTCGCCACCATTGCCACCATTTGATCCACCACCGCCGCTATTATTACTTCCACCATCACCACCACGAGTAGTTTCGCGACCACCCTGGCCTTTTTGGCTATTTACACAGCCCCCAAAAAAATTACCTTGATAGGCCCCACCGCCACCACCAGCAACCGCTAACACTATCCAGTCCGCATTTGAATTGGGTCGATAGAGCAGGCCTGTACCACCACCACCACCGGCACCACTACCATTGGTACCACCAGAATATCTATTAGCCCCTGCCTTACCAATTACAAATCGGAGATAGCCGCCTGGTCTCAATTCTCCTGCCCCCATTCCAATTTCTGCGGTTAGCCAGACCTTAGCGCCATCACCGCCCCCACTCGAACAGTTGGCTCCCGCATTGGCAGAGCCACCACTACCGCCTCTCATAAAGAAGGAGATCGAGTTAGAAGAAGTATTATCAGGAATCCTAAAATCTTGTGGAGAGCCTAGATTGATTTGAGCACCATTTACAGTGATGATATGCACATTGCCATTGTCATTTAGGTTTTGCCCCTGTAAAGTAGGGGTGGAAAGAAAAGAGCAACAAAGAAGGAAAAAGAAGATGGGAAGTTGTAATTCAAAAAGCGTTAATAGGTTTTTGGATACTAGCTTATTCATTTTAATTAGGTTTTTAATATCCCCTAATACAAGAATATCATTTGCCTTAGTGGATATAATTAATTGATGAAGCAAATGTGCTAGTATCGCCGAAATCGTGCTTTCCCTATTGTTACCTGCTGCATTCTTATTGTTCCAACTGGTGGACAAAAGAGTGGACTATTGTTTCATTTCCATGAAACAAATCAATATAATTTACTAAAAATCAACTATTTACGTGTTCCATTGGGGCTCACCCCAAATTCTTTCACAAAGGAGCGTGAAAAATAACCTGGATTGCGAAATCCTACTTCGTAACCTACTTCTGAAACATTGAGGTCGGTCTTTTCAAGTAGTTCTTTGGCCTTATTCAGGCGGATTCTGCGCAGGTAGTGAGAGGTAGACTGGCCCGTCAATGCTTTGATCTTGCGATGTAGTTGGGTACGACTCATCCGTATTTGCTGGCAGATTTGGATAATCCCAAAATCTTCATCATCTATATTGGCTTCTAAGGTCATTCGGACCTTTTGCAGAAACTCGTCTTCTTGATGAGTCTCTTCCCTTTTGTCCGTTTTTGCGACAGGCCCTATTCTCTGGAAATAGATTTGGAGCTTCTTTTTGGCCTCCAAAAGATTATGAATCCGAAGTAGTAATTCAGTTTCATTAAATGGCTTCGTCAGATAATCATCTGCACCTTTCGATAAGCCACTAATTTTGGAAGTGTCATCGGCTTTGGCTGTTAGCAAGATGATGGGAATATGGCTGGTTCGATCATCCTTTTTCAGCGTATCGCACAGCTCAAATCCATTTTTGAGGGGCATCATCACATCGCTAAGCACCAAATCGGGGATCGTTTCTATCGCTTTTTCAATTCCTTCTTGCCCATTTAGGGCTAGAGTAAGTTCATAGTGATCCCTTAAGCAAGCAGCCACATAGGCCATGACATCTCTATTGTCTTCTACCAAAAGGATTTGAGGTTTTTCGTCGGCTTCCAATGCTTCTTCCTTACGCTCGGAAGTAACCGGAGGTGGCACACTTGCGAGCTGCTCCATCAGCAGTAAATCGGCTTCAGTATGCTCATCTGCTTCTATTAGTGGCGCATCTTGATGAATTGGTAGGATGCACGTAAATGTGCTTCCTCTCCCTTCCTTACTTTCTACCTCAATGGTGCCTCCCATGAGCTGAACCAATTCTTTGCTTAGCGCTAAGCCAATACCTGATCCTCTTCTAGTCTGTAAGGGAGTGGCATCTACTTGATAGAATTGAGAAAAAACACGTCCAATTTGATTTTCTGGAATGCCAATACCAGAGTCCTTGACTCGTACGAATAGAGAGGCGTCTGACCGCTGAATAATTAAGTAAATATGCCCTCCACTTGGCGTAAACTTAATGGCATTTGACAATAAATTAGATAGAATACGGAGTATCTTATCCTGATCATAGTCCATTGTGAATGCTGGCTCATCGCATAGCAAATGCAGTTGAATTTCCTTAGATTCTGCCAAAGATTGGAAAGATTCAAATATATACGTCAAATGGGCAACGATATCTCCTTGTACCCAATTTAACTGCATACTCCCCGATTCTAGCTTCCGCAAATCCAGTATCTGATTGACTAAATTAAGCAAATTGGTACTATTCCTTTTGATCATAGTACTTCCCCGTTCTAACCATCGATCTGGCTGTGCTTTGAGTTTATCCACCATACCTAAAATCACCGTCAAGGGCGTGCGAAATTCGTGGGAAATACTCGTAAAGAAACGAGATTTTGCTTTGTCAATCTCTAGCAGCTGCTCTGCCTGCTCTTCAATAATTGCCTTATCTGCTCTAATCTTCTCGGTTGCTTTTTTGATCTGCGCCCGCAGGTTTTTTATCCAAAAGTAGGAGATACCAACGATAGCAAGCACGATGAGGAATACCAAAAGCATCTGAAACCAAGTTTGCTTGTACACGTATTCTCTAGCACTAATGGGTAGCTGTAAAGGTTCTGCTGTCCACTCTCCCATCACATCTCTACCCTTTATTTCAAGCATATAGTTTCCGGCAGGCAAATTGGTTAATTCTAAGGTATGCTGTGCCCCAATGGAAATCCATTCATCATATATTCCTTTTAGGCGATAGCTATATTGATTTAAGCGGGGCTTATAATAATTAGAAAGTGCAAAACTGATCTGTAGATTTCGTTTGGAGGGTGCTAAGACCAGGGCTGCTGCTTTGGATACAGGAATGCGTTCTTTATCTGCACTTTGATCTAAACTGTATTTAGACAAGTTCGTCAAATAGATACGTAGCCCTTTCTGGCTGATACTTTTTTTCAGCGCAATAGGATCAATAACATTCACCCCCCTGATGGTGCCTGTCAGTAATCTTCCATCTTTCATTTTTAAGTGGGAAAGTCGGTTAAACTCCCGATTACTCAGTCCATCGCCGGTATTCAAATTAAACAGTGGGGTGCCGCCTTTATCAAGCACTGCCAGGCCATTATAGGTTCCGACCCATCGGTCGCCTTCCTCGTCTGCCAGAATGAAAGCAATCGTATTATTAGGGAGGCCTTTCTCGCTGCTTATTTGTTGTAGTTGCCCTGAGCTTGGATCAAAAATTTGGAGTCCTCCATTGGAAGTACCCAACCAAAATCGCTCGTAGTCATCTACATGAAAGCTCAAAAAAAGGTCATCCTCAAAGGGGAGTTGTTCACTTACAATCTCCGTTTTACCAGATTGGACATCGACTTTTATCAAGCCTTTGGTAGTAGCTATCCAAATCGCATCGCTTTTTCTATCTAAATAGAGCTGATCTATAAATCGCGAAAAGCCATTTGGCAACTGGTCTGAAAGGAGTCGAGCAGTTTGCTTTTTTAAATCATACCAATAAAGGTTGTAGTTGGTTCCTAAGACGATTAGCTCCTCCTCCTTATAAAAGGTGTAAGCAGTGATATCACCTGGAGAGAAGTCATGGATTTCGATGGTTTCATTCTGATAGTTATAGGTGATAAAGTGATCTTCTACGTTTCCAAATATTTTGCCTTTCCCGAAGGGTACAAACTTGCCTTTATTAGACATCCGAATATCGCCTGGGAATTGCTTGGCTGCTGTCGCTGTTTCGTTGACTAGGTCTAGGATAAAAAATTCTCTTCTTTGTGAAATCACTAGTATTTTTTTATCCTCTAGCTCTGTCATGGAGCGAATGGACTTACTACCTAAGTATTGATCAATGGATGTTGGTGACTCTACCCGCTGATAGAAAAACCCCTGGCTATTGCAGATAAATATTTCTTTTTTAAAGTCTTTACTTTTTAGAAAAAAGGAAGTGAGTTTTCGGCTATTCCATATTTTAAAAAAGGCAGAATAATCAAACAACTTACCCTTTGTATCTTCTAGAATTGCTTTTATTTTATTTTCATTGTCCGTAAACAGATAGACAAAGTTTCCAGCCTCATCGCGAAACGATCTTTTACATTGCCAGCTTCCATTTACAGAAAATTTAAACTCCATTTCTTCGCGCTCAGGCTTAAAATCAAATATCTTAGCTTCTTTAGTGAACAGCAAGCGATTTCCACTTCCATAGCCTAAGCCATTACCTACTCGTTCGAACTGCTCAAAAAGGGAACGATCTATGTTTACTTGCTGCCGTTTCTTCGTTTTAACATCTATTAGCTCTATGTCTAAAGGATCTATAAAATCATTGATGATTAAGTGCCCTCCGTCCTGATGAAAAAAGTACAAATACCTCTCTTTCGGAACTTCGTAGGTGTGCGTAAAAGCAAAAGCGCCATCCTTGTACGCTCCAAATTGTATGCCGTCTTCCGTTCTAGTAGCGATATAGAATCGATTGTCCTTGGTTTGGAGTACTCGCAATGCAGCTGGTGATGGGTCATTTTTTACGCCAGTATCTATCACTTTAAGTTGCTCAGTATAACAATCTAGCTCAACAATAGACAGCGTACTGTCGATATAAGTATGGCCTATTAGTTTCTCTCCTTTATACAAAGCATGGAAGATGACCTTATTGGGAACTTCTTTCAGCAGATTCTTCCTTGAAATAAAGCTGTAACCATCAAATTGATACAATGCAGTGGATCGGGAGGAAAAATCTGAGGCACAGGGTTTTAGCCAAATCTTGCCATATTTATCCACCCAAACATCCTGCAAGCATTGAAAGGGGTAGCTCGAATAGGTATTATAATCTTCAAAGTAGGAGGGTTCGAGCTTAGGTAGGCTAGCCAAATCTTGGGCAGCAAGATTTGATACGATTAAAAGAAGCAGGCATGAAAAAAAGAAACGCAGCTGAAGCATTCTATGTGTTCTTTTTAACGCTTTTGTGCAGTAGTGTAAAGGTAAGAGATAAAACAAATAGCCTCTACACAACTTATAGAGATTAGCTGGTGTTCCAGTACATTTGTAGAATATTTGTAAATATTATGAAGATAATAATAGCAGGTGCGGGAGACATCGGCTTTCACTTGGCAGAATTGTTGACAATGGAGAATCAAGACATCGTCTTGATTGATACTAACCAGGAGGTGCTAGACTATGCAGCGACGCATCTGGATGTAATGACGCTACGAGGAGACTCTGCCTCCGTCGATATTTTGCAACAAGCAGAAGTCCAAAAGGCAAGGCTACTGCTCGCTGTCACGACTTCCGAAAAGAACAATCTGATGACGGCCATTCTAGCTAAGAAAATGGGAGCTAAGCAAACCATCGCCCGCGTTACTAATGAAGAATATTTGGCGGAAGCCCAACAGCAAACCTTTCATGAACTGGGTATCGATACGCTTATTTCCCCCCGAAAATTAGCAGCTGAGGAGATTCGGCGGCTGGTCAATCAGTGCTCGTTTACCGATATTTTTGAGTTCGAAGCGGGTAAAATAAACTTGGTAGGAACAACATTGGATGAAAGCTCCCAACTCGTCAATACCAGACTCAGTGAAATTGAAGACCTCAATATTGATGTCAACCTCCGCCCCATCGCCATCCTCCGAGGCCATCAGACCATCATTCCGCGCGGCAATACCGTCCTACAGCGCAACGACCATATCTATTTTATTACCAAGAAAAATAATATGGATCGCTTAGTGGACTTGGTCGGCAAGCAGCGCAAGCGAGTGAAGCGGGTAATGATCCTCGGTGGTACAGGACTAGGCTTAGCCACCGCTCAGCGCTTGGAGAAAGAATACGATGTGACGATTATTGATAATCGGAGAACACGATGTAAGCAGCTTTCAGAAGTGCTTAACAACAGCCTGATTATCAACGGAGATGCCAACAATATCGAATTATTGGTAGAAGAAGGCCTGGATAATATGGACGTCTTCATCGCCTTGACAGATAATTCAGAGACCAATATTATCGCGAGCCTTACGGCAAAAAATCATGGCGTACACAAGACCATCGCACAGGTCGAGAACAAAGAATATACCCACATTTCCCAAAATATTGGCGTAGATACACTCATCAATAAAAAGCTCATTGCTGCCAATAATATTTTCCGCTTTGTGCGCAAAGGGCAGATTGAAGCCATTACTAGTTTGAATGGGGTGGATGCAGAGATTATCGAATATGTGGTGCACAAAAACAACCGCTTGACGCGTAACCCCCTCAAAGAGCTACACTTTCCAAAGACTGCGCTCATTGGAGGGGTCATTCGAGGGCAAAAAACCTTTATTCCCGATGGCGAATTCCAGCTGCAATATGAAGATAAAGTCATCGTTTTTGCCTTGCCGGAAGCCATTGGTAAACTCGAAAAGCTATTCCGCTAATGCTGGTAGACCTTAGACCGGTACTGCGTGTGATTGGCGTGTTGCTTTTGCTCATTGGTGGGTTGATGCTAACGGGTATTCCGTTTTCACTACTCTACAAAAGTGGCGATGCGCTCCCCTTACTTAGCTCGGGATTAATCGGAATCGTTATCGGAGGCGCTTTATGGTATGGGGTGCCACGAGGCAAAAATATCAAGAAGCGAGAGGGTTACCTAATTGTTGGCATGGGCTGGCTGGCTATGGTTAGCTTTGGGATGCTCCCCTATTTGCTGAGTGGGGTGATCCCCAATGTAACGGATGCGTTTTTCGAAACCGTTTCGGGCATGACTACTACTGGCGCTTCTATCTTAAACGACATAGAAGCGGTGCCCAAGGGTATTTTATACTGGCGCAGCTTGACGCAATGGATCGGTGGGATGGGTATTATCGTGCTGACGGTGGCTATTTTTCCACTCTTAGGCATTGGAGGTATTGAGCTGTTTGTGGCGGAGGCGCCAGGGCCTACCTCGGATAAGCTACACCCTAGAATTCAGGAAACGGCCAAGCGGCTTTGGTTCATTTATGTGGGGCTTACTGCTGTGCTAATCGTCGTGCTTTACCTCTGTGGTATGAGTGGCTATGATGCCATCAATCATGGACTTACGACTATGGCGACGGGTGGTTTTTCTACTAAAAATGCCAGTATGGCTTACTTTTCTAGCCCGTTGATTCAGTATGTAATTATCTTCTTTATGTTCTTGGCGGGCACCAATTATACCGTCATTTATTTTGGTTTAAAAGGACGGTTCAAGCAAGTTTGGAAAAGTGAAGAGTTTCGCGCCTATCTGGGTTTGGTCGTCTTCTTGTCCATCACGCTAGGCCTTGGTGTGTATACTGCTATAGAGCTTCCTTTTGAACAAGCCTTCCGCGATAGCTGCTTTCAGATTGTATCACTAATTACCACGACTGGTTTTGTCTCTGCTGATTATACCAGTTGGAGCGATGGCTTGACGATGATCTTTTTCATTTTGCTCTTCTTAGGAGCTTGTGCGGGCTCGACTAGTGGGGGCATCAAGCTAATCCGACATCTTGTATTTTTTAAAAATTCCTTGTTGGAGTTCAAGCGCATTCTGCACCCCCGTGCGATCATACCGCTCAAAATCAATGGCACGGTGGTGCGCGGGCGGGTCATTACACATATCATTATTTTCTTGCTCTTGTACTTAATCCTGTTTGTGATAGGCGTCGTTGTAGTCTCCTTTATGGGCTTAGATTTTGCGACGGCGATTGGCGCGGTGGCCACTTCTTTGGGCAACGTAGGCCCTGGTATTGGCAAAGTTGGCCCCGTGGATAATTTTGCGTGGCTGAGTGGGGAGATTAAGTGGTTTTTGTCCTTTTTGATGTTGTTGGGGCGCTTGGAGTTATTTACGATTTTAGTCTTATTTTCGCCTTACTTTTGGCGGTCGAATTAAGGGGGTTCTAGTTATTGGACATTCTCTGGATACGCCTACGCATAAATGTCCAATAGCTAGAACGCAATGCTTGGGCAGAAGCATCTTAAATACTCTTTCACTTTTTTACCTTCCATCATATTATTATGAAGATAAACAACCAACATTACGAAACCATCTGGCAAAAAGCCGACGACCCCACTACCATCCAAATTATCGATCAGCGCTACTTGCCCCACCGCTTTGTCATCGAAGACTTGCGCCGATTGGAGGATTTTGTGGCCGCCATCAAAGAAATGCACGTCCGAGGTGCACCCCTCATCGGAGCCACCGCCGCCTACGGTATGTACAAAGCCACCCTCGAAGCACCTAAAAACGGCGACGCCTCGGCTTTTTTAGCGAAAGCGGCTACCCAACTAAAAAACACGCGCCCCACCGCAGTGGACTTGTTCCACGCCGTCAACCGCTGCGAAAAAGCCATTGCGCAAGCAAATTCCGCAGAAGCAAGAACCGCCGCAGCCCTCACCACCGCGCATGCCATTATTGACGAAAGTCGAACCGCCTGCCGCCAAATCGGACTAGCTGGCTTACCGCTCATCAAAGCCATCAGCGCCAAAAAAGGGGGCGCGCCCGTAAACGTGCTCACGCATTGCAATGCGGGCTGGATCGCTTGTATTGACTATGGCACCGCCACCGCACCCATCTATTTCGCACACGACAAAGGCATCCCCGTACACGTCTGGGTAGATGAGACCCGACCGCGCAACCAGGGCGCGCGCATCACGGCTTTTGAGCTCCTACAGCACGGCGTTCCACACACCGTCATACCGGATAATACCGGAGGGCACCTGATGCAGCACGGCATGGTCGACCTTGTCATCGTAGGTACCGACCGCACCACTCGCGGCGGCGATGTAGCCAACAAAATTGGCACCTACCTGAAAGCACTCGCCGCACACGATAATGGCGTGCCCTTCTACGTCGCCCTCCCCTCGTCCAGCATCGACTGGACCATTCAGGATGGCCTCAAGGAAATTCCCATTGAGCAGCGTGGGCAAAACGAAGTGAGCCACGTGCAGGGCTTAGTCGATGGCAAAATCAAAAAGGTACAAATCACACCAAGCGGAAGTCCCACCGTGAATTATGGCTTCGATGTGACGCCTTCTCGCTATGTCACCGGCCTCATCACCGACCGAGGCATTTGCCCCTCTACCGAGGCTGGCCTACTCGGCTTATACCCAGAGCAAGCCGTATCTGCATGATCGATGAAGGCTACATCAAGTTTGAGGCGCATTGGACACCTGCACCAAGTCTTCCCCTGAAAGACCTGCACAACCTTCTGCATTGGCGGCAGCACCTGTACCACCTGGGCCTCATTGGTGCTTACGCAAATGGCGTAGGCTATGGCAATATCAGTACCCGCTACCATGGCCAGCAGTTTGTGATTACCGGCTCCGGCACCGGTAATTTCCCGCAGCTCACCCCCCAGCATTTCACGCTAGTGACCCAAGTGGATGCCCCACAAAATCAGTGCTGGTGCCAAGGCCCCATCGTCGCTTCTTCCGAGTCGATGAGCCATGCGGCCATTTATGCCAATAGTCCCTCAGCCAATAGTGTCATTCATGTGCATCATCTGGGCCTGTGGCAAGCGCTTTTGGGCAAAGAGCCCACTACCCCCGCTAGCGTCTCCTATGGCACCCCTGAGATGGCCGCCGCTATTACTCAGCTATTTAGCGCAAGCAACCTCCCACAGCGGCGTATTTTTGTGATGGAAGGGCATCGGGAAGGTATTTTTGTATTTGGCGAAAGCCTAACGGAGGCAGGGGAATTGCTATTGCGATACTATAAGGAATTACAACCTTATGATGGGGATAACCGTTAAAAAAACCTAGCACGCGCCCAGTGGACCCGCCTGCATCGGGCAGGTTTGTAATCCGCTGAAGGGTTATGGAATTACAAGTTCAGCCAAAGCTTGGGCTTTAATTATGGAGTTATAGCCTGGGTTAAGACTTCGGCTGCGCTCAGTCTTAGCTTGGCCTGTGCTTCACGTTATAAATAGGGATGATATGAGTTATGCGACTACTGATTTATCGGATACGATTGTGGCGTTGGCTACGCCACCCGGTGCTGGGGCTATTGGCGTCATCCGGGTATCCGGAAAAAACGCTATTACCCTAGTGGATGCCGTATTTCGAGGCAAAAAGTTGAGCGAGCAAGCCTCCCACACGATCCATTTTGGTACGATTAGAGACGAAAATGATACGATTATTGATGAAGTCTTGTGTGCCTTATTTGTCGCTCCCCGCTCGTATACCGGTGAAAATATAGTCGAAATTTCCTGCCATGGCTCGCAGTATATCATCCAGCGATTGATCGAAGTAGTAGTCAATCAAGGCGCACGCCTAGCCCAGCCGGGGGAGTTCACCATGCGCGCCTTTTTGAATGGCAAGATGGACCTCAGCCAAGCCGAAGCCGTAGCTGATCTCATTGCCTCCGACTCCGCCTCTGCCCACAGCATCGCCATGCAGCAAATGCGCGGCGGCTTTTCGGATGAAATCCAAAAGTTGCGCCAAGAGCTCATCGATTTTGCCAGCCTCATCGAACTAGAGCTCGACTTTGGCGAAGAAGATGTAGAATTTGCCAACCGAGAGGACCTGCGCGCCTTAGTTCGTAAAATCCAAAGCCTGCTCCGCGGCCTCATCAATAGCTTCCAGCTGGGTAATGCTATCAAGAATGGCGTCAGCACCGTGCTAGCAGGCCGCCCCAATGCCGGCAAATCCACCCTCCTCAACGCCCTGCTCAACGAAGAGCGCGCCATCGTGAGCGACATCGCCGGCACCACCCGCGATACCATCGAAGAACCCCTCAACATCCAAGGCATCCCTTTCCGCCTCATCGACACGGCCGGCATCCGCGAAGCACAAGACCAAATCGAAGCCATCGGCGTAGAAAAAACCCTGGAAAAGATCGCCCAATCGTCCGTCCTCGTCTACGTCTTCGATGCCTCCCGCATGCCCGCCAAAGATGTCCACGCCGACTTGGAGCGCCTCGTCCAGCCTGGCATTCACCTCCTAGCCGTCGCCAACAAGATGGACCTCAGCCCCTACACCAAATACGAAGACTATGCTGCTCCCCTACTCCCCCCCGAGCAGTTCATCCCCGTCTCTGCTATCAATCAGATGAATATCGAATTTCTCAAAGAAAAGCTCTACCACGCCGTGGTCAGCGAGCAAGTAAAGCTAGAAAGTACCGTAGTGAGCAACATCCGTCACTACGAAGCCCTCCAAAACGCCTACCAGAGCCTAGACGATGTGCTCCGCAGCATGGACACGGGCGTCACGAGTGATTTTGTAGCGATGGATATTCGGCAGTCGTTGTACCACTTGGGCAGTATCACGGGGGAGATTTCTACGGATGATTTGTTGGGGAATATTTTTTCTAATTTTTGTATTGGGAAATAAGTAACAGCCAAAGAATAAGTTCCGTATTTTGGCAAGGGGATTTTGCTCTAAGACAAGGCGAAAAACGCAGACGATGCCTATCATCGGCGAGGCTTTTCAACGCAGTTTTAGAGCAAAAGAGCCAGCCATAAATCGAGAAGTTATTCTTTGACTGTTACTAAACATTGACTTCGCTTCATCCTTCAATACCGGAATAATCACCTTCCCTTTATTAACTGTTTGAGTGAATAGTATTCATAAATGCACGACTTGCTCATCACTATCAATTACTTTATCTTTAACGGATGCTGACTTTCAATCAATATGGATACTTACAGCCGAATAAAGCTATTGAGATATTGTATGAGGATTTCGTTGAAAATTTTGTTTTGCTAAATTTTACCACTGATGGAAATTAATGATCTCCGACACATCGAAATATTCCATACCCTGGAAAAAATAGAACGCATGAATAAAGCCATTCATTTCCACAGGCTTGTTGATGATCAAAAGGATGAGATAGCTATTGAGCAGTATAGAGCCGTGAAAAAGCAATTAACAGAACAATTGGCGACCCTTTTGCAGGATTTGGATGTAGACCTGCAAGTGGCTGCCTAGCATGGCAACCATACTCCCCTCCCCTTCACGCCGCCAACACCTCCACATACCGCCCCCCAAGCTCGCGCAAGTACAGGCTATAGATTTGCTCAAAATAAGTCGAATAAGACGCTTTTTGGTAGTAGGCATCGGCTAGCGCCGCTGCTTTAAACGAGGGTGCTGTGAAAGCACTAAGGAGGCCTTCTGCCTCTGCAATCGTTAGTTCCACTTTTTGTGGCGTTTCATCATCCGCAGCGGTAGTTAGCGCATTTAATTTTTGGTAAGCCTGATCGAGTTGCGCGAGTAGTTCCAAGTCTTTAGCCGCAATACTTCCTTCTTTTTTGCCCGTCACAAAATTATTAAGTACCAAAATCAAGTGGGTGGATAGTGCTTCGGCATGGAGCCCTGAGATATGTAGGGGTATGGTTTTCATTTTTTAGTGATCTTTAGCATTTCCAGGAGGTCGTTTTAAAAAAATCTTCTCTACCCACATCCGCTTTTGACATTCTGGTAATAGTGGATAAGAAATGATTAGACTTCTCCTTTGTAACAAAAATAAGTTTTAGGGCCACGCGGATTACAAATCCACTGGGCGCGGGCCAAGCTTTAAAGAAAAAAGCCTAGCACGCGCTTACCCCGATAGCAATCGGAGAATCCGCTGTAGTGTATTAAATAATTGCTCTTTCGAGAGAACATAGTTCCCATAACAATTCACAAAGCTAGCCCATGGACGGTGAAGATTGAGATAGTGATACCTGCATTATATCTTCTGCTTCTGACGACTTGTTCCTCCCCCGCAATTTTCCATATCTTTAGATGATGGAAATTACTACATCAAACCTATCTACACTGCCCATATCCCCTCATCTGCTCTGGGAATATGACTTAGCTACTTTCGACTTCGAGCGCTCCCAGTCTATCGTCATTGAGCGGGTGATTGAGCGCGGTAATTTGCAGGACTGGCGAACCATCTACGCGGCCTACGGGAAGAAAGCTATCCTGGCTACAGCTGTGGACAGTAAGCAGCTTTCAGAGCGAGATAAAGCATTTACTAAACTCTTCATTACCCCAAAAATACATAATGTATTCCACACACAACTACACGCACAACATCCGGCAGCCTAACTTGGCGAATGTAGCTGGAGTGCCGAGTGCGTTCGGGATAGTAGGCGTTGTTTGAACGAGGTCTTCCCCGATTACTTTGACTGCGCTCAGTTATCGGGGGAGGGCGAGAGAGTGCCGAATAGCCCGATCAAACGCCCTAAAAAATCACTACCTTGAGTTACGTCTTACAGAAAGTAACGCAAACAGACACCACACTATGAGAAAAATGACAATCATACTCTTTTTAATGTTAGGCTGGCAAGCTACCCCCATTTGGGCGCAATGGACGATCGAGCAGCTATCTGAGCCTAGAAGAGCGGTCGCTTCTTTTACGCATGACGGAAAAGCCTTTTTTGTGGGAGGAGCCGATGACTTTGCAGGTTCCCAAGTTATTGATGTGTATGATAGCGTGACTGGCGAATGGTCGGTGGAGGAGGCTCCGGTGAGTGCACTGGGGTGGGAGGTGCTCGATGCGGGTGATTATGTGGTGCTTATTAATGGCTCGGGGACGGTTTCGGGAACGATTATGATTTATGATAAAGCAGCGGGGGAATGGAGTGTGGCCTCTAGGCCCGAAAATCTGATCAATGGATCGGTGGCTGCGTTGAACAATAAATTGTATATCGCTGGTGGTCGGATTAATAGTGAAAATACGACACTCGTTCAACTACTTGACCTTCGTACGGATCAGTGGACTACTGCGGCCTTGTCTGTCGCTAGGCAAAACCCGAGCGTGGCTTATCATGGCGATAAGGTTTATTTTTTAGGTGGATATACAAATATTGGGTTGAACCAACTCAGTGCTGCCGCTTCCTCTAACGGTTGCGCCTAAACAGCTTAATGCCGCTGTGATTGATATATCAAGCATCGCAGAAGGTATCTACCTCATGGATTTCTTTGATGCGCAGGCCAATGAGCGTCGGGTGGGGAAGCTGGTGGTGGAGCGATGAAGGCTCCACCTACCCCGCCAACTTCCGCGCCTCCGCTTTCCATTCCCTCTTCCGTTTATCAGAAGTATCGTGAATAGCACCGATCTCCGCAATCGACGCTTCTGCCAATGCCGTATAGGTAGTAATACCTGCATCGTAGAATTTCTGCTGGATCGACTTACCGATGTATTTGATCTTTGTAAGGTCATCTTTGGGTGTAGTAGCAGCTGTACCACCGACTTCTGCCGGAGCAGAAGATACGACCTCGTTAACAAATACTAGGCGCTCTGCCTGCTCTTCTAATTGGAAGCGCACCATAGGCGTTCCTTCGATGAGTTCTAAGCCCAGGAGGCCTGGAGTAAGCTCAAACAGATCGTAGCTGGGCACTCTGGCGCGAATGGCGGCTTGAATGCGCTCCTTTACCTTAGAAGGATAAAAGATACGATAGGGGTTTTGCTCTTCTGGCGTGATGGCAGTGATGGTGACTAGTTCTTCGCCTTCGTAAATATCTTCTCCCGTTGCTGGATGGCAGATGGGGTGTACATAGCTTACGGCTTCATCGCCTTCGGTCATGTGGGGGGTAAAGCCGGAATGTAATGCTTCTGGTGAAAGATAGATATCGATGGTTTTCGGCACACCGTCAAACAGCATGAATAGCAGCTCATTATCTAATATGGACTTCCGGATCACCGGAATTTGATGGCGTGGATCAATATCAAAATCGGTACCTTCCATGCGTTGCGCATGAGCATCTACGTGCATAGAGGCCCAGCCCGCCACTGCATCCGAACGCAGCAAAATACCCGTGATGGGCCGGTCAAAGCTTGGGAAATGCTCGTATTCTTCGCCCTGGTCGTCCAGGCCATGTACTTTGCCTACGCTAAAGAAGCCATCTAACAAGGCGCGTACCCAGTTGGTATCGACATGGAAAAAACGTAGACTTTCCTCGGGTAATAGACTAGCTTTGGGCACCAAGTAGTTGAACGGAATATCTTGCAGGCGCTTCCAGCTTTCTATTTGCTCCATCACATCATCGGGTAGCTCGGCTGATAAGGGGGGCACTAGGTGCAAATGGCCGTGGTCGAGCGGACTTCGTTGCTGCATGAGCACATGGCGCTGGTCGTGTCGCCAGCGATAGAGGCTGGTGGCGACTGCTTTATTTTCTAAGCCTTTTAGTCTTCCTAAATTCCAGGCAGCAGCATAGGTGGTATCAAACATTCCTGTGGCGGTATTGAAGCTCAGGAGCGCATCGGAGGTCGATACCGGAAAGGAGAATCCTTTGTCGGGTTCTTGATTGGGAGAAAGGGGCCCTTTATACCAAGAAAAGGTCTTGCCACCACTACGCAAATGGTGCCGCAAAATGGTTCTACCAGAAGCTAATAATTTCGTGGCGCTTTCATTGGCTATGGGCTTCCCTGGCATCGGCCGCTCATGGAAACTACCGGCTTCTACCGCATCGAGTAGGCCATCAAAGGTACCGCCCGCTTTTTTAGCTTTTTTTAATAGCCAATTTGCGACCGCAGTAGTAATCCCTTGCACCAGCGCTTTGCCATCCAGCAGATCACTCAGCTCTTGCCGCCCGGCGTCTCCCTTAAATTCATAGCGAATCCAATACGGGCGCACGGTCGAGTCGTCCTTAAAAGCATCACTTCGAGTACAGGCCACTGGAACGTTTGCGCCGTAGGTATCCACTGCTTTTTTGAGCACTCGGTGATTAAGTTGGTAGACCTTCTCCCCATCTTTTAGCTTTTCAATAGATTGGAGTATATCGTTTCTCGCTGCTTCCGAAATCCCACTGATCTCATACGTATTGAGCAGAATGTCTCGTAATTCCTCCCGACCTAGCAGGCCTTCGTAATCATGGCCGACCCAATCAGGAAGCACCTCAGGAAGCTGAATATCGGGCTTCCTATCTTTTGCGCGAAGCAAAAGGTCTTTACTCACCGTATAGTTGTACATGATCCCCGGCTTGCAGATAAACTCCCATTTGTGTAGAAAGACCAGTCGTTGATAACCATCCACCGCTTCCAGTAAGCGAGGGGGCGTATCGGGCTTGGTATCAGCATAACGATGCTCTATAGAAACCAGGTACACCGTATTGAAGGCATTGGGGCTGGGCATTCGATTCCCTAGTACGTAGATCAGTTCTCCAGTAGACTCCCCTTCTTTGTTGGTGGATTTTCGCGTATGCGAAAGCCATTGCAGATCGCCATACGTTGGTAGTACCTGTCGGTAAAAATCGTTTTGTAGCTCCAGGATGTTCATCGGCAGTTCTGGATCGTATCGCTTCCAGTGGTCAAGATGCTGGATGCCCAGTTGTGCCTCTACCTCTTTCAAGTGCAGTTTTTTCTCGGAATTGGGTTGCTGAAAAGCTTCACGCGCACGGCCTGCTGCTACATCTTTCGCGTCCACCAGTACTAGGGCGAGCCAAGAAGCCCCATCGGGGGTATTGTTGGCGACATCGGGCGAGCGCTCCCAAGGTAGGGTAGGTCGGCTAAACGATATAGAGGGCACTACCCCATCATAATCAGCACTCCCGGCAGTAGGAGGATAGTGTGCTTTAATGTCACCAGCCTTAAGAGCAAAGCGAGGTGTATCCACCACAAAAGTAGTTGCTGCCACCGCTGTCTTTGCGGCATCTCCATCAGGATTGTTGACGTGCTGTTGTGCCGTAAGTTTATACGTTCCTGCTTCTATCGCAGGGCGGTGGTAGTCGATAAAGGTAAGGGTACCGTCTTTGAGTTGTTGCTGTGTGATTGAAGATTGACTCATGGTGTTGTTGATTCGGGTTGAAGGTTAATCTAAATAAGGGATGGCTTGCAAATCGATGTCAGTCAAGTGCGAAAAGGCCACATCATCGGCAGAGAGGCCCATTGCGGCGAGTAGCGCTGCATCGGGCTGGTGCGCTACCATGCTGTCAGTCACTGCTTTTTCGCTTACTTTTTTACCGATGGCAATTGCTTCGTTGGTATACATCTCTACATCATCTGCAAAAGTCAGGTCAAAGGCTAGGTTATCTTTCGGAATAGGGTGCCCAACGCCTGCAATTGGTGCATTTGCCTTGAGCCGAATACCTTTGAGGCTGTCTTTGACCGTGTCTGGCCCATGGGGGTCTGGCTTTGGCACCGAACCAGAATCTTTAGAAGGAAGCCATAGTGCTGCAGGCACATCTTCTGTTAGTACTTCTATCGAAAAATTCTGGCGCTGGGTGGCGTCCAGCAGCTTGCCTTCTCCATCCATCAGCTTCACTTCCAAGGTAGGGTTCATCGTCTCTTTATAGTCCTGATAGGTCACTCCCATCATTTGGATACCTAGAGCAGAGTGCGCTTCTTCGCTCGCTGAGGCTTCTGTTTCCTCATTAAGTTGAATGCTGGCACAAGGGAAATACGCTTCTGCTTCCAGTTCCAGCGTATTAGGTTCTACGATGTAGTAATCGTCTTTTTTGCGCTCCACGCCTCCTGTTAGTCGGGCAGTGCCTAAGGCAATTTTGCCATCTTCCGTAGTTCGCTTTACGAAGCTTTTGAGGTAGTCCTCCCAGTAAATAGGATCTGGTGCCTCCGCTTCTTCTCCCCATTCTACATCAATAGTAAAGGTGAATAGAATATTCAATTCAATCTCAGCCCATCCGCTAAAAGGCACGCCTTGCCCATATTTTGCAACGAGCTGGGCCTGTAAGTCTAGTTCCTTATGTTCTGAAGACAGAAAATAATCAACCGATACATCTAAATGGAAATTAGCATGCGCTTCGATCTCTATATAAAACGGATCAAATTGCATCAAAGCATTAAGCCCTATGCTGAAAGAAGCTTTGGCCGAAACGCGGCTAAACTCGATATTGGCTCGCCCACTGATGTCGAAGCCAATACCCATGCATTGATTACAAATGAAGAAGTAATGCTCTGCCCCTATCTCGATATTATCTATGGGATTAAATCGGATCGCTATGGGGTCTACGATAGGCCATCCTGGCTCTGGCGTTAAAATGGTACCATAGCCCCCCGCCGTGGCGACAAAAGAAGGAGATTCCTTCCATTTCTTTTCTAACCAAAAGGCAAACCCGCCCTCTAAATTTAGCTCGACATCTGGAATAACCCGCAGGACAGAATTAAATAGGCTACCACCAACTAAAACCGACACATCGCCCTTATTGGTGAGCGCAATTTCTGCCCCCAAGGCGATGCGAAGCACCAAGGGCGCCAAATCTTCGGGCATATCCTTCGGAATCTTGAGCGCCGCCATCCCAAATAGCTGAATCTTTAACCCTGCGATCATCGGCATATCCTCAGGATCCAACTCTATGGTAACTACTGGCATTAAAAACAAATCGATCAACTGAACGATGTCCGCCCGCACGCCCGCACCAACGAAGAAACTCCCTGGCTTAGGCGGTACATACTTCTTGATACTGGCCACCATCCCGACCAGTCCTTCTCCCACACCTGCGTTGGGATCATCGTCTTGTCCTGGTTTGTTTTGCTTGGCAGGCATATCATCCTTATCATCGGGCTTGCTACGATCGTCGCTATGGTTATAAACCGACGAAGCTGCCTTAACGATGGGATGATTGGGCAACTCGCTCATATCTGTGGGCATTAGCATCGATCGGTTAACACCCGCAGTCAGTGCTAAGCCATTGATGGTTACAATACCGAGAATATTGACAAAGTCACCCCCTACAAATCCGAAAACAAATAAGGAAGTAAAGGTTTCTTTTTCTTTCTTGATCTTATCTTCAACCGTCACTTCATCATAGGCGGCAAGGATTAAGATACTATATCGGGTAAGACTTAAGGATAGCCCCCCTGCAATCGATTTAAAGGAAGGAAACTCCTTCGGGTTGAATAAGACTGCTCCAGATAAGGCAAAGGAGGGTGGATTTTTAACATCAAATGCAATGCCACCGATTCCCCAATCGAGTATTGTATTCTTAGTAGGGGAAAAGGTAAAATTGAAACCCAACACCTGCCCGGTGAAGACAGGGCCCACTTTTAAAACAATGGAGAATTTAATACTTAAGCCTTGTCCCTTATTAACGACAATGATGTTCTTGATGCCTGAATCATTATACATCCAGTTGGGCTGCAAAATGAGGTCTTTAACGGCTTTGGTGTCCTTCTTATATTTCTTGAGTTTTTCGAGTTTTTCTTTTTCTTTATCCGTCAGTTTTCCTTCATTGTTTCCGTCTTTGCGGGCCTTGGCATCTTTCCGCTTTAGTTCTTTAATTTTACTATCGTAATCGGAGGCTAAGACATCCAAGCCTGTCTTCACGTCAGAATTTACTGCTACCCCCCCGGCAACATACTTCTTGGCGCTAGGCAGCGCATCGATATAGGGAAAGTCGACAGAAAGCTCCCCCAATCCAATCGATAGCATATAAATAAAACCAGCCTTCATACCATGTGGCCAATCGATCACGGGCTCTACCGGATTGCGGGATGTATCTTTGCCAAAGATGGCTTTACCTGAAGAGCCTTTGAGGTTAGGTTCTAAGTTGTGGCTGTAGATAAGTCGCTTCAAGGTGATGGAAAATGGCCCTCCAATGAGCGTAGTAAAGATGTTGTCTTCCGCTGGAATACGAAAGTCATCTCCCATATCCATGACAATCGCATAGTTCACTGCATCAGTATTAGAGCTATTTTTAAAGATCAGCCAAAGGCGGTTAAGCTTGCCACTCCAATCGAGTGCTGGTTTTTGGATGCTGCCAATGTACTTGACAAGAGGCCTCTCGCAGGGTTCTCCTTTTTGATAATTCGAATAGTTCTCTCCCGCCCGTTTAGCACCTTCCATCACCAGCTTTCCTACATCATCATATTGAGCACCCGGCGTAATATTGGCCTCAAAGATGTAGAACTGATCGGCTAAGTAAGACGTTGCTACCGCTTCTTTTTTGAATTCAATCGTATTTGCCATAGTCATTTAGGTGTTTGCACTTAG
>JBCCRH010000007.1:0-34055 GCA_039208045.1 Bacteroidota bacterium
ATTTGTACAGGTGAAAGCACAGTCTTGAGTGTAGGCACTGGCTTTGCTAGCATTAGCTGGTCAACCGGAGAGATGACGGAGCAAATTACAGTGGAGGACGCCGGACTAATAGAGGTGATGGTAGAAGATGCGTCTGGCTGTATCGGTCAAACTTCTATTACGATTATTGAAAATAGTGCTCCCACCGCTGCTATTGCGGGTAGTTTGAGCTTCTGTGTGGGCAACAACACGATACTAGATGGAGGTACTGGCTTCTCGGAATACGAATGGTCAGATGGCTCTGGCGATCCAACTTTGGAGGTAAGTATTCCTGGAGATTACGGCTTGACCGTCACCGACGCCAATGGCTGTATAGATTCCACGACAGTGGTGGTAACGGAAGAAGCAGAATTAATGCCAATGATTACTGGGGCAACAGACTTTTGTGTAGGGGAGAATACGGTACTTAGCGTAGGCACTGGTTTTGAAACGATTACTTGGTCAACTACGGAAACAACGGAGCAAATTACTGTGGACATGCCCGGCGAGGTATTCGTAACGGTAACTGATGCTTCCGGCTGCAGCGGCCAGACTTCTGTGATGATTACTGAAAATCCACTTCCTGATCTGATGATTGCTGGCAGTCTGAGTTTTTGCCCTAGCGGCACCACTACCTTGGACGGTGGCGCAGGCTTTGCCAACTACGAATGGACAGGCGGTATTGCTACGCAAACCTTGGAGGTGAGTAGCCCAGGTGACTATGAGCTTACGGTAATAGATGCTAATAATTGTACTGCTACTACAAGCGTAAGCGTAGTGCAGCAGGATTCGCTATCTCCGGTAATTACAGGGGCCGAGGCTTTTTGCGTGGGTGAAAATACCGTGCTGAGCGTGGGTGCTGGCTTCGCCACAATCGACTGGTCAACGACTGAGACAACGGAGCAAATCACCGTAGATATGCCTGGCGAGGTATTTGTAACGGTAACGGATGCGTCTGGTTGTAGCGGAAGCACTTCTATTACGATTACCGAGAATAGCTTACCTGCTCCTACTATTACGGGAGATTTGAGCTTCTGCCCAGGAGCGTCTACGACTCTGGAAGGTGCAGCAGGTTTTGAGACGTATAGTTGGTCAGATGGTTCTAGCCAGGATACGTTGGCCGTAACTGCAGCCCAAAATTATGGTTTGACCGTTACTGATGTCAATGGTTGCGTAGGAGAAACGAGCGTGATGGTCACCGAAAACCCGGTTCCTACTCCAGTCATTAATGGTGATTTATCTTTCTGTGTAGGTGAAAATACCTTGCTTAATACCGACCTTGGTTTTGCGGACTACACCTGGTCAGTGGGCGGCAATACACAGCAGGTATTAGTGGATATGCCAGGGGATGTTACGGTAACGGTTACTAATACCGAAGGCTGTATTGGAGAAGCTACAGTTAGCGTGGCAGAAAATAGTCTACCTACGCCTACCATTGCAGGAAGTCTGACTTTTTGCCCAGGAACGACTACCGTGTTAGATGGTGGTGCAGGCTTTACAGAATATTTATGGTCAGATGGCTCTATGACGCAAACCCTAGAAGTAGGTACGCCTGATGATATTGACTTAACAGTTACGGATGCCAATGGCTGTGTGGGACAAACCTCCGTTACAGTAGTGGAAGAAGAAAATCTATCGCCTACCATAGCTGGTACTTTGGCGTTTTGCGAAGGAGAAAGTACGGTACTTGATGCAGGGAGCGGTTTTGCAACTTACACCTGGTCAACCACAGAAGCTACCCAAGAAATTACAATAGATTCAACGGTAACGGTGAGCGTGACGGTGACTGACGTAGCAGGCTGCTCTGGTGAAGCAACCGTCACAGTGATTGAAAATCCATTACCAATACCCCAGATTAGCGGTAGCTTGAGTTTCTGCCCAGGCGGCACCACGACCTTGGATGGTGGCGCTGGCTTCGCCAGCTACGAATGGACTGGAAATATAGCCACGCAGACCTTGGAGGTGAGTACGCCAGGTGATTATGAACTAGTAGTGAGCGACGCTAACGGCTGTATCAATACTACAAGCGTTACGGTTGATGAACAGCCTAATTTATCTCCTGTCATTGCAGGTGCTACTGCTTTCTGTGAGGGTGAAAATACTACGCTTAGTGTAGGGGCAGGCTTCGAAACTATACTTTGGTCTACCAACGAAGCGACCGAACAAATCGTAGTAGCCACTTCTGAAACGATCAGCGTCACGGTGACTGATGCGACTGGTTGCAGTGGAGAGGCAAGCGTAATGATTACCGAAAATCCACTGCCGAGTCTCACTATCAGTGGGGATGCTTCCTTCTGTGAGGGAGGGGCTACGACCCTGGATGGTGGTGCTGGCTTTGCCAGTTATACATGGTCGGACAATTCGGTGAACCAAACCTTAGAAGTTGATTCAACGGCCACTTATGAACTGATAGTAGCAGATGCCAATGGCTGTGAAGCTAGCGCCAGCTTTGAGGTGGAAGTATTTGAAAACCCGATGCCAATCATCAGTGGAGACCTGACCTTCTGCCCCGATGAAAGTACTACACTTCAGACAGTGGAGACTTATGCTTCTTACACGTGGTCGACAGGCTCTACCATGGATAGCATAGCCGCTACCACAGCAGGGCCGATTGATGTGGAAGTAATAGATGCTAATGGTTGTACCGGTAGTGCAAGTGTGCTGCTATCTACTTTTACCACTACTGATCCCATTATTGATGGCGCCTTGACTTTTTGCCCCGAGCAAACAACTACCCTGCAAGCACTAGGCACATTCGCAACCTACAGCTGGACGGATGGAAGTGCAGCGAATGCCATTACCGTGGATACCGCAGGGGTATACGGCGTAACGGTGACAGATGCTAATGGCTGTAGCACCGAAGCACAGGTGAGTGCGGACAATTTTATGGTAGAAATACCAAGTATAGTTGGCGATACTGCTTTTTGTGCAGGAGGGGGGACTAGTCTAAACGTTCCAGGCACCTTCACGAGCTATCAATGGTCAACAACTGAAAATACACCGATGATTGACGTTGCTAATGCAGGTACTTATGAAGTAACGGTGACCAGCGCAGATGGCTGTGAAACCAGCAATACGATTGCTATTTCCGAAATTGCTATTCCAACCGCAGATAGTGGAGTAGATCAAATCATCGATTGTAATAACACCAGTGTGACACTGGGTGGGCCAACCACTTCACAAGGGCCAGATATTATCTACTCTTGGGCAGGGCCTGGCATTATGGGAGATGCTGAATTTGAATTAAATCCAGTAGTAGATGCCGAAGGTACGTATAGCTTGGTAGTGACGGATACGCTCAACGGATGTGTTTCAGCAGCAGTAAGCGTAGCCGTGGTGGATAACCAGTACGAGCCTACCGTGGATGTAAGCATTTCAAATGCTATTGATTGTATTAACGAAACGGCCACCCTTGATGGCAGCGCTTCCATGACTAACAATACGGCTACTTATCAATGGTTTGATGCCGCAGGTGTAGAAATTCCAAGTGGTGATCAGGCGAGTATTACCACAGGTGAGGGAGGTGAATATTCCTTACTCGTCTTAGATGAAACCACTGGCTGCCAAGCTACCGGAACCATTATGGTAGCAGAAGATCGAGATTTCCCTACTGCTGCTATCGCTCCTGGAACGGATTTGGACTGCAATACGCCAGAGGCTACCCTCGATGCTACCGCATCTACCGCTACCATGGACATTAGCTATAATTGGGAAACCCAAAACGGAGCGAACATCTTAAGTGGCTCAGATTCGACAACGCCACTCATCAACCAAGGCGGAACATATATCCTATTAGTAGAAAATACACTAAACGGTTGCGTCAGCAGGGATACCATAGAAATTGCAGCGGATTTTGTGGCCCCAACGGCCGATGCAGGGCAGGATATTACGATTGATTGTGAAAATCCCACAGCTACCCTTGATGGCTCTGCTTCTTCTACAGGCACCACTATTCGCTACGAATGGCAGGACGCTTCAACAGGTACCCTTATCTCCACAGAGCTGATGCCAGCGCTGGAACTAGCAGGCACTTATACGCTAGTCGTCATTAATGACGAGAACGGCTGTGAGGCAAGTGATGAAGTAGTCGTTGCTCAAGACCCAGATGATTTGAATGATATTTTTGCTTCCGCTCAAAGTCCTACTTGTTTTGGCGATACCGACGGGATGATCGTGATTGATAGCGTAGCTGGAGGTACTAGTCCATTGATGATTAGCTTGGATGGAGGGGCCTTTACAAATGATTTTGCTTTCAATAACCTTCCCGCTGGTACTTACGATATTACCGTGCAGGACATATCTGGTTGCGAAGTGACTAGAAGTGTCGAAGTGATTGATGGGAATGATCTAATTGTAGATATTTTCGGCCCTGAAAACGATAATGGTGACATTGTGATCAAACTAGGTGACACTATCGCACTAAAGGCTGATCCAAATATTGTCAGAGATCAAATCTTTGAGGTCGATTGGTCAAATACAGATACAGTGGATTGTGTTTCCTGCTTGTCCATCGACGTCAATCCATCGATTACCTCTAACTATTCAGTAACGGTCACCGATACCAACGGCTGCGTAGCTAGCAATGAGGTGACGGTATTTGTAGAAAGCCCAAGAAACGTATACATCCCCAATGCCTTTTCACCCAATGGAGATGGCGACAACGACGTCTTTATGATCTTTGCAGGCGACGATGTTCTCCTAATCGAAACATTCAACATCTTTGATCGCTGGGGGAACCTAGTCTTCCAAGTAGATGATTTTCTACCCAACGACGAAGACTTCGGCTGGAACGGCACTTTTGAGGGCAACGCCAACAATACAGGCGTCTACGTCTACTCGGTAGCTGTTCGCTTTATCGATGGCAGTACGAAAGTGTTTAAGGGGGATGTGGTTTTGATGAAGTAGGAATGAATAGTTTAGGGGTTTGGGCGTTTGAGGGTTTGAGGGTTTAGGAGTTTAGGGGTTTGAGGGTTTAGGAGTTTTGGGGTGGGAGCGTTTCACGCTTAAATTCTTTAACTCCTAAACCCCTAAACTATTAAAATTGGTTAGCTTTGCGGAACTTTTGAAAGAATGAAATTTGTTGGCTGCAAAAAGATAATTGATTGATGGCACTTTCCACCCGTTATAATCCGCAAGAAGTAGAGTCCAAGTGGTACGACCATTGGATGGAGAAGAACTATTTTCACTCAGAGCCAGATGAGCGTGAGCCTTTTTCTATTGTCATCCCACCACCTAATGTGACCGGTGTACTGCACATGGGGCACATGCTTAATAATACGATTCAGGATATTTTGATCCGTAAGGCACGTCTGGAAGGGAAGAATGCTTGCTGGGTGCCAGGTACCGACCATGCGTCTATTGCTACGGAGGCAAAAGTAGTAAAGAAGCTGCGCGCGGAAGGGATTAAGAAATCTGACTTGACGCGAGAGCAGTTCATGGAATATGCCTTTGAGTGGAAGGATAAATATGGGGGGATCATCTTGGATCAGCTCAAGCGCCTGGGGGCTTCTTGCGACTGGGAGCGTACGCGCTTCACGATGGAGCCTAAGCTCTCCAAAGCAGTGCTACATGTTTTCGTTGACCTTTACCGAAAGGGAAAAATATATCGCGGTAAGCGCATGACCAACTGGGATCCAGAAGCGCTGACGGTACTTTCCAATGAAGAAGTAATCTATAAGGATGAAAACTCCAAGCTGAACTATGTTCGCTATCCTATTGAGGGAATGGAAGGGGAAGGCATTACCATTGCTACGGTTCGTCCGGAAACTATCTTGGGCGATACGGCGATTGCGGTGAATCCTAAAGACGAGCGCTACCAGCATTTGGTGGGTAAAAAGGCTATTGTGCCAATGGTGAATCGGGCCGTTCCAATTATTGCAGATCGCTACGTAGATATGGAATTTGGTACGGGGGCACTAAAGATTACGCCGGCCCACGATATGAATGACTACGAAATTGGGCAGAAGTACGACTTGCCGATTATCGATGTATTAAACGATGATGGGACGATGAGTGAGGCTGCTCAGTTCTACATAGGAATGGACTGTTACGAGGCGCGGAAGCGCATTGTAAAGGATTTGGAAGCGTCGGGCCATCTCATCAAAATTGAAGATTATCGCAATAAGGTAGGTCGCTCGGAGCGAACGGACGCAGTGGTAGAGCCACGCTTGACGGAGCAGTGGTTTGTGGATATGAAAGGCTTTGCTAAGACGGCGCTGGAGGCAGTGGATAAGAAAGAAGTTACCTTCTATCCCTCGCATTTCTGGAATATGTACTACAGCTGGTTGCGCGAAGAGAACATTCGTGATTGGTGCATCTCTCGCCAATTGTGGTGGGGGCAACGCATTCCTGCATGGTATTATGAAGATCATTTCTTTGTGGCGGAGACAGCGGAAGAGGCATTAGCGCAAGCGAAAGAAAAGACAGGAAAAGCGAACTTGACGCTAGATGATTTGCGGCAAGATGAGGATGTACTAGATACCTGGTTCTCCTCCTGGCTATGGCCTATCTCCGTATTTGATGGGTTTGAATCGCCAGAGGAATTGAAATACTACTACCCAACTAATACCTTGGTAACGGGATGGGACATCATGTTTTTCTGGGTAGCGCGCATGATTATGTCGGGCTATGAGTGGTCGGAGTCTTTGCTTGGGCCAGAAATGATTGCCCAGAAAGGGCGGCAACCGTTTAATGATGTGTACTTCACGGGGATGGTTCGCGACAATAAGCGGCGTAAGATGAGTAAGTCGCTCGGTAATTCTCCGGACGCGCTAGCCTTGATTGATAATTATGGAGCGGATGGGGTGCGCTTTGGTATGCTGTCGAGCGGGGCAGCAGGGAATGATATTATTTTTGATGCACCTTTTGATAAGGATACCAATGCAGTATTGAATGAATCGAAGCTGTGTGAGCAGGGGCGTAATTTCTGTAATAAAATGTGGAATGCGCTGCGCTTGATCAAAGGTTGGGAAGTGAGCGAAACGGCAGCTTCGGAGGAAAAAGCGCGGATCAATACCTTGGCGATTCAGTGGATGAATAACCGTCTGCAAGAAGTAATAGCAGAAATTGAAGGTAACTTTAAAGAATATCGCTTATCAGATGCCTTAATGGCACTCTACAAATTAATTTGGGGGGATTTTTGCTCCTGGTACTTGGAGATGATTAAGCCCGATTATGGCAAACCAATTGATGCTGGCACTTTAGAAGCAACCCTCGATATTTACGAAGAGTTGATGACGACGCTTCACCCGTTTATGCCGTTTGTAACCGAAGAAATCTGGCACCAACTACGCGATCGCTTAGAGGGCGAAGATTGTATTATCAGCACTTTCCCCAACGCTAAAGCAGCCGACGCTGACCAGATTAATCGAATAGAAGCAGCTAAGTCTATTGTGTCCAATATCCGTGATACGCGCAATACCAAGGGCATCAAAATGAAGGAAGCCTTAAACGTATTTGTACAAGAAAGCGACCGTTCCAAAGCCCTTTTTGCGCAAGCAGGACTAAAGGCTATGATCATCAAAATGGCAAATCTAGAAGACTTGAACTTTACTACTGAGGATATTGACAACAGTGTTTCCTTCCTGGTAGGCACCGAAAAGTTCTATGTAGCATTAAAAGAAACGATTGATACCGCCGCAGAATGCGCTAAGTTGCAAAAGGAGTTGGAATACTATGAAGGCTTTTTGGTAGGTGTACGCAAAAAGCTGGGCAACGAGCGATTTGTAAATAATGCCCCAGAAGCAGTTGTGGCCAAAGAACGCCAAAAGCTCGCCGATGGAGAGGCGAAGATCAAATCGATACAGGAGACGATGGCGCAGTATGGCTGCGGGTAAGTAGTTGGCACTCCCAGACTTAAGCATAGCTGTAGTCTGGGAGTGCTTTCATGGATTAATGCTGTATGATTAGTTTGGTACTTCGGTAGCCTTTTTCTGTAAGTAATTGGAGCAGATAATTGCCCGAAGGCAAGTGTCCTACCTGTAGCTCAACTTGCTGTTCCTCTAGCGTATCTAGCTGTAGCGTTTCTAATACCTTCCCACTAAGATCAACCACTGCCAATTGCGCTTGATCAACTTGCTCACCGAGTATTATTTTGGCAGTAGCCACCGTATTGGCTGGATTAGGAAACACCTCTAGCGTAGCTCCTTCAAGCAAGGTCAGCTGCTCCGTATTCGTTGGCATGGGCCGGATACTCATGCGAATAATGGCCGTTGTCTCTTCTCCAAAACCACCCAAAAACCACTCCTCATTCTCATCTCTTACTACAGAAGCAACTCTATCCCATCCATAAGTAATGCCGCTAAATGGGCAAAACATATTACCCTGGTATTCTACCATGACGATATATTCACCAATCGGTAGTGGAATATCATTGGTAAAGTCAAGCGGGTTAGTTAAGGGAGTAGAGACTAAGTCAAAATTTTCTTCATCCGTAAAAGTATATTCTCCCAAACCAATAACCGTGACATCTTCATCCGTAAAACTAGCATCTCCATTATCATTGATTTGATATAAAAACACATTGACGCTCTCGCCCTGGTGTTCATTATCATCGCTTGCCACTGTGAAGATGACTTCATCCAGTAGAAAACCGTCTGTCACGATCTCAAAGTAATTTCCCATCTGGAAGGTTTGATTTTCGTCAATGTCAAGCGGCTGAGTGGCGCTCTCTAGTAGTCCATCATCTTTTGCAAAGATACTTTCATCAATAATAAAGCCAGTTTCAAAGAGGTTATCTACTGCAAATTGATCCATAGAATCCTGGGTGAGTTCATACGTCAAGAGATAATTGCCGAGGCCACTGGGAACAAAGGTCTCCACAAAATTGAGCGTATCTAATGCTCCTGAAGCCAGCTCCTCCACCGTCTGCTCTGCCGCAAAAGTATCGCCATTATCACCAACGATGGTAATGCTAGTGCGTAGATTAGTCTGTGTTTGTAGTCCATTATTGGCCAGTGCTGTAATGAAGCTGAGCGTATCGATTTGTGAAACAGGGGTGGAATAATTAGTGGCAACTAAAGGCGTCACTAAAGCAGCATCATGATTGATGATCAATTCCTCATTAGATAAGCTGAGGTCATCAATGCGCCAAGTATATTCAAAGTTGCCCCGCCACCGGAATTGAAGATACACTTCCGACTGGTTGGCGGCCTCTGGCAATTCCAGTTGTACAATTTGTACTGCATCACTCAAATCATTTCGCGGCACTTCTGTTAGAATTTGATAATAGGTGAAATCGGTACCGTTGGTACTGACACCCACCTCTGCAATCGATACATTAGACTCTGAGAAAAAGCCATACTGGTACTCTGATCGGAGGATAACCACGTCTTGTCCCGAACAATCAATAGCGGGGGAAGTGACGCGCACATCGTGCACATTATCGCCATTAGCATCAGAGTTAAAGATGATAGACCCATCGCTCGCCGTAGTAGAAGCAAAGGCTGGTTGCCCATTAAAGAAAGGACTAGGATCATCACTCCAAGTCCAATCTTCTGGCCCCGGGTTGGTACCACCAGTCGTCCAATTGGTTTCAAAAGCCATCTGATCAGAAAAGGTCTCTGACCAAAATGGTGTCTGTGCTACCGTTGACAATACGCAAAAGCCGAGTAGCATGAAGGTGTAGATTACTTTCATAAAGTGGATTATATAGTAAATAAATTAAATGAATAAATACGCTGCTAGTATTGGAGTACTCCAATACGATTTAACTAATGTGATGTGTGTGACTATGAGTAAAAAAGGTCAGTACTAATCTTACAATATAATGCTTATAGCAGCAATTTAGGGAATTTGCCTGCTGGATGCGAATGCAAGAACCCGTTCGGTCAGTCGGCTTGCAAAACCGCCAAACCTACATATCTCGCTAGGAAAATGCTGCTTTTTAGTAGAAAAATGAAGATTCTTTAGTAGACTAGAAGAAGACAATTTAGACCACAATGTGGCCTAGACAAGAACAAAACCCCTACCAAAACATTACCTTTTCATCTTAAATCAAAAACTCGATATATGAAAAAATTGTACACACTACTTTTTACTTTTGGTATGTTATTCGCAGCTAATCAATTGCTAGCGCAAACCCTTTGGATAGGCTCAAAAATAGTTTTCGAAAAAACTGATGGAGCAGACTGGACAATGGAAGCCAATCAAGATCGCCTGACAGATAACGTCTGGATTACCAGAGCGAATAATAAAGGACTCTTTAACATTGCAATCAATGACGAACATATTGGTAATGGAGCCAATGTCGATAATCTAGGCCCTTCACCCGTAGGCACGGAGTGGGCTTTTGGGACCCTCGCAGATGGTATTGAGAACTTAGATTTTACTTCTTGGAGGGAAGCGACGGTCATTACGGGTTCAGATGGAGAGCCAGGCAGTGTTCCCAATAGCTTAGTAGGACAGGATATGGTGCTGCACCTAGTCGATGATGACATTTACATCGACATTAAGTTACTGTCTTGGTCTATAGGTAATCAAGGTGGTCAAGGCGGCTTTTCCTATGAGCGTTCTACGGATGAGGTGACCAATATCAATGAAGTACAGGCAGCAGCGGATGCATTAAGTGTATTCCCTAATCCAGCACAGGATATGCTGACCGTGAAAAATGTGAATAAACTACAAGACATCGTCATCTTTGATGCTCTTGGAAGAGTAGTACAGCAGGGTCGCATTGATGCTAGCGATCAGATAGCTGTTGCTAACTTAGCGAAGGGCGTGTATTTGCTTCGTATGGAAGATGGGCGGAGTACTACTTTTGTGAAGCAGTAAAATTCTTACAGATTGTAAATCCGTTGGGTGCGGGCTAAGTTTTATATAGATGCTTAGCCCGCGCCTAGTGGATTTGTAATCCACGATGCAGAACTTGATCCTACACTAAGATGCAGCAGCCCTCTCCTTAAACAACTGATACTCCTGTTCCAGCTGTCGCTTATTTACCGGCACCACTCCCACATGCTCACACACCTGCCCACCAGCCAAATTGGCTAGCTCCCCAATCTCTTTTGGCGGAAGCCCCACTGCTAGGCAAAGCGCAGCTACGCTAATGACCGTATCCCCAGCACCACACACATCGGCAATGGTTCGTGGGGTGGTAGGCAGCAAGTAGTGTTCTTCATTATCATCTACGTATAAGCCTTTTTCGGAAAGGGTGAGCATGGTGTAGGCATTGCCGAGTTTGGACTTTATAGTTCTGCTTACTTCTACTAAGTTCTCTGTTGTAATGGTGGTAGGCTCATTGAGTTGGGCTTTGATCTCCTTCAAATTGGGTTTGAATAGAGAGACGTGTTTGTAGGCCCAAAAATTCTTAAACTTAGGATCAACGGCCGTTGGAATATCCCGCTTGATGGCTTCGAGTATCAGCTCTCGAATCACTTCGAAGCTCAGCACTCCTTTGTTATAGTCCTGAAAGAGAATGACGTGAATTTCTTTCGTTTCTAGTAGGTCTTTTACCTGTTTTACGAAGGTGCTTGCTTCGTCTTGCGAAAGGTCGTGAGTATCTTCTGTATCAACGCGTAGGAGATGCTGGCTATTGGCAATTACTCTGGTTTTGATGGTGGTTTTCCGTTCGTTAGACTGTACAATACCCTTGGTAGATAGGTTGTATTCGGGCAACATCTTTAGGAATTCATCGGCTGTCGCATCATTTCCAATTACGCTACATAAATAGGGGTTAGCCCCCAATGCCTTGATATTAAGAGCCACATTGGCCGCACCGCCGAGCCGATCTTCGCGATCTTGTAAGTGTACTACGGGAACGGGTGCTTCTGGCGAAACTCGATCCACCTTACCATGTAGGTAACGATCCACCATCACATCACCGATCACCAATACATTCAGCTTTTGAAACGAAGAAAAAAGAGAATTTGCTTGCACCATGTTAGTAACTATTGTAAAGGCTAAAATAGTTAATTCTAGCATTCACCAAAAATTATTTGAGGGACGAATCGGTCTACAAACCTGCCTATCCATCTACCAAAGTAGGCTTGATATGCTCCAACGTTCGAGCACTAGCCCCACTATTGGATCGGATAAATTGCGCCGCAGTGGCACTGGCGCGTTGATAATTTTCAGGTAGTAATAAAGCCTCAAATACTTGCTGGAGTGAGGCCGTATCGCGTATCGCAAATACCCCTCCTGCTTCAACCAGTTGCACCGCCTCCTCAAATCGATCATATTTGGGGCCAATGATTACGGGGAGCCCAAAACTCAAAGGCTCCAAGGTATTATGGATGCCTGCGCCAAAACCACCGCCGATATAAGCAATAGTTCCATACTGATAAATACGAGAAAGGAGGCCAATATTATCAATTAGCAATACGCGACTTTGTGCAAGTGTGTCCTCATTGGCTTGCGAATAGCGTACGTTGGGTAGTGGAAGCTGCTGCTCTATTTGCTGAATATGTCGCTCCGAAATATCGTGAGGAGCCATTACAACCTTCCAATGCGCAGGCAAGCTATGGTGAAACAAATCATAGAGCAAAGCCTCATCCTCTGGCCAACAACTGCCAATGACTAAGAGCGGAGCACCAGCTTTAAACTGATCTACCACAGTAATAGGATCAGCAGCTTGGGCCAGCTGAAAAACACGGTCGATACGCGTATCGCCTGTCACAACTACCCGTTCAATCCCAATTTGCCGAAGCAGTACTTTGGAGGGTTCGGTTTGCACCAAAATGAGCGTCATCCACCGCAGCATCTGGCGAAAAAGCCCTCCGTACCACTTGAAAAAGACATGCTTTGGATGAAAAATTGCAGAGAATAAATAGGTAGGAATAGCAGCTCTATGTAGTGCCCGCAAATAGCCATACCAAAGCTCGTATTTGACAAATAGAGCGAGGCTTGGCTGTAAGATGTCAACAAAAGCCTGAGCGTTGGCAGGGCTATCCAGCGGAAGATAGCAGACATGATCTACCTGATCGTAATCTTTGCGGATATGGTAGCCAGAGGGCGAGTAGAAGCTCAGGACAATAGCTTGTTGGGGGTAGTGCTTTCGCAAAAGCTCGATCACCGGTCGCCCCTGTTCAAACTCTCCTAGGGAAGCGCAGTGTATCCAGATACGCTCTTGGGGGAGGTGTTTTACTGCTTGGCGCAAATGGCTTTTCCAACGCCTCCGCCCTTGAACCCAGTCTTTTGCTTTCGCAGAAAATAGGCTAGCTAGGCGAATACCCAGCCCATAGCATTGTAGTGCTACCCAATAGATAACGGCCATCTAGTAGAAGATTTCTTCGCTGCCGCGACCAAAATAGAAGGGTAGTACCCATCCTCCTTTGATGCCGATGAGCATATCGAAGCGCTGCTCATTATCTTCCATTCGGGTATCAAAATCGAAGTCTCGACGGCTCTGGGTGAAGGCTTGCGTAAATTCTAAACCGATATAAAAGTTAATCCGCTTATTGCTACTCAACAATTGATAGCCGATAAACTGATTTAGCGCCAAACCATTCGTGAGGCGGTCATAGCCTTTTTCATAATCACCCAAAAGCTGCGGTACCGAGCGATTGGGGTCGCGCTGAATACGAATTTGATGCTGCAATACCCCAATACTACCTGTCAAACGGATGCCAGATCGCTTATTTTTCTTTGATATGGGAAACAACTTACCCACCAAGGCACCAATGTAAAACCCACGCTGGCGAAGCTGAAGATTGGCCGGAAATCTATCATTGCCTATAATATTGCCCTCATCATTGCGCAAGTTATCGAGCACATCAAACTTTACTTGGTCGCCAAACATAAAATATCCTTCCGCACCAAAGATGAGGTTAGACTTAGAAGTAATGTACTCCAGGCCCCCTCCAAGGTTAAAATTGTAACCAAAACGCTCCGACAAATCACCTCCGGGTTGCTGATAGCCATAGGCTAAGTTAAGTAGAATGCCCTCTCCTAAATTCCGCTGTGAATTCTGCCCAAAAAGGAGGCTAACGGAACTGAAAAGGAAAATACTAAGTAGGTATCGCTTCATAGAAATTCTTTTAGTCGCCAAAAATAAGGAGTTCTTCACTATTTCAACGTATGAGGTGCCGCAAATGGCGCTTGTCTGTGTATATTTGCTCAAAACTAATACACTGTGAAAAGAGTACTAATTACTGGGGCTGCTGGATTTTTAGGATCCCACCTCTCTGATCGTTTTATTAAAGAAGGCTACAAGGTCATAGGAATGGATAACCTACTGACCGGTTCCCTAAACAATATTGAACACCTCTTCCCGCTCAAGGAATTTGAATATTATCATCATGATGTCACCAAGTTTGTCCACATTCCTGGGCCACTAGACTATATCTTGCATTTCGCCTCTCCTGCAAGTCCTATTGATTACCTGAAAATGCCCATCCAAACGCTGAAAGTAGGAGCGCTAGGAACGCATAATCTACTAGGTTTAGCGAAAGCGAAGGGGGCTAGAATTTTGGTTGCATCTACCTCTGAGGTGTACGGAGACCCTCTAATCCATCCACAGCATGAAAATTACTGGGGTAATGTCAATCCTGTTGGTCCAAGAGGGGTCTATGATGAAGCAAAGCGCTTCCTAGAAGCGATCACTATGGCTTATCATACATTCCATCAAGTAGAAACCCGTATCGTCCGTATTTTTAATACGTACGGCCCGCGTATGCGTGTCAACGATGGTCGGGTATTACCAGCCTTTTTCTCACAAGCTATTCGAGGTGAAGGACTTACTATTTTTGGCGATGGCTCGCAAACGCGCTCGTTCTGCTATGTAGATGATCTGGTAGAAGGCATCTACCGTCTGCTCTTGAGCGACTGCGCAGAGCCCGTAAATGTTGGTAATCCCGACGAAATATCGATTTACGACTTTGCCAAGGAGGTGCTAGCTCTAGTCAATAATCCAGAGGCAACATTAACCAATAAGCCACTGCCCATTGACGATCCTAAAGTACGTAAGCCAGACATCTCAAAAGCGAGAGAAGTACTAAAGTGGGAGCCTAAAATTTCAAGGGCTGAAGGACTCAATCGTACCTATGAATATTTTAAACAAGTGGTACCTGTACCGGTAAAATAACTGCATCCAACTATGGAGATTACACATAATATTTTAGTGACGGGTGGAGCCGGGTTTATCGGTTCGCACCTAGTCCGTTTATTGGTCAATAAATATCCTAACTACCTCATTGTCAATCTAGATCGCTTAACGTACGCGGGTAATCTTGAAAACCTAAAGGATATTCAAGAGGCCCCAAACTACCGCTTTGAGCGAGGCGATATTGTCGATCAGGAAGCAATGCGTGCTCTATTTGAGCGCTATGATTTTGATGGCGTCATCCACTTAGCCGCCGAAAGCCATGTTGATCGGTCCATCACCAATCCGATGGATTTTATTATGACCAATATTGTAGGCACGGTAAACTTGCTCAACCAAGCCCGCACCTTCTGGAAAGGAGCTACTGGTAAGCGGTTTTATCACGTCTCTACAGATGAAGTATTTGGTACCCTGGGAGAAACGGGATTTTTTACAGAGGATACTTCTTACGATCCTCGTTCGCCCTACTCGGCCTCCAAGGCAAGCTCCGATCATCTAGTTCGGGCTTACTATCATACCTATGGTTTACCAGTTGTGCTCTCTAACTGCTCCAATAACTATGGTTCGTACCAGTTTCCAGAGAAACTCCTTCCACTGATGATCAACAACATCAAGCACCAGAAGGCATTGCCAGTCTATGGTGATGGAAAGTATACCCGCGATTGGTTGTGGGTGGGAGATCATGCGGAGGCCATTGATTTGATTTACCATCAAGGTCGCGACGGCGAAACCTATAATATTGGGGGGAATAATGAGCGAAAGAATATTGACCTCGTGGAAGAGTTGTGTGATGTGATGGATGATCTTCTGGGGCGCCCTCTTGGCGCTTCTAAGGAGTTGATTACTTTCGTAAAAGATCGGCCCGGCCATGACCGCCGGTACGCGATAGATGCGACTAAGCTCAAAACAGAATTAGGCTGGGAGCCAAAAATAGGCGTGAAGGAAGGTTTACGCAAAACAGCGGCATGGTATCTCGCTAATGAGGATTGGTTGGAGAATGTAACTTCAGGCGCTTATCAGCAGTTCTACACCGAGCAGTATGGGTAAAATAACAATACGCTATGTCCAATAATCGAACATTCAACTATTCTGCGGGTCGCCCAATTGAAGGGGAGTTTCATCCGTTCTACGGTAATTATGTTGCACTCGTAGAAGAGTTGAATGTGCTGCAAGTGCTACATGATCATGGACACCACTTTACGGCTTTTTTAGAAGGACTAAGCGAAGCTCAATGGCTACACCGCTACGCCCATGGTAAGTGGTCGATCAAAGAAGTAGCAGTACATTTGATGGACTCGGAACGGGTGTTTTCGTATCGAGCCTTGCGCATTGCCCGTGGGGATACCACACCCTTGCCTGGCTTCGACCAAGATATATTCGTAGCTAGCTCCAAAGCTGATAAACGGGCCGTTGCTTCCATACTCGCGGAATACAGGGCGCTCCGCTCCGCTACTTTGGAGCTACTGGATGCTTTTGTCTTACCCCAATTTCTAAAGATGGGCACCGCCAGTGACGCGCCAGTCTCCGTACGTGCACTAGCCTATATCATGGCTGGGCATGAGCGGCATCATTTTAATATTATCAAAGAAAGGTATATCTAATGGCTTCCTCAACAGTTCACGTCGATTTAGGGCATGCCCTAAGTAACCTTAATCCGCTGCACAATCCAAAACCATAGGCTCGGAAAGAAGCGGCGTACGTAGATAGCTAGCAATTCTTTACCACCAATGTACGCTTCCTTTTTACGAGCTGCAATCACCCGTAGCGCCTTTTCTGCGAAAGCATCCGCTGTAAGCCCTTTGGAATTGCCATCGCTCATTTTCTGAAAAGTAGAACCATCCCCCGTCAGCGCATTAACAGATACTTGCGTTTGGACATAGCCAGGGCATATCACGGTGATGGCTACACCATCTTTTTCTACCTCTGCCCGCAGGGAGTCATAAAATCCATGTAGCGCATGCTTAGAAGCCGCGTAGGCAGAACGTACCGGCGTACCCACCTTTCCCATCACACTACTAATCACTACCACCTGTCCACTTTTACGTATCAGCATACCTGGCAACATGGCTTTAGTAAGTGCAATATTCCCAAAATAATTGACATCCATGATTTTCTGATCCACCTCCAACAGGGTATCGGCTACCAGCGAACGCTGAGAAATCCCCGCATTATTAATCAAGATATCAATCATACCAAATTGGTTGACAATATCATCAGCCACCCGCTCAATCGCTTTGAAATCGGTCACATCTAATGGAAAAAGAAATACTTCATTTGGATGAGCACATTGCTGTCGAACTAATTCTAATTGTTCTTTATTTCTGCTAGATAGCATGAGCATTGCACCCCGCTTAGAGAGCGCCTTAGCCAGAGCTGCTCCAATGCCAGAGGAAGCACCCGTTATCCAAATGATCTTATCTGCAAATTGCATCTTAATTAAAGGTTAATTAGCTGTTAGGAGGTGAAGATAGATCAAATGAGTATTTTATCATTAGTAAATTTTCGCTTTCTTTGTTTATATGAAGACCGTTTATTTGATCCGACATGCCAAGTCTAGCTGGAAAGACCCTGCTTTAAAAGATATTGAGCGTCCTTTAAATAAAAGAGGCTTTCGAGATGCCCCATTCATGGCTAATTTATTAAACGGGAAAGGGGTGAAGCCAAATCGCCTCATCACTAGCCCTGCTAATCGGGCATACACCACAGCTACTTTTTTTGCAGAAGTGCTAGGCATCCCAAAGCCATCTATTGATGTACGAAAAAAAATTTATGAAGCATATCCCAATGATATCCTATCGCTCATCAAATACCTCCCCAACGAGTGGTCAGTGATCTGCTTATTTGGGCATAATCCTACGTTTACTAGCTTAGCTAACCTATTTTCAGAAGAGTACATCCCCAATGTCCCAACCTGTGGCATCGTTCACATCGAAGCTTCAGTAGCAAGCTGGGACGCCTTCCATCCTGATCACGCAAAAGTGGTCGATTTTCATTACCCCAAACAATACTTCGATTGATGAAACCTATTTATCTTTTGGGTGTGCTGGGCTGCCTGCTTGGGGCCTGCCAGCCGTCCATTTCAAGCCTGCCAATAGAAGAGGAAAAACTGATCCAAGTGCTGACAGATGTGCATATTGCGGAAGCTGGGCTGCAAAATTTGCGCGGAGCAGTAAAGGATAGTACAGCTATTTTGTACTACAACCAAATTTACTCCATCCATGGCATTACAGAGGATGACTTTATGCAATCAATAGAAATACTTAAGCAAGATCCCAAACGAATGAATGCCATCTATACACTGGTACTAGATAATCTTTCTGTACGAGAAGCCAGTGCCACCAATGTAAAAACCAGGGCAGTAAATTGAATGCCACACCACTTGAAATATTACAGCAATATTGGGGGTATGATAGTTTTCGATCCCTTCAGCTAGAGGTGATCGAGTCTGTTTTGGCAGGAAAAGATACGCTTGCCCTAATGCCCACAGGTGGAGGCAAGTCGATCTGCTACCAAGTCCCGAGTCTCTGCCAAGAGGGGATATGCTTGGTCATTTCCCCACTTATCGCACTAATGAAAGACCAAGTAGAACACCTCAAAAAACGGGGCATTTTGGCGGAAGCCATCTATTCCGGCATGCACTACCAAGAAATTGATCGCATCCTTGATAACTGTATTCATGGAAACACCAAATTCCTCTACGTCTCTCCCGAGCGCCTCGAAACCGAACTAGCTATCGCCCGCATTAAGCAAATGAATGTCAATCTGGTCGCCATAGATGAGGCACACTGCATCTCACAATGGGGCTACGATTTTCGTCCCCCTTACCTACAGATCGCTAATATAAGAGAATGGCTCCCCAAGGTTCCATTCCTAGCCCTCACTGCCACTGCCACCGATCCAGTAGTGAAGGACATACAAGAAAAGCTGGCATTTAAAAAAGAAAACGTCTTTCAAAAAAGCTTTGCGCGCCAAAATCTTGCCTATGTCGTTCTACACGAAGAAGACAAAGAAGGTAAACTGCTAGAAATCCTGCAAAAGGTAAAAGGCACAGGCATCGTATATGCCAGAAATCGCCGCCGCACCAAAGAGCTCGCCTGGTATTTGCGCCAGCGAAACATCAGCGCCGACTTCTACCACGCAGGCTTATCAACAGACCTACGCTCAAAAAAACAAGATGCCTGGATCAATAATAAAAGCCGCATTATCGTATGTACCAATGCATTTGGGATGGGAATCGATAAGCCGGACGTACGTGTAGTGGTGCATCTAGACTTGCCTGATAGCCTAGAGGCCTATTTCCAGGAGGCAGGGCGCGCAGGGCGAGATGGTCAGAAGTCCTTCGCCATCTTACTTTACCAAGCAAACGATAAGCAACGATTAGAATACCAGTTCAAACTATCCTTCCCTGCCATGGAGGACTTGCGAAGAGTCTACCGAGCCCTAGGCAGTTACCTTCAACTAGCAGTCGGCAGCGGGCAGCACCAATCCTTCGATTTCAACTTAGTACAATTTGCGCAAGCTTTTCAGCTCAAGCCGACTCTCGTACTCAGTAGCCTAAAAATCCTAGAACAAGAAGGCTGGCTCAGCCTCAACGATGCCGTATACATCCCTTCCTCCCTACGCATCCGCGTCTCCAAAGATGAACTCTACGACTACCAGCTGCGCCACCCCAAACTAGAAGTAGTACTCAAAACAATACTACGCACGTACCAAGGAGCCTTCAATAATTTCATCCGTATCCGCGAAAAACAACTGGCCAAATTCCTACGCATCCCTATACAAGAACTCCGCCAAGCCCTCCTCAAACTCCACCGCGACAAAATCGTCCAATACCACCCTCAGCGCGATGAACCCCAGCTCGTCTTCCTCCGCGAACGAGTAGATGCCGACAATCTCACCATCGACCAGCAGCGCTACAACTTCTTAAAAAACAGGCACTTCGAGCGCATGCAAAAATCAATAGAATATGTCGAGCAAGCCAGCTGCCGCCACCAGCAACTACTCCGCTACTTCGGAGAAACCACTACCAAAAAATGTGGCACCTGCGATGTTTGCCTCGGTCGCACCAAAGCCAAGCTCTCCCCCGACGATTTCAAGCGCTACCAACAAAAAATCCAGCGCCTCCTACAAAAAGAACAACTAAGCATGCAAGAACTAGTCGAATCCTTTTCACCCAAGCGAGAAGCACAGGTGATGCAAGCCTTGGAGTACCTGGTAGATGAGGGCAAGGTAGAGGTGGAGGATGGGAAGTTGATTTGGAGGTAGGGGAGGAATTGGTTTGAGAGTTGAGGGGTTTAAGAGTTTTGGAGTTACATTGCAAGCGTACCCCTTATGTGCCCCTCAAGTGCCTTAAGTGGTTCAAAAAAGCCAGGCCACAGCCGCGCACGAAGCACAAGCAAGGACGGACGGGGGATTAGTTTGGGAGTTGAGGGGTTTAAGGGTTTTGGAGGCCGGAGGACGAGTTTAGGAGTTACATTGCAAGCGTATCCCTTAGGTGCCCCTCAAGTGCCTTAAGTGGTTCAAAAAAGCCAGGCCACAACCGCGCACGAAGCACAAGCAGGAACGGGCTAGAGGAGGACGGAGGACGGAGGAAGGGAGGCCGGAGGACAACAAATTTTACTAACTAAACAAGCAACCACCAGTGTTCATTATTGCAACCGTTACAAATGACTTAACTTACGATCAGCGGATGATTCGCATATGTACCTCTTTGCAACAGGCAGGGCACGAAGTGCTACTGGTAGGACGGAAAAGAGCGAGCTCCGTACCACTGGTAGAACGGGTATTTCAACAAAAGCGCCTCCACTGCTGGATGGATAAAGGGAAGGGATTCTATGTGGAGTACAATATCCGTCTGTTCTTGTTCTTGCTGTTTCAGCGGGTAGATGTGATTTGTAGTGTGGATTTGGATACGATTTTGCCAGGGCTTGTGGTGAGCCGGATACGGGGGAAGGTTGTGGTGTATGATGCACATGAGTATTTTACGGAAGTGCCCGAAGTCGTGCGACGGCCCAGCGTAAAACGGATTTGGGAGTGGGTAGCGCGGTGGGCTATTCCCCGCTTGCGCTATTGCTACACAGTGGGGCCCGCTTTGGCCAAGCTATTTACCGAAAGGTATGGTACCCCATTTGGTGTGGTTCGGAATGTGCCTTATTTGCAGGAAATGGCGATTCCAGTAGCAAATTTTGAAAAGAAAGTGGTGCTTTATCAAGGCGCGCTCAACGAAGGGCGGGGCTTGGAGTGTGCCATTGAAGCAATGGGTTACTTGGAAGGGGTAGAGCTATGGCTGGCGGGGGAGGGGGACTTGTCGGAAAAGCTGAGGGACTTGGTACAGGAATTAGGCGTAAGCCAAAAGGTGCGGTTTCTAGGGTATATTCAGCCGGAACAGTTGAAGGCGGTGACGCTAGAAGCTAGTGTGGGCTTGAATATATTGGAGAATGTAGGGCTGAGCTACTATTACTCGTTGGCTAATAAAGCGTTTGACTATATTCAGGCAGGCTTACCGACTATTCAAATCGCTTTTCCAGAATATCAGGCTTTGCAGCAGCAATATAATACGTTCATCATGTTGGAGGAACTCCAGCCCGAGGCACTAGCCCAAACGATAGAAGCCACTTTTGCCGATAAGGTGACTTACCTAAAGCTGCGCCAAAACTGCCTGGATGCACGCACACAGCTATGCTGGGAAAAAGAAGTGGAGGCTTTGTTGCAGGTATATGAGACTATCCAAGCAACTATAGCACGTCCCTAATCTCAGGCGTTTTATTAAATACTGATTTTGCGAAAGGGCAAAGGGGAAGGACGCGTTTATTACTTTCACGAGCCCAATCTACCGCCGCAAGCACCAACTTTTTTCCGACGCCCTGCCCTCGCAGTTGCTCGCTAATCTCGGTGTGGTCGATAATAATCATAGAAGCGCCCGCTTTAGAGTAGGTCATTTCTGCTAAGCGTTCCTTGTCTGGAGCGATGTAAAAAGAGCCTTTTGTTTCGAGTTGTTCGTGTGTAACTTCCATATGTGTTAGTTGATGAATAATGTAAGGGCTTGTCCCAAGCCTATCAGTAAAAGAATACCACCGATTATTTTGTTCATCCACTTAGAAGCTGCGGTAGCCCGGCTTTTGATGGCTTGGCTGAGTAGGCCGAATAGGGCCAGCGCACCAAACTTCCCAACTGCTACGCCAAAGAGAAAGGCAAGCACTACTACCAAACGCTCCTGAGTACTTAACTCGATCATCTGAGCAGTTTGTAGGTAGGTCAATACGAATATCCAGAATGGAATCGCTTGCGGATTGATGGCGGCAATACCTAAGCCTTTCCAGAAATCATTGCCTTTTTTAGGGGACTGTTCAGTAGAGGACTGCGCACTTGGCTTTTTGAAAAAAAAGAATAAGCCCAAGACGACGAATAGCAGGATGGCGCCGATTTTAGTCCATTGGCTTTCGCCTAATAGCATAGTGATATAAATACTACAATGTAGCGCTATAAAGGCCATGACAATTTCGATAATAGCGGCTGCAAGCGCCATCCATAGCGCTGCTCCTAAGTTCTTGCGCAGGGTAGTGTCAACCACCGATAAGTTGATTGGCCCGAAGGGAAGAGTGCCGATGAAGGTAGCTAAGGTGCCAATAAAAAAAGCTAAAGCGGGATGAATACTCATCTTTTTTTGTGCAATTTACTCCAAATCAAATGGGCAAGCATTCGCCACAAAGACCTTTTAGAGTGATTTTAGAAAGGTGATGATACTTCCACGCTCAGCAGCTGAAAGTTGCATAAAGGCATCTTTTGAATCGAGGGCTTCGCCGCCATGCCATAGAATCGCTTCTTCCAAGCTTCTAGCTCGCCCGTCGTGCAGCAGCTTGGTATGCCCATTCACAATGCCAATCAGCCCGATGCCCCAGAGGGGTGGGGTGCGCCATTCTCTGCCGTTGGCTCGATAGGCTGGGCTCTGATCCGCCAGTCCATCTCCCATATCATGTAGTAATAAATCGGTATAGGGATGAATTTGCTGATCTGCTAGCAGGCTATTGCTCGGGTGCATGCCCGTGCGGAGACTGGGGCGGTGGCAACTAGAGCAGTTAATTCTTTCGAATAATAGTCGGCCTTCCGAGACTTCTGGGTCTTCTGCATCGCGCTGGGCTGGCACACCAGATTGACTCACAAAAGCTACTATATCTGCTAGTTGGGCTGCTGAAAGTTCTGGGCTACCTCCATTGGGAATCAACTCACAAGGGGCTGATGGGGGGCAGTTTTCTTCGGGATAGAGCGAAGAGGTGATCCCCATATTTTGGGCAAACGAGGCGGCAATCTGCTGCTCTAGGTTAGGGTGGGTGGCTTTCCATCCAAACTTGCCAATCTCCATCTGCTGTGTCGCTTCATTCCAAACGTAATTGGGCTGACCAGAAATAGTAGTGTTCTGCTCAATCTGTTGTTTGACAATCTCTAAAAGGGTAGATTCGGCAACTGCATCCAAAAGGCCCAGTCCGACCAATTGATTAGCTACTCTAGGGGATGGATGCGTAGCTTGTAAGACACCTTGTGTAAGGTTAGTCATAGTATAAATAGGACGGCGCAGTTGGAAGCGATTGCCATCAGGATAAATGCCGTGGATGGGCTGGTATTGCACCTCAAAAGTAGCTTCTCGTTGTACGGTATGGAGCGCTTGATCTTGCAGTTGATCGCCATAGTTGTGGTCTGCTATTGGAAAGCCCTGACTATTGGTGCCCGTGCTGAGGTGAAACAGCAGCCCATGGCCTAATTCATTGGGTAAAATAGGGGGTCGACCTCGGCCATTCTTAAAATGACAATGCCCACAAGCTTTCGCATTGAAAAGCGGGCCCAAGCCATCATTATCTGTAGTGAAGGCCGGTGCTGCCACCCAGGATTGATCGAAGATTTGCCTGCCTGCCTCAAATTGTGCTAGATCGATGGCACTTAGAATGGGAGCAGCTTGGATAAAGGCATTTGCGGAAGCATCCGAAATAGTGAGTTGCCCTCCGGCCAGTTCTTGTGTGTCAGCACCAGGCGAAGGCTGCTCCTTCTCACACTGGAATAAGCTTAGGACGCTACTTAACAGGAGTAGCATCAATGTTTTTTGTTTCATTGTTTATAGTTGTTCGATGAAAGTAGGCTAGGGGGCTAATTATTTTTGGTAAATCGCTATGTTCACTAAATATAAAAAGCTTATCCAGAAAAAGAATAAAATTTTTTGTCAGTATTCTGTATGAAGTGTAAATAAGATTTTTCTGTAAAATTTATACATGACGCAAATTGGTTTGCAACAAGGCAAACCAATTTGGTACAGTATACCGCGTACCGCGGCACGCGGTATACTGACATTAACGTGGTATTGCCTATGGCAAACCACTTAATCGTCAGTATAATCTAGTGGTAGGATAAAGTCATAGGTTTCTTCTTGCTTGATTTGCAGTAAGTTAAGGTTCTGAGGTAGGTAGCGCTTGGAAGGGCGGCCATTTAGGGTAACAAATGCATCGACGTAGATTTCAATTGGGTGCGCTGCCTTCTTTTGATAGATGGGCTGCAAATATTGGGCAAATTGCCAGATCATATCAGCCTGAAAATTCATCTGCTTTTCCTGGGTAGGCGACAGATGATCGTTGGGGTATACTTTCCATGTTTTGCCGCTTTGGGGCTCTTTTATGGTAAAAATAGCATAGCCCGCTTTTTCCATCAGCATCACATTCCAAGCAAAGCGATAATAGCGCTCGGTCCAGAGTTTATTTTTATTGTAAAAGTAAGGGCGCAAGGGCAGAAGGAGCTGAACGAAAAAATGAAGGCCAAAGAGCACCAATAACCACTTTGGCAGTGTTTTAGATACCTTGGAAAAGGTAGGCGCAGGCAGCTTTATCTGGAAAAATGCAAATAGCTTTTCCCATTCGTCATCTTGTACGAAAATGAGGGAGCCTACAATCATAATCCATGGAAACATTCCAATATTGAAAAGCACGGCTGTCATCACATGAAACGCTACTACTAGAAGCAAGGCTAGCGGCCGCGTTTTTTTATTCCAAAGCAAAAAAGCAATGCCCAAGTCGTAGGCCAAGCCAAAGTAGGAAAATAAATAGGCGATGGCCTCTAGCTCAAAGAGCCAGCCAATAAGCGGTACATCTACTTTGGCTTTAAGCCAAATTTTGAGCGGAAGGGCGTGCCATAGCCAGTCCGAGGTGAACTTGGCGAGGCCAGCAAAGAAATAGACTAAGCTTATCTGTAGCCGAAGCACATTCGCGTAGATAGGTGGCGTGAGCGCCCTTGCTTTGCTTTTAGAAAAATAGGATTTCAATGAAAGCCGATGGTCGGCGGGGATGAAGCAGAGCAGTAATAAAATGATGGAGACAAAATAATAGTGGTTGAGGTACCAAGCTTTCTCAATGAGCTCTAGGTAAGTAAATAGGAAAAAACTGCAAACAATTGCTATTCGATAAAATAAACCGATGGCCACCAGAAAAGATGCCAAGGCGCAGAGCACCACTAGCAGGTACATTAGCCACTCAGGCGAAAAAGGCTTTACCCACTCAAAATATCGGTACGAAAAGTGCATGTTGGGTGCCAGATAGCAGTCGTACACCCAGCCTTTGAGCAAAAATCGAATAGAAGAACAACAAAGGAGCAACCCAAAAGTAATGCGGTAGATTCCTAAACCGACTCCATTAAAACTAGTCGCCGTCGCTCTCATTAGGTACAATGATAGCGCCAATAAAGCTAGCCATATCGATCTTTACCAATAGGAGCAAAGCAGTAAAATCTAATTGTAGCTGTGCAACAGCTTCTGGCTTAGTGGCCAAGGTACTTTTTAAATCGGGGCCACCCAGCTCCGCCAGCGTCGCTTCACATTTATCAATAGCCGTATCAATTTTATCTAAAAGCTCTTTATTTTTTAAGGCAACAAGATAGTCGTCGAAACCATAGTTGCTTTCAGAATTAGGATAATCCCCACGAAAGCTAGCTTTTACTTCACGGAACGTAGCCTTGATTAGGCTCATGGAGGAAGAACTTCTATGTGCTTCGAGCAACTCAAGTTTGGCAATGCCTCCACTAGCTTCCCCCAAAGGCTTGCCGATAGCGTCTTTATTCGTCTCTTCTAGCGCGCTCACAATAGCATTAACTAATAAATTCTGCCCTCCATCGATACTACTTTGCAAGCTGTTGGTGAAAGTAGGCCCATAGTCGCCCCATGACTCTTGTAATGCTTGTGCTTGGTCTAGCAAATAAGCGGTAAGGGCTAGTAGGTAATCCGCGCGCTTGGTATCTGCTTGAAATGATTGTAGGCTTGTATCGGTTACTGCCTCAAAAAGTAAGTACTCTATTGCCGCCAACCCGATGACTGCCGAACCTTGGCTTTCAACGTAATCTAGGTCGATAAGCTCCCCATTGGAAATCGTCTCTTCTAACTGCTCTATATTGGTAGGTCGCCGGTAAATTCTAAAGTGGATAAAGCTATCGCTTATCTCTCCAAGGTCGTAAAACTCACAGCGTTTCCAGCTGCTAGCAGCTTCTTTCCACTGTTTGCGAAAGGCTATAAGATGATCTTCAGTGGGTGTTGTTCGGAAGGTTTGGCTGAGTTGGTGTAGTGATTCAGCAGCTGATAAAAAAGATTGGTGAGCCGGTAGAATACCCGCTTGTAGCGTATTGGTCAGCTGAAGCTTCCGTTGTTCGAGTAGCCGCTCTTCTGAGATAGCTACATCCTCACAAGCAAGCATGCCAATAGCGAGTAGGAAAAATAGGAAGATAGATTTGGTCGGCATTATAAGGAGTTTAAAAATTGAATAAGTTGGTTGCGTTCTGCTTGATTAAGCTGCATGAAAGCCTGCTTAGATAGTTCTGCTTCGCCACCGTGCCACAGGATGGCCTCTTCTAAGTTTCTGGCTCGCCCATCATGCAAGTAGTTCGTATGGCCATTTACAATATCAAATAAACCAATGCCCCAAAGCGGCGGCGTCCTCCATTCTCGGCCTGTAGCTAGGTATTCTGGACTGTTATCTGCTAGTGCTTCTCCCATATCGTGCAATAGGAGATCGGTATATGGTCTAATGGTCTGATAAGAAAGCGCATCAAACTGTGGATGCTTTCCCGTAGTTAGTTTTTGCACATGGCAACTATTGCAATTGATCGATTCGAAGAGTTGCTTGCCAGCTAGCACCTCTTTATCGTCCCAATCTCGGCGCCCGGGCACCGCCAGTGTGCTAGAATAGAGCGTTACACGTCCCAAATTTTCATCGGTAATTTCTGGTTCACCCCCATTGGGTTGAGTGGCATAATCGGAATGAGTCGGTGCATCATCTTCGGGAAATAAGCTAGAAGTAATACCTATATCTCCTGCAAAAGCAGAAGCCACCTGCTGTCGTAAAGTAGGCTGATTGGCTTTCCAGCCAAAGCGACCGATAGTCATTTTCTGCGCTTCAATGTTCCACACATAATTCGCTTTCCCCGTCACGCCGTCATCTATAGCTGCTTGCTGTTCAACTAGGTCAAGCAAGGTACGTTCTTCAAGAGCTTCCAAGAGCCCTAGACCGATAATTTGGTTGGCAATGCGCGGCGAAATCTGAGTGGCGCTGAGTTTTCCTTGCGTCAAGTTTTTTAGGGTATAAATGGGCTTTCGAAGCAAATAGGCAGTACCATCAGGATACGTGCCAGGAATATTCTCATAGCTGATCTCAAATGCTGCTTCATGTTGTACAGAAAGAATGGACTGGTCTTGTAGCTGGCCTCCGTAGTTGGGATCGGGTAGGGGAGCTCCGTTGGCATCATTGCCTACACTCAGGCGCAAGAGGAGGCCGTGATTGATCTCTCCAGCAGTAGTAGGATGCTTGCCTCGACCATCTTTAAAGTGGCAGCCTGAGCACGATTTAGCATTAAACAAGGGGCCGAGGCCATCGCGGGCAGTAGCAGATGCAGGCGCGGTAACCCAGTTTTGGTTGAAAAGAGAGTTGCCAGTAAAAAAGAAGAGACCTTGTTCATCTGTGAGATTAGATACCTGAAAGCTAAAGGCATTTGGTGAGGCATCCAAAATGGTTCCCTCTCCTCCAGAGCGTTCTTCCCCTACTTCTGGGCGCAAACCAGACCGAAGCTCTCCCGAACATCTCACCAAAAGTAGGAGCGCCACAAAAAACAGCACGGCATAAATTATACGATTCATGGAGGAGTTACATTATTTTAATTGGGTGCTAACTTCTATGCCAATGGCAGCGCCAGCTGCTGCAAATTGGTTGCCTAGCTTGCGAAGCGCATTCACTGCTGCCAATACTTTTTTGCGCTCTTCTGCATCCACAATAGCGTGGTCGAATGGAATGCCAGTTGCATACACCGCTTGTTCAGTGGCTGTCAGTTGGTCTAATACGGTAGCAGCAACAGTAGGATCAGCTTCTTTTACTAAATCTGACATAGAATTCCCTGTATTAGTGCCATTGATGGCCAAGTAAACGTGCTTAATGCCATCAAAGTTTACGCGAATATCGCGGTGCGTATTATCGCTGAAGCAAGAGTGCTCATCTTCTTGATCCTGATTATCATAAGGGGTAAACATACGCTCTCCCGCCAATTCTGACTTGGAAAGGGTAGCAATAGCCGTTAGCATTTTACTCAGCGCAGCCTCTGGCTCCAGCGCAAGAAAAGTTTTCCGGTAGCTGCCATCCTCTTTCCATTGATCAACTAGAATTTGTAAGTGGTCAATAATGAGGTCGGCACAGATTTGCAAATATTGTCTTCTGCGATCCGCATTTGGGGCAGTGCCCTCATCTACAAAGTCAGTGTAGGGGCGTTGTCCTGCTTGCAGGGTAGCAGGAGCAGTATTATCCTGGCCCCACAACAAAAACTCAATAGCATGGTAGCCGATACTGACGTTTTCTTCCCCCCCTTCTGTATTTACTGCCTCCAGTGCAGCCTTATTGATAGTTGGAAAGTTTTCAAGATCATTGATAATACCCACACTACCTTCTCCAGTAGTATAATCGATATAATTTTCATCTAATGGCCAGGAATTGAGGAGTCCTTCGGGACCTTCTTCTCCATTGATGATGTCAATTGGGCCTCCTGCGAAACGATAAGCTTCCGTAGGGCCATAAGATTCTCTTGCTTCTAGCCAGACCTTTTTTGCATTATCAAAAGTTTCCTGTGTTGGATTTGCAACAAAGTTATTGATGGCTGTTTTTAAAGATTGTGCATCGGCCAGCGCCGCCTGATAGCTGTCTGATACTAATGTCGCGTAATCTTGTATTACTGCCTTTTTAGCAGCATCATTGTCACCAGCTTTAGAGCAAGCACTGAAAAAGATCACTCCAGCGCAAAATACCAATAGATAGATAGATTTTCTCATGATCAAAGTCTGTTGTATGGATTGTAAACTGGGCTAAATGTAATAGGTCAAGATAATGCAAACAATACCTAATTCTAGGGATTATTGTGATATGAAAGTCATTTTTATAGCAACATATGAATATTTCAACTTCATAGATAGCTAGATATGATTTTCATCCAGCATCTAACTGAACTAATCGCACTGAAATATTGTACTTTTGTGGTCAGATTTTAACTTAAAATAGTAATGAGTAAGCAAGGAAAGGTTTTAGTGGCCATGAGTGGTGGTATTGATAGCACAGTGACGGCCATGATGATGCACGATCAAGGATATGAAGTTATCGGCATCACGATGAAAACGTGGGATTACGCCAATTCGGGAGGCTCTAAAAAAGAAACAGGCTGTTGCAGTCTAGATTCTATCAATGATGCTCGGCAGGTGGCGGTAGAGATGGGTTTTCATCACTTCATCATTGATATACGAGAGGAGTTTGGAGATTTTGTCATCGATAATTTTGTGGATGAATACATGGCAGGCCGCACGCCCAACCCCTGTGTGCTCTGTAATACCCATATCAAGTGGCACTCTTTACTAAAAAGAGCCGATGCCTTGGATTGTGAATTTATCGCTACTGGACACTACGCCAACATCAACGAATTAAATGGTAGGAGATATATCTCTAAATCAAAGGATTCCCATAAGGATCAGTCTTATGTACTTTGGGGTTTGAGTCAAGATTGTCTAGAGCGCTCTAAGTTTCCATTGGGAGGATATACCAAACCAGAAGTGCGCCAAATGGCAGCTGATTGGGGCTATCAAGAATTGTCTAAAAAAGCAGAGTCTTTTGAGATTTGCTTTGTGCCGGATAATGACTACCGGAGTTTCCTGAAGCGTCGCGTTGATGGTCTAGAAGAGCGAGTGGCAGGAGGAGATTTCCTCAATACACAAGGAGAGGTGATTGGTACGCATAAAGGCTATCCATTTTATACCATAGGTCAGCGGAAGGGGCTCGGTATGGCTTTCGGTGAACCCATGTATGTAACAGAGATTCGACCAGAGAGTAATGCAGTGGTATTGGGTAGAGAGAATGAGCTGATTCGCAATGGCATGACAGTGGGCAAGCTAAATTTGATGAAATACGATAGCCTTCCAGAAGGCTATGAGGCGCTTACCAAAATCCGCTACAAGGACAGAGGGGCTATGAGCGAACTGCGCCTAGAAGAGGGAGGTACGGCAATGCGCGTGGACTTCTTAGGACATGTAAAAGGAGTAGCTCCGGGACAATCAGCCGTATTCTATGAAGGTGACGATGTAATCGGAGGAGGCATTATCCATCGATAAGAGCGCTGTGCAAAAAAAAGGCCCTATCCAAAAAAGAAAAGGATAGGGCTTGATACAAACGCGCTCTCTCTGATGTTGCTTTTTAAAGTTCTTTGTTTTCAATTTGTCACCAAATTATAAAAATAATTAGATTTAGATGTATATACGCCTAAATTTTTTTACTTAAAGTCAATCAACTGTTGGCGCACAAAAAGTCCCTTCTCTGCCTTTTCACTCCACGCCAAAAGCTCACAGCCAGCAAAATCACTATTACAGCAAACTTGGCACTGCGTATCCAATAGCTGCACTTCCCTGAAAATCAGCCCTACATTGGGGGCGTATTGTTCTGTGATCAAGCGCCGTTCAATCAAATTTTCATCATCTGCCAGCTGGGAAAATAATACACTTTCGTAATCTGTACCAAATAGTGACTGCATCTGGTTCGTAGCTAGCACTCGCCCATCCCAATTTTTAAACGCCTCAATGGTCTCTCCTTCGACGATAATTTCTAGTGTGGGATCAATAAATAGCGTGGGATCCCAGCGGCTATCTTCTCTTATGGGAAAGGTCAACTTAATGATTCGCAGATTATCCTCGGTGCGGACGGCTAGATTATCCGTCCTACTAGCTGTCCAAGTATTGAGTACTTGCCAAGGTTGGTTTGGATTAGAGCGCGTGGAACGCTCTATAATGTAGGTCGTTTCTGCGGCAGTATTAGGTAAGGTATCAATAATGACTTCGCGAAGAAAGGAGGTAGAGCTGTCAACTCGCGTACCACCAATATCTGGATCGTAGGTAATAGAATCGACTTGATACTCCCAGCTCAGGCCAATAGCGAGTGGAAAATATTCGTAGCCTTGTTCTATATCTATATCGGCTACAGTAGAGTCGTTACATCCAATGCAACACCACATTATGGCACACCATAGCGCTGAAAAGAGCGATTTTTTAAAATAACTCATTTGCTTTTTTTGTAAAAATGGGAAGCCATTCAGTATTTGTAAAATTTTGGCTCAGATAATTTTTGCTTTATGAAAAAATTATATCTTTACTGCATCTTAGCGCTCAATAGTAAAGAAAAACCATTTTGTAAACCCGAAAACGTCTATGAGAATACCCTTAACAGTATCAATCATACTCAGTACTTCTCCACCTGCTTCATTCCAAATTCGACTATTTCATAGTGCAAATCATAGTTAACAACTTCGGTTGTTGATCTAACCCTTTTTTATTTAATTGTTCATTAAAACCTCTAAAATGAAAAGACTTATTGTCCCTTTCACGCTTATTCTAGCCATGATGCTTTCTACTAGCTGTACGCAGCGTATTCTAGACTTTACCATCGTATCGTCTAAGAATGTAGATTTGTCAAAAGCAGCTTCATTCCAACGTGGTAAGACACGTGTTGCAGACCAAGATGGTGCCTACATCATCTTGATTATCCCTACTGGGATTCCTAACTTGAAGGAAGCACTAGATAGAGCCATCGAGCAAGTGCCTGGTGCTGTTGCTCTGGTGGATGGTGTGATTTCTTCAAAAAGCTGGAGTGCTATCTTAGTAGGCTATACTGCATTTATGGTAGAGGGTACGCCCTTGATCGATCCTTCTTTGGCGGTGGAAACCTCCGTAGAGGACAGCCCCTATAAGTATGTGAAGCTGGATAAAGATGGTAATGTGGAGGAGTCTAAGATTCTTACCAAGGAAGAATACGAAGCTTATAAAGCGGATATTGCCAAGTAATCCTCTTTTTATTGCCACAAAGAAAAAGCCGCTGTTCTTGTTAGAGCAGCGGCTAATTTTTTGTGCTTACGAGACCACTTAGCACGGGCTAAGCCTTACGTGGCTAGGCCACTGCTTGAAATTGCAAGGCAGAAGCTGGGCTGATGGCCTCCAAAAATTGCTGAAGCGCCAGACGTTTTCCTGCATCCAGCTCATAGCTAATATGTTGTGTAAAATAAGCCTCTAAATCGAAGCCAGGGGCAGGAGACGGGAGCAGATACATCAACTGGGGAATAAGCGATAAGCCTTTTTTTAAGGCAATATTGAATGCCTCGATAAAATCGGGGTCTAGCGGACGATTGCTCACCCAGGCTGCAAATACAAAAGGTAAACCCGTATGCTGTTGCCAGACCTCCCCTAAGTCGTACACATAAGCAAAGCGATTCTCCAAGCCAATCGTTCGGTCACCAATAACTAATCCAGCAGTAGTACCTTGTATGTGTTCAATATAGCCTTCCTGAGCAGATTCTAGTTTTGGGCTTAGATGCCAGTACTCTTTGAGCAACACTTTCGTTAATGCAGCAGACGTCCTAGAATGGAAATCTAAATAGATTTTATCCACTTCTTCAATAGGAACTTGGCTGTAGATACATACCGTCTTTACTGCTCCAACCGTACCAATACAATAGTCTGAAATGATATGTGGATGCGATAGTTCAGGAATAATAGCTACTGGTACTAAGCCTAGGTCAGCAGAGCCTTCCTTCAGCTTTTGCGCGCAAACTGAAGGAATATTTAATTGTAAGTCAATTTGGTCGGCAATGGGGCTATGGAAAATGCCATTGAGTAAGGGCTTCGTGTTTAGGTAGCTTACTGCTGTTATTTTTAGTTTTTGCATGTATATAGTTTAGTGCACAATTTCCACCCCTTCTAGATGTTGGGTGTCGTTTTCTACTTCCAGTGTAAATTGCTCGCCATCATAATTAGCAATCCAAAGTCCGGTATTGGAATGCTGATATAGCTCCATATTGTATAGGGGCTCTTCTTTAAGCGTACAAATCAAGCAGCGCATGGCGCGCCCATGAGAGCAAATCAAAATGGTAGATTCTTCTCGACTCTTGAGTGCTTCCACGAATATTTTGATCCGATTGGATAATTCTAAGGCACTTTCTCCACCTTCCAAGCGCACATCATATTCTTCGCGCTTCCAGGCCGCCAGCATATCCTTGTAGTCTTGGCGCATAGCTGGAGTACCAGGTTGTCCTTCATAAATGCCCCATGCCATTTCGTTGATTTCGGCATATTGCTCCCACTTTAAGCCGGTCTCAATAAATGGAGCCATAGTCTCGCGCGTGCGGGTCAGTTTGGAAGTAATTACCACATCAAAATTGATAGACTGATAGTGCTCAAAAAACGCCTGGGCTTGCTTTCGGCCTGTATCATTTAAAGATGCATCTACGCCACTTCCTTGGATAATTCTCTGGCGGTTCAGTTCTGTTTCGCCATGTCTGATGATGTAAACTTTTTTGGGATACGTCATTAATTACTTTTTACAACTGGTAAAGACAAATAGCCTCGGTAGTGCTTATCGTCCTCAAATTCGTGATTGGTATAGTCGTGCACTACATTGTACAGCGTATCACGTTCAATAGG